>CAYSCF010000449.1:0-5021 GCA_964429305.1 uncultured Sandaracinaceae bacterium | reverse complement strand
GTACGAGCCGACCCACACGTATACCGGGCCGGCGATCGTGCCGGTCTCGATCGCCGCGTTGAGGCCGACCGAGTCGTCGTTGCAGAGGCGACGGCCGTCGGGCAGCAGCACCATCAGCGTCGAGTCCGCACCGGAGCTGACCTCGATGCGTATGCGCGGGAGCGCGCCGCTCGCGAGGATCACGTGGCTCGGCTGGACGCTCGCGGTGCCGCGGCACGCGCTGTCGACGTCGCCGAGCGCGATCGGCCCGCCCGCGACGCCGCGCATCACGCCGGGCGTGTAGTCGCCGAGAGTGATCGAGAAGCTGCCGTAGATCGGCGGCCCGGGCACGACGTACTGCGCCTCCGCCATCACGGGGACCGAGAGTGCGGCGCAGAGCGCGAGGAAAGAGGCGAGCGAGCGACCGATCATGAAGACCCTCCGAGACTCTCGCCACTCATCGCCCACCCCGGCGCGGCGCGCAAGGGTGGCGGGAGACGTGCGAGGGCTCCGGCGTGAAGCCCTCGCTGGAAGAGTACGCCAACCCGGGGGCTGGCTTCCCCTCTGGACGCGCGAACCTCCGGAACGATTCAGCAGCGGCGGCCCATGCCTCCCGGATCGGTCGGATCGCTGTCCGAGCAGCCTCGGCTCGATCCGCTGCCACTGCTCCCGCGGCCGCGGCCGACCGGATCGCTGGGATCGCTGTCGGTCACGCCGCCGCCCCGGCCCGCGCCTCCACCTCCGCCCGGACAGTAGCGGCCCGCGCCCGCCGGATCGCTCGGATCGACGTCGCTGCACGGTCCGCCCGTGTGACACGCGCGACCCTGGCCGCCGGGATCGGTCGGGTCCATGTCGCTGCATGGGTGACCTCCGGCGCCGCCGCACGAGCGTCCTCGTCCGTACGGATCGGTCGGGTCGGCATCGGAGCAGCCACCACGATCTTGTGCGCTCGCGTGCGCGATCAGACCGACCGCCGCGAGCGACGCGCTCACCGCACCGAGCAACGACATCGTCGCGCGTCGTCCCATGCGCGTCGTCGTGATGTCCGTCTCTTCGAGCGTGGCCGCCTTCTTCGTCGTCGTGCTCGTCGGGTCGTTCGAACCGTCGTCGTGCTTCATCGTGCCCTCACCTTCTCGCCACCCTGACGAGACGATTCGCACGACGATTCACGAGGGAATCTCATCGTCGCTCGCGCGTTGAATCCCTCGCCGATCACGAACGACGCGTTCGCGAGGAAGGACCTCTGCGGTCGTCCGGTACGATATCGTCGGCGCATGAAGCGGCTCTGCCTCGCGCTCTGCTTGATCGGCTGCAGCAACGCTCCCGTGCCGCTCACCCACTGGACGCCGCCGACCGACGACTTCGTGCGATCGGATCGCACGCACCTGATCGATCAATCCGGACGCGTGATGGTGCTCCGCGGCGTGAACGTGCGGGCGCGCGGCATCTTCGACGTCACGCTCGATCCCGTGCGGTGTCCGCCGCCGACCGACGTGCTCGAGGACATCCCCGAGCTGACCGACGCCGATCTCGCCCGCATGCAGGAGATCGGCTTCGACGTGATCCGACTGCCCATCCAGTGGTCGGCGATCGAGCCGATGCGCGATCAGTTCGACGAGACGTATCTGCAGCGCGTCGAGGACGTCGTCGCGCGCGCCGGTGCGCACGGCATCCGCGCGCTCGTCGACTTCCACGCGGACGGCTGGTCGAAGGATCTCGGAGAAGACGGCGCACCGACGTGGGCCACGCTGCCGCCACCGACGACGCTGCTCTGTGGACCGCTCGGCGACTCACTCACCGATCGGCGCACGGCGACGCTCACGAACTACGCGACGTTCTTCGACGACACGATGCCCGCCTCCGCCGCGATGCAGGACGCGTTCGGCGCGATGGCCGCGCACGTCGCGGCGCGATTCGCGAGCGAGCCGAACGTGATCGGCTACGACCTCTTCAACGAGCCGCTGCCGAGCGATCCGAACATCGCGCGCTTCTACGCGCGCATCGCGCCGGTGATCCGCGCCGCCGACGCGCGGCATCTCTTGTTCTTCGAGCCGTCGGCGGTCCGCAATCTCACCGACGTGGGCCCGCGCTCGCCCGCGCCCTTCCCCGATCCGGGCGGCGTCTACGCGGTGCACCTCTATACCCTCTCGTTCTCCGATCCGCACGACGAGCTCGACACGATCATGCGCGCACGGCTCGAGCCGAACGTGATGCACGCGATCACGGAAGCGGCCGCGTTCCAAGCGCCTCTCTTCGCGGGCGAGTGGGGCGTGCGACCGGACTCGCCGGGCTCGGCGCCGTACGTCGGCATCATGTACGACCTCTTCGACGAAGCGGCCGCGAGCTCGACGGTGTGGGTTTGGAAGGAGAGCTCGCAGGGCGCGTGGGGCTTCTTCGACTTCGATGCGGCATCGGGCGCGTTCAGCGAGCGCGCCGCGGTGTTCGCCGCGCACACGCGCGTCTGGGCCGAGGTGATCGCGGGCGAGCCGACGACCGCGCACTACGACGCGAGCGCGGGCACGTTCGAGCTGACGTTCGAGGGCCGCACCGACGACGCACCGCACGTGATCCGCGTTCCCGCGGCGCTCGGAAGCGTCACGAGCGCGACGTGCGACGGCGCAGCGGTGACGGCGAGCGGCAACGGGCCCGTCGAGATCGTGTGCGCCGGAAGCGGGACGCACACGCTCGGCATCTCGATCCACTGATTCGCTTGCGATCATGGGCCGACGTGGGGTTCTCTAGCCGCGTATGCGCCACCTTCGATTCGCCCTCGTCGTCCTCTGGCTGACCGCCTGCGGAGGCTCGAGCCCTCCGCCCCCGACCACGACGACCACGACGACCACCGGCACCGAGACGGCCGCGTCCGTTTCGCCGTGGGCAGGCCTCGACGACGCCGCGCTCGTCGCTCTCGTGCGTGATCAATCCGTCGCGCGCATCCGCGAGGCCGAGCCGAACCTGCCGATCGGCGAGCGCGCGACGTGGACGGTGGAGTCGTCACCGACGCTGGGCGATCGCGTCTGCGAGCAGATGATCCACCTCGCGATCGCGGATCTGGCTGCGGGCGATCTCGACTCCGCCGAGCGAACGGTGCGCGTCGTCCGCGCGCACGCGAACAACCGGAACAACGCCTACGTAGGCACGACGCTGCTCTCGGTCATCGCGCGTCGCCGCGCGGGCGCCGACGTGCAGGCGCAGCATCCCGCCGTCGCGGCGATCCTGCGCGAGCTGCCGCGCGCGCGCTTCGGTGCATCGACCGTCGTGTTCCAGATCTACCAGGATCAGGGTCAGATCGATGCCGCGCTCGAGGACGTGCACGAGCAGATGGTCTCGCTCGACACCGCCGTGAGCGCGCTCCTCGCGGGCCACGTGCTCTCGGACGTCGTCGCGAATCGCCCGGCGTACCTCGATGCGATCACGACGGTGCGCACCGAGAACGATGCGCGCCCGGCCGATCCGGACTTCGCGTTCTCGACGGTCGATCTCACTGGCGCGCGCGACGCGCAGCCCGTGCTCGTCGCCGTGTGGGACACCGGCACGGCACCGACGCTCTTCGGCGCCGATGCGCCGCTCGGAGATCGTCTCTTCACGGCGGCGGATGGATCGCACGGCGTCGTCTCCGATCCGGACGCCGCACAGACTGGCCTGATGTACGACCCGGGCCCGGCGGTGCTCGGCGAGTACGGCTCGTTCCTGCGCGGCGTCATGGATCTCCGCGCGGGCATGGCGAGCAGCCCCGCGGCGCAGGTCGTTCTCTCGCTCATGCGCAACGCACGCAACGCCGAGACGCTCGATCGCCTGCAGACGAACCTCGACGCGATCGGCGAGTGGGCACACGGATCGCACGTCGCAGGCCTGTTGATGGCCGGCATTCCGCAGGCGCGCGTCGCGATCTTCCGCTCGGCGTGGGCGGGTGAAGCGCGCGTCTATCACCACCGCGGCCCGACGGCGGACGAGCTCGCGGCCGAGCAGGCGAACATCGAGGCGATCGCGGCGTTCATCAACACCAACCACGTGCGCGTGGTGAACGCGTCGCTCGGCTTCGCGCGCGACTACGTCGAAGGCGAGCTCCGCTACGAGGGCGACCGCTACGAGAGCGACGACGCCGTACGCACGCGCGCCGCGGAGATCCATGCGGCCCGCCGCGCCGAATGGACGTGGATCTTCGAGCACTGCCCCGACACGCTCTTCGTGATCGCGGCCGGCAACTCCAACCGCGACGTCGTCGAGTACCAGGACGTGAGCGGCTCGATCTCGGCGCCCAACCTCTTGATCGTCGGCGCCGTCGATCGCTTCGGCAACTGGGCCACGTTCACGAACAGCAACCCCGAGCACGTCCGCCTGTTCGACTTCGGGGTCGAGGTCGACAGCGTGATCCCGAGCGGCGAGCACGTCCCGCTCAGCGGCACGAGCATGGCGTCGCCCAACGCGGCGAACCTCGCAGCCAAGATGATCAGCGTCGACCCGGCGCTCACGCCGGCCCGAACGATCGAGATCATGCTCGGCACCGGCGATGGAATTGCGGCGCCGTTCAACGGCGTGATCGCCAACGAAGCGCACGCGCTCGAGCGCGTGCGGCGCGAGCGCAGGGCCGCGCCGCGCCGGCCGGCAGCGCACTGAGCCTCAGAGATCGCGCGACTCGGTCAGCGCGATTCCGAGCCGCTCGGCCCAGCGATAGATCTGCCGACGGTCCTTGCCGAAGAACGCCGCCGTCTGGCTCACGTTGCCGCTGTGGCGAGCGAGGACGCGCACGAGCTCGTCACGGCTGGGCGTTCGATCGGACGGGATCTCCAGCAGCGCGAGCTCTTCGGCAGAGATGCTCGTGCGTGCGCCGACCCGGGCATCGAGAGCGGCGCGCAGGAGCGCCGGCAGGTGGTGCAGCTCGACGCGACCCGATGGCACTTGCGACGAGAGAAGCAGCATCCGTTGCTCGAGCTCACGAACGTTGAACGACCACCGCGCGAGAAGGAGTGCCTCGGCGGCATCCGGCGAGAAGAGCTCGTGGAGGGATTGCGTGCGACGCGACGGATTCAAACGACCGAGCA
>CAYSCF010000448.1:0-5040 GCA_964429305.1 uncultured Sandaracinaceae bacterium | reverse complement strand
GTGGGCGAGCTTCCACAAAGGCGATCGCGACAAGGCGCTCGCGCTCACCCTCGACGACATCCGGATCCTCGAGGCGGCGCGTCACGGGAACAAGCTGCGCACCGGCCACCTGAAGGGAAACCGCTTCATCCTGCGCTTGCGCGGCGCCGATGCGTCACGACGGGACGACGCGCAGCGCGTGCTCGACCAGCTCGCGGCCACCGGCGTTCCTTCCTTCTTCGGCGAGCAGCGCTTCGGGCGTGGAGGCGCGACGCTCTCGCGCGCGAAGGAGTGGATCCTCGGCGATGCACGGCCCCCGCGTGCCCCGTTCGAGCGGAAGCTCCACGTCTCGGCGGTGCAGTCGGCGATCTTCAACGAGCTGCTCGCCGAGCGCATCCGCGGCGCAGGGCTCGCCTCGCTCGTGAAGGGCGATCTCTGTCGCAAGGAGGACACCGGCGGCATGTTCGTGGCGACCGACGTCGAGGAGGCCCGCGCACGTGCGGAGCGCTTCGAGATCAGCGCGACCGGCCCGATGTTCGGCGCCGAGATGCGCTGGCCCGAGGACGACGCGAAGGCGATCGAAGAGGCTGCGCTCGCCAAGGCCGGCCTCGATGCCGCGAAGCTCGAGCGCTTTCGTCGCGCGGGCGAGGGAACGCGCCGACCGTATCGGTTCCGCCTGAGCGAGCCGACCGTGAGCGCCGACGACGAAGGCCTCGTCGTCTCGTTCGTGCTGCCAGCGGGCGGCTACGCCACGATCGTGATGCGCGAGCTGACGCGCGACGCGATCAGCGGTTGAAGAAGAACAAGAGCCCGGTCCCGCAGAGCGAGATCACGATCAGCAGCACGAGGCCGCCGATCACGATCGGCATCATCGATCGCCCGCCCGCAGGCGGCGCGACGCTCATCGGCGCCGCAGCGACCGGCGCTTGGTTCGGCAGCGGCGTGACGCCCATCGGCATCGGCGCGCCGTAGGCAGCTGGCGCCGGCGGCGTGGCCGCCGCGAGCGCCGCCTCGATCTCGGCGACCGGCTTCTTGCCCCACGCCTCGATCGACGCGCGGTCCGCCGTCGCCTGCAGGCCGAACGCCTGGAACGCAGCCGCAGCGAGCTCGGTCGTCGATCCGAAGCGCTTCTTCTTGTCCTTCGCGACGCCCTTCTCGATCAGATCGTCGAGCCCCGGCGGCATGCCCGGCGCCACGCGCGAGAGCGGCTCGGGCATCGAGTTGACGATCTTCATCAGGATCTCGGCGACCTGCTTGCCGTCGAACGCGATCTTGCCGCTCAGCATCTCGTAGAAGATCGCTGCGAGCGCGAACCCGTCGGTGCGGTTGTCGACGTCCGCCTTCCCCATCGCCTGCTCGGGCGACATGTAATACGGCGAGCCGAGCGTCGTTCCGAACGCGGTGAGCTTCGGCCCGGTCTCCATCTGGAGCTTCACGGATCCGAAGTCGAGGATGCGGATCTGATCGCCCTCGGGCGACTCGACCAGGAAGATGTTGTCCGGCTTCAGATCGCGATGGATGACGCCGAACGAGTGCGCATCCTCCAGGCCCAGCGCGATCTGCGCGAGGATCCTCAGCGCGCGCGCCTTCGGCACGCTGGTGTCGCGCCGCAGCAGCGCACCGAGCTCGAGCCCCGACAGGTACTCCATCGTCAGGAAATACGAGCCGTCCGGCGTCTCGCCGAAGTCGATCATGCGCACGACGTACGGCGAGTCGATGCCCTGCGCCGTCTCGAACTCGCGCTTGAAGCGCTCGACCGCGACCTTGTCCTTCGCGACGTCGGGATGCAGCACCTTGATCGCGACGCGCTGCTTGGTCTGCGCGTGGCGGCCCTCGTAGACGCGGCCCATCGCGCCGTCGGCGACGTGCGCCGCCACGACGTAGTCGCCGAAGCGTAGGCCGAGGCGCGCATCGGCGATCTGCCCGGCAGGCGGCACCTGGATGACGATGGTGCCGTCGTTGCCGCAGAACGACGTGGCGTCGGGATATTCGGTCCCGCACTGCGGGCAGCGTCGACTCACGGAGCCGATGCTACTCGACGGCCGAAGGGATCGAAAGAGAACGGCGCGGCCAGTGTCACCCAGCTCCTCAGCGTCGCTCCCAGACGCCGTCGTCGAGCCGGTGCGCGAGCGTCAGCTCCTCCCCGTGCTCCGTGCGGACCAGGAAGACGTCACGACGCTGCGCGCCCTCGCCCTCCCCGAACCATCCGAGAACCGCGAGGATCTCGGTCCGGACGCCGCGATCGTAGAGGATCTCCGGCGCGTAGCCCCAGCCTCGCGCCTCGCGCGTCTCCACGACCAGGGGCTGTCGATGCGGCTCCCAGCGTGGGCGCGCGATCTCGCCCTCGGCCCGGAGCGCCGCCACCGTCGCATCCATGGCAGCGCGCAGGGGCCCCTCCACGCGGATCGGGCGCGTCACGAGCACGAGCAAGTACTCGTCGCTCACGCGCCGCACCATCAGCTCGCGCTCGCTCCCCTGCACGTGGACGAACCACACCTTGCCCCCGCGCAGGCGCGCGACGATCGGCGCGATCTCGTGGACCATCACGTGCAGCTGCGCGCCCGCGATCTTCGTGTCGAACGGCGGCAGCGAGCTGCAGTAGTCGATGCACTCACCCTCTTCGTCCACGAACACGGCCAGGAGCGCCTCCGGCACGCCGCGCATCAGCGAACGGAGCACGCCCGTGAAGGCGCTCTCGTCGATGTCGCGCCGATGCTCCTCGCGCACGCTCGCCGTGCTCATCGCATCTCCGCGGGAGGTTCGTCGAGCGGCGCGGCGAAGGCGACCGCCGCCACGCGCTCGTCGATCTGGACCGTCGTATGCGAGGCGAGCGTGCGCGTGAGCGCGTCGAGCGCGGCGCCGCGATGCTCGGCCACCAGCTGCCGGCGCAGGATCGGGGTCGCCTCGGCGAGCGTCATCTCGAAGGCCGGCTCGATCGACGTCAGCACGACGGCGTGGATACCGTACGACGTCACGACCGGCTCGGGAGCCACGCCGGGCGCGGACGGGATCGCGAACAGCGCCGCGAGATAGGGCTCCTCGATCCGCGCCTGCCGCGTCGTCGGCGGAAGGGCCTCTACCGTGAGCGTGAACGAGCGGCCGGCCGCGCCCTCGGCCGCGATCGCGCGAGCCTCGCCCGCCGGATCGGTCGAGCCAGCGAGGCGTGCGATGCACGCGCGGATGAATCGCTCCGCTGCGGCGCGCGCTTCGTCGTTCTGCGGTGCCGCGAGCACGTGCACGCTCCCGCGTCGCTCCGGCTGCATCCACGATGCGCGCGAGGCGCGATAGCGCGCGGCGATCTCGGTGTCCTCGATCGTGCTCTCGTCGATCGCGGCCTCGACGCGGTCGTGCAGCAGCGCTTGAACGGACGCGCGACGGCTCGCATCGTCGGCCTCCGCGTCGGCCTGCAGCGAGACGTGCGCGGCGCGATGCAGGAGCGCGCGCTCTTGCTCGAGCCGACGCAGCGCCTCCGTCGGCGTGAGCCCCGTCGCGCGCGCCGCCTCTTCGACCTCGGAGACCGCGATCGGCTCGCCGTCGACCCGCGCGGCGATCGGGCCCTCGGCCGTCACCACGGGCGCCACGATCTCGGTGGGCGGCGCCGGCGGCGGGGAGCCACACGCGACGAGCACGAGCGCGAGCCAGACGCGCTTCATTCGCCGATCGACGGCCGCAAGAGGGTCACCGACGCTCGGAGCACGGCCAGCCCGGTCCCGAGGATGAGCACGGCTGCGACGTAGTCGTGCCCGCGGACCGCATCGACGCCGAGGACCAGCACGGTCAACGCGACCACGAGCAGCAGGTATCCGACGCCATCCTTCAGCACGACGGATCCCTTTGTCGCACGAGCGGGCGGCCCCGATCCAGCCAGCGATCATCGTGCGAGCGCAGCGTCGGAGATCAGCGCGGCTCGGGCGGAAAGAGCGCGATGAGCTGCCGCGACGTGGCGATCGGCTCGCCGCGCTCCGTCCAGAGCGTCGCATGCTCGTCGGCGAGGCCGCCTGCGACGTACGACGCGCGCGCGTCGTAGAAGAGCCACTCGCTCGAGACCGGAAGCGGCCGGAGGAAATGGTAGGTCAGATCCACCGACGCGACGGGGCACCACGCGGGCGAGATCGCGACGGCCGCGGGTGGCCACGCGTCGAGGATCGCCGAGACGAGCGCCGCGTCGATCGCGACCGCCGCTTCGAGCAGGCGGCACCAGCCGGCGACGCGCGCTTCGGCTCCACCCGAGAAGGGCCGCGGCCCGTGCGTCTGCCGGAACGCGAAGCGGCGCGCGAAGGGCGGGATGTAGTGCTCCTCCGGACCATCGCTCACGGCGTCCGGCGGCGGCGCCTCGGGCATCGGCAGCGCGCCGTAGACGAGCGCACCTTCTCTCTCGCGCGCGAAGGTCGCCAGGCACGTGGCGAGCGTGGTCGTCTCGCGAAGCAGCGACGCACGGAACGTCGAGACGTTGCGGCCTGCACGGATCGTGTCGGTCGCGATGGAGGCCGGGCCTTCGGTGGCCGGTGCGACGAACACCGCGGTGATGGTCGTGATCGCCTGCCCCTTCGGCGCCTCGGCCTCCAGCGCGCGCACCATCATCGCCGTGACGAGCCCACCATAGGCGCCGCGCCCCTGCGCCCAGCCCGCATCGATCGCGCCGCGGTGATCGCCGGAGGCGATGCGCTCGAACGAGGAAGCGGAGACGAAGCCCGTCACGCCCCGCAGGCTACCCGATCGCGTCAGTGCACGAGCGTCGCAGCGATCGCGGTGAAGCCGAAGCCGGCGGAGAAGTCCGCGCAGCTGTGGCCGTCCGCGCTGGGCGCGAGATCGGGCAAGAGGAGCGCCGCGAGCGTCGTCGGATCGCTCGGCTGATCGGGGACGACGTAGGTGTTCAGCCATGGCACGACGTCCGCGACGTGGATCGCGCCGCCGAGATCACCGTGCGTGATCCCGTCTGCATCGACGCGCCCCTCGAAGACGACGTCGTGCAGATCGATCGGCGCCACCGCGCCCGCGTGTCCTCTCGGCGTGATGAAAGGCCGCAGCGTCAGGCGCGGCAAGGGCTGCGTGCGGAACCGA
>CAYSCF010000447.1:0-5042 GCA_964429305.1 uncultured Sandaracinaceae bacterium | reverse complement strand
GAAGATCGGCACGCCGCTCGTCGCGTAGCAGCGACGCGCGCGGATCGCCTCGAAGATCGCAGCGCGCGTGTTGTCGACGGCGAGCACCGCGGTGAGACCCGTGCGGAATGGATCACGCTTGCGCGCGACGCCGTGGTGCCGCAGCAGACCGTGGCCGTCGGAGCACGCGATGAAGCCGAAGCGATGCCCGCGCGCGAGCACGCGATCGATCATCTGATCGCGGAGATCGCCGCGCTGCCCGAGCGGATGATCGGCCTCGAGATAACAGCCGTGGCACGAACAGATCTCCCAGACGGGCTGGATCTCCGGGTCGTGCGCGTGCTCGTCGGCGCCGGTCCAGCCCACGTGGTGCGGCACCGCGATCGAGCCGGTCCCACGAAGACGACGTGCGAGGCCTTCCCCCGTCGGCTCTTCGTCGCGCGACACGATCGGGTGCGCCGCCTGCGCGTAGACGACCTTGTGGCCCGGCCCCGGGAAGGCCTTACCGGTCCACTCGTACGCGTGGAGCGTCGTGAACGTGCCAGGCACGTCGTGCGCATCCGCCGTGGATGCCAGCAGCTTCCACTCGCCCGGCGAGATGCGCTTGCCGAGGAACGACTCGTGATCGGAGAGCGCACCGAAGTCGTCGCCGTAGACCCATCGCGCGCGCAAGTACGGCTCGTCGGCCGTGCCGCAGCCGTCGGAGTGCGCGCTGTGCTGATGGATGTCTCCGAAGAGCGTACGCAGGCCGCGCGCATGCGCCGGATCGATCGACCGCGGCCGCGCGGGCACGTCGCGATGTGGACGATCGGGATGCTCGACCTGGACGGGGATCATGCGCGGTGCGCCTGCGAGCTTGCGCGGCTCGATCGCGACGACGATGCCGGGGCGCTCGCGCCGCGCCACGAGCACGCGTTGGTCGTCGAGAGCGAGCACGGCCACGCGACGACCGCGGCAGCCCCACGTTCCGTCTCCGAGTGGGACACGCTCCGCGAATCCGCCGGCGTCGAGCTGCTGCGCGTAGAAGCGATGCGAGCCGCGACCGAAGAGCGTGACGCCGCCCTCCGCATGGGCCGCGAGCGACGGCATCTCGAAGCCCTGTTCCTCGCCCTCGCGATCCCGATCGCGATCGCGCATCGGCGCGTCCGGTGCGAGCACCTCGCCTGCGTCGCTCACGAAGCGCAGCGCGATCCACTTCGTCAGATCCGGCTCACCGGTGTCCTCGCGCAGGTTGTGGTGGAAGGCAATCCACGTCCCGCCGTTTCCGCGCGCGAGGGCCGGCGCTGCTGCAGTCGCGTACGCGTCCCACACCACGACGTCCGTCTCGGCGCGATGCAACACGACGCGCGATCGACCGGTGCCGCGATCGATCGTGACGCGCTCGGCGCCCGCCTCGGCGTCGTCGCGGACGGTGCCCGAGACCACGCGCGGCACGTCACTCCACGCGAGCGCCTCGAGCGCCCTGCCCTCGGCGACGACCCGCTCGGGCCCGAGCGCGAGCGGCTCCAGCCCGACCTCGAGCGCCAGATGCGCCTCACGCTGCGTGTCCGGCCACCAAGCGAGCACGTGCAGCTCGGGCCCCTGCGCACCGCGAACGAGGCGCGCTTCGCGCACGTAGCGGGCGGGTGATTGGCTCAGGACGACGGCGGGCACACCCTTCGATGTCACGCCCGGCCGGCGCAATCCACAAAACCGCCATCACTCACGGAGGCGGGATGTCGTACCCGTCGCTGGCGTGGCCCATCACGTGGGCGTGCGAGCCCTCCTGCGCGCCACCCGTCGCTTCGTGCGCGAGCGACGCCCCGGTCACGAACGGTCGCGGCGCGAGACCGATCAGCAGCGACAGAAATGCGGGGATGATCATGCCCGCGGTCGGTGGCGGTGCTTCGCGCGGATCGTAGCCGCCTTCCGCGATGACGTTCACGAGCGAGAGGAAGAGCGCCGCCGCGTTCACCGCACCGACGGCGACGAAGCCTGCAGCGAGGAGCGGACGCAGCTCGAGCAGCCCGTGCGCGAGCAGGTCCTCGGCGATGAAACCGACCGTGCCCGGCAGGCCCACCGCCATCGCGAGCGCGAAGAATGCCATCGGCTTGGGGAGCACCTTCACGCGCAGCGAGCTCTCGAGCGCGACCAACGCGAGCGCGCCTGCCCACCACTCGATCACTGCGCCGACGCCCGTCTCTTGATCGCCGGACGCGAAGCCCATCCACACGAACGAGAAGAGCACGCCGCGCTCGCACACCAGGAGCTCGGACACGAGCGACTCGCGCTCGAAGTGATTGGCGCGCATGCCGGCAGTGAGCAGCCAGAGCGCCGACACGAGGCTCACACCGATCGCGATCAGCGGGATGACGAGCGTCGCGCGCGGCTCCTGCGTCGAGAGCGGCACCGCCATGCGGGCGAACGCGATGAGAGCCATCGGCGCGACCTGCGCACCCTTGGCTTCGTCCTCGACCTTCACCGGCAAGAGCGAGAGGACACACGATGCGACGAGCAGACACAGCGCGACCGAGCGAATCGACTCGTCGACGAGCCCCGAGACCGCGAGCGTCTCGAACGTCGTCGCCTGCGTCGCGAACGCGAGCACGCCCGCGGCGCCGAGCATCGATCCGGTGGACACCACGCCACGACGCCAGATGCTCCCTTCGCGGTAGGCGGCCATCGCCACGTGCAGCAGCGCGCACACGAGAAACACCAGAGGCGTCCGCGCGGCCAGGCAGCTGAAGACGAGCAACCCTTCGCCCGCGCTGACGATGTACGCATCGCGCGGGGTCCGCCTCCCGGTCCGGATCTGGATGCGCGCGGAGCGGGCTGCTTCGAACCCCAGGACCGGCGCGACCATCCACGCGAACCAGTCGGGCCAGAAGGTGCTCATCAGGTCGTTCATGGCGTGCTCCGCGGCGGCAGCGAGGTTCGGAGGCCCACTTCGCGCTCGGGCGCGTGCGGCGGCACGCTCGGGTAGATGCTCGCGGAGATCTTGGCGCCTTGCCGGATGCGCGGACGCGGGCGGCTCACGAGGTGCGCGATCTCGGCGAGCGGTCGCACGAAGAAGCGGTCGACGATGCCGTCGAATCCGAAGCGCGAGAGCGCCGCAGCGTGCAACCACGCGCGCAGCCCGAACGGCAGCAACTTCTCGACGTAGAAGTCGGATCGGTACGTACCCCCGCCGAGCGCCTTCCGGCGCGCCTGCGCGTCCTGCAGCCACGAGGGCGCACGCAAGAACTGACCGAGGCGCAAGAGACCGTGCGCGAGCAGATGGAGCATCGCGAGATCGATCCAGCCGAGGCCCGCCTCGACGAGCATCAGCCCGGTCTGCGCGCTCGTCGCCAGCGCCAGCGCACCCTTGGCATCGGCGCGAACGCGCGACGCGACCGAGGACGTGATCGCCGTCGTCAGACCCACCGCGATGACCGCGAGCCTGGCGATCGGCGCGTCCTCGAGCACGGGCCACACGCGCAGCAACAGATAGACGCCGGCGTGAATCGACAGCGTCCCGTAGAAGAGCGCGCTCGACGGCGTCGGCCCCTCCATCGCGCGGAGGATCCACGCGCTCACGGGCGCCTGGGCCGACTTCGCGATCGCGGCCATGAGGAACGCGAGCCCGAGCACGGTCGCGGCGCCCTCGCCGAGCTGGTGCCCGGGATCGCCGATGTGAAGCACCGTGCGCCAGCTCGAGTCACCGACCTCGTGGTGCAAGAGCACGACGCCCATCAAGAGCGCGATGTCGGCCACGCGATACGTCACGAAGATGCGCGCGCTGGCGACGACCGTCTCGGGGCGATCCCAGAAGAACGCGACGAGCAGCACGCTCGAGAGCCCGAGCAGCTCCCAGCCGAAGAACGCCATGTCGATCGAGCCGCCGAGGACGAACCAGAAGAAGCCCGTCGCCGCGACGCCCACGAGCACGAAGAAGCGCAGATATCCAGGCTCGCGATGCAGATACCGACCGGAGAAGCGACCGAGCACCGGGATCACGATCGCGCCCAGCGTGATGAGGCTCGCCGAGAGCGGATCGACGTAGACCGAGACGTCCAGGTGGTAGTCACCGACCTGGTACATCGTCCACAGCACCTCGTCGAACTCGTGCGACGGATGCAGCATCGTCAGCATCGCGAGCAAGAGGGCCGACATCGCGGCGAGCGAGATGCTCAGGCCCGAGACGACGGCGATCCAGCGCTCGCTCGGCTTCACGCCGCTGATGCTCAGGAAGATCATCACGAGCGAGCCCGCCGCCGGCAAGAGCAGCGTCAGCATCGCCAAGAGCGAGAGCAGCGGCTCGTACGTCGCGATCGCAACGATGACATCCATCACGAGTGATCCTCACCATGAACCGAGCCGGGAACGACGAAGCACGGGGCGACGTTCTCGCGCGTGTGCATGCACGCCGCGAGCGACGAGCTCACCTCGAAGAGCGCGTGCGCCTGCGCATCGTATGGCTCGAAGGCTTGTCCGACCCAGCGGAAGAACCCGCGGCCCGACGGCGAGCACGCGAAGAGATGGATCCACGCGTTCACCGCGAGATGCCGGACCGGCGGCAGGCGCTCGAGCACCTCGGTGATCGCCTCCGGCTCCGCATCGATGATCGTGACGAGCCGAATCGGCTCGTGGATCTCCGTCGTCTGGCTCCAGAGCCCGGCGCGGAGGTCGCCGTCGGCCCCGTTCGAGACGCCGAGCAGGCCCTGCACGTTGTGCGGGAGCTTGGTGCCGCTTCCCCAGCGCTGCGAGTCCATGGTCGCGAAGAAGTACTCGTGGCTGATGCCCGCGCAGACCGGCAGCGGCGCCGCCATCAGTCTCTCGAGCACCGAGTGCCGCTCGTCGTCCGTGCGCGGATCGTAGGAGACGAGGAACGGGCGGCGATCGAGGAAGATCCCGCGCGTGAGCGAACGACGACCGAGCACGCAGGCGGCGTTCGTCGCGTGGTTGTACTCGGGCCTCGTCTCCGCATAGTCGACGCAGCGGCGTCGCACGCGGCGCAAAGTGTCGTCGGCTGCGGCATCGAGCGGTATGTCGGCGAAGCGACGCGAGCGTTCCTTCAGGTTCTTGTGCAGCGCGACGTCGAGCTT
>CAYSCF010000446.1:0-5057 GCA_964429305.1 uncultured Sandaracinaceae bacterium | reverse complement strand
CCGACGCCGTCGTGTACGTGCCGGGAGCGGCCGCATGAGGATAGTCGTCGCATGCCTCGGCCTCGGACTGACGATCACGAGCTGTAGCTCGGTCGTCGGGTCGCAGTGCCGCCCGCCCTACGTGCCGTGCGGGCGCTATTGCGTCAACCTCCAGTCGGATGGGCTGAATTGCGGTGCGTGCGGCGTCTCGTGCGTGCTCGGCTGCTCGGGCGGACACTGCATCGGCAACGATGCGGCCGTGGTGCCCGACGCCGGCCGCGATGCCGGCCCGATGCGTCCCGATGTCGGCGTCGATGCAGGGACCGACGCGGGCGCGCTCGTGGACGCGTTCTCGGTGGTCGACGCCGACTCCGACGCGAGCCTCGACGCCGGGCCGCTGCGCTGCGGTCTCGGCACGCGTCTGTGCGGCACGAGCTGCGTCGATCCGCGCGACGCGACGTATTGCGGCGACTGTGCGACGAGCTGCAGCGGGACCGACGTTTGCGCGAGCGGCAGCTGCGCCGCCGATTGCGGCGCGCTCCTGGCCTGCGGCACGCGCTGCGTGGACACCACGAGCGATCCCCACCACTGCGGCGACTGCACGACCGATTGCGGCGCGCAGAACTGCGTGGCGAGCGCCTGCGCCGCCGCACCCGATGGCCACCTGGTGTTCGTCGGCCACGACTACGAGACGCGGCGCATGGAGATGAGCCAGGTGCTCGCGAACGCGGTGTTCCTCGCGGGGCGCGCCTCGATTAGCGTGCTCGCGTACCGGATCGATGCGACCGCGGCGAGCGTCACGGGCACCGACGCGGCACTCGCCGAAGCGGCGGGCACGCGCGTGTACACGGTCAGCGTCGCGCCGAGCGCCGACGTCGTGACGGCATCGCTCGCGAGCTTCGATACGTTCCTCGTGTACGCCGAAGCGAACGCGACGGACGCGACGCTGCGCGCGCTCGGCGTCGCGTGGGCCGATGCACTGGAAGAGTTCCTCGCGCGCGGCGGCGTGGTCGTGTTGTGCGACGCGCCGACGCTGAGGAACGCCGGCACGAACCAGATCCTGCAGACGGCGGGCCTCTTCGTCCCGGCGACGAGCAGCGAGATCGTCAACCCGCGGCTCGTCGCCGCGACCGGCCACGAGAGCGACCCCGTGATCGCGGGCATTCCGTTCCCGTACAACGGCGAGCGCCACACCGTGTGGCTCCAGACGCTCGACTCGAGCGCCGTCGTCACGACCGGCTCGGCACCGGTCGTGTTCCATCACGTGATCGACAATTGAGCCATTTCAGGTGCGGCCGTAGACCGGGACCAGCGCGCCGCGTGTCGAGCCGTTCTTCGGTGAGGCCAGGAAAGCGATCGTCTCGGCGACCTCGATCACCTTCGGCCACTTCGCGTGATCGGCGTTCGGCATCCCGGCGCGATTGGCCGGCGTGTCCATCGTCGACGGGACGACCGCGTTCACCCAGATGCCTTCTTCGCGCAGCTCCTCCGCCAGGCTGAGCGTCAGCGCCGCGACCGCCGCCTTGCTCATCGCGTATGCGGACACGCCACCGGCCGGAACGATCGCGGGCTTCGCCGCCACGTTCACGATGCGACCGCCTGCAGGGGGACCGTCGGTCTCGCCGCCGCTGCGCATGCGGCGTACGGCCTCGCGGCAGCAGAGGAAGGCGCTCATCGCGTTCGTCGACAGCATCTTTCGCGCGGTCACTGGCGTGGTGTCGAGGATCGGGCCGCCCGCGTATCCGCCGGCGACGTGGATGGAGGCCCAGAGCCCCGGCAGCGCGGCGTAGAAGCGCTCGACGTCGGTCTCGTTGCTGAGATCGAAGCCGGCGCGCACGGTGACGCCGGCGTTCTTCGCGAGCGACCAGCGGCCCGCGTCGGCGTCGTCCATCGCCGGCACGTGGCAGTGCGCGCCACGCTCCAGCAGCAGGCTCACCAAGGCGGTACCGAGCGCCCCCGTTCCGCCGGTCACCACCACGTTCAGACCATCGAAATCACGCATCGTTCCTCCGCGTCTTCGCCCGAGCGGGCGGGCGATGATTGATCGGGCACCGCACGCGCGCTAGAGCAGGCGACGATGTCGTCCGTCGAGATCATGAGCCCGTCGATGATCGACCGCATGCGCGAGAGCTGCCGCATGGCGGGCGAGTGTCTCGTCATGGTCGGCCAGAACATCCGTGTCGGGATGAGCACCGACGAGATCGACAAGCTCGTGCACGAGTGGATCCTCGCGCGCGATGCGTATCCGTCGCCGCTCAACTACCGTCCCTCGGGCGCGCCGCGGCCCTTCCCGAAGAGTGTCTGCACGAGCGTGAACGAGGTCGTCTGCCACGGCATTCCGGGCAAGCAGATCCTGAAGAACGGCGACATCGTCAACGTCGACGTCACGACGTACTTCAAGGGCTACCACGGCGACACCAGCGCCACGTTCTACGTGGGCGAGCCGAGCGAGGACGCCAAGCGCGTCGTCGAGACCGCGCGTCACTCGCTCGAGCGCGGCATCGCGGCGGTCAAGCACGGCGGGCGCATCTGGGACATCGGCGCCGCGATCCAGGAGTACGCGGAGAGCCGCGGCTGCTCGGTCGTGCGCGACTACGTGGGCCACGGCGTCGGCCGCGAGTTCCACATGAAGCCGCAGGTCCCGCACTACGTTCCGAAGGCCGGCGACGGCCACAAGAACGAGCGCATGCGCGCCGGCATGGTCTTCACCATCGAGCCCATGATCAACATCGGCCACTACGAGACCGAGGTGAAGCCGGACGAGTGGACCGTCGTGACGAGCGACGGCTCTCTGTCGGCGCAGTTCGAGCACACGCTGCTCGTCACGCACACGGGCTGCGAAGTGCTGACGGATCGACCGTCGCCGCTGGTCTCGAGCGAGGACAAGCCGTGGGCGATCCTCGGCCCGCTCGGTACGCGCGCGGCGCACGCCGTTCGTCAGACCAAGAGCTGATCGCCGAGGGCCGGGCACTCCGGCAGGCAGTCACTCCGCCGGCGCGCTCGCGATCGACACGACGAAGCACGTCCTGCCCGGCGCGCTCTCGACGGTGAGGGTGCCACCGTGGGCGTCGACGATCTGCTTGGCGATCGCGAGGCCGAGGCCCACGCCGTGCGCGCGCTTGGTGAAGAACGGATCGAACACGCGCGCCACGTCGGCGGCGTCGATCCCGTGGCCGCGGTCCTCGACCTCGAGCTTCACGCGCCCGTCTTCGGCCCGAGCTCGAACGTGGACTTCACCGTCCTTGGGCGAGAACTGAATCGCGTTCTTCACGAGGTTCCAGAGCACTTGTCGCATCTGGCCCGGATCGACCGACGCCATCGCGGGGCTGCTCTCGAGCACGAGGCTCACCGTGCTCGCCTGGCGGCGCGCGAGCTCGACGACGGTGCGTGCGATGTCCGCCACGTCCACGATCCGCCGCTCCGGTGTGGTCGGCCGACCGAGCTCGAGCATCGTGGAGACGAGCTCGTTGACGCGATCCACCTCGCCCAGCACCGTTCCGAGCAAGCGCTTGTCCTCCGCGCCGAGGATGTCCGCGTCACGGACGAGCTCGACCGAGCCGGAGATCGCGCCGAGCGGGTTCCGGATCTCGTGCGCCAGCCCGGCGGCGAGCTGACCGAGCACCGCCAGACGCTCGGCGCGCTCGGCCTTCTCGCGTAGCGTCGCGAGCTCGGTGAGATCTTGGTAGAGCACGAGCCACCCGCGGACCTCGCCGGCGTTCGAGACGAGCTGCGTGCGCGAGTAGCCCACGGGAAAGGTCGTATCGTCGGCGCGCCGGGCGACGCGCTCGCTGCGCGCCTCCGCCATGGGCGTGACGTCGAGGAAGAATCTCCCGAGCGGCTGACCGACGATCCGATCGCTCGAGGCTCCGAGCATGTGCGCGCCCGCGTCGTTGATCGTCTGCACGATGTCGTCGAGGTTCGTCGTGACGAGTCCCGAGCCGAGCGAGCGCACGATGTCCTCGGTGAGTCGCGCGTTGGTGGCGGCGCTCGCCGTCGCGCGCACGAGCGCACCGCGCGTCTGGTAGAGCCGATCGCTCAACAGCGCGGCGAGGCCACCGACGAGCAGCAGACCGACGATGTTCCGGAGCAGCGCGAGATCGAAGTCGGCCTCGGACGGCGGCGGGGCCGTGAGGACCGAGTGCGCGGGGCCGGGCAGGGCGCCGCTCGCGAGGCCGAGCGCTACCGACACGTACAGGACCGGCGCGAGGCCCGCGATCACGAGCGTCGGCCGTGGACCGACCACGACCGATCCGCCGAGCACGACGACGCCGTAGAGGAACGCGAAGCCGCTCAGCGCACCGTCGGTCATGTAGACGAGCGCGCTCACCAGCACGAGATCGAGCGCGATCCACGTCAGCGCGATCCGCTCGACGTCCGCAGGCCGCAGCGCGAGCCACACGGCGAATCCGAGCGAGCTCGCGAAGACGACGAGCGCGAGCCGGAAGAACCCGCCGTTGATCTCCGGATCGCCGCCCAGAGCCACGATTGTAGCGCCGAGCAGGACGAGCCCCACACCGAGGCGCATCGCGAGGCCCACGGAGAGGCGCGAGCGAGCCGGGATCTCGCGTCGCGCGCTCGGGACGGGAGCCGACACGCGCGCATCGTCGAGCTCCGCCGAGGCATCCGGCGGCGCCGCCGCCGACGAGCTCACTCCGCCTTGACCTTGCCGGCGATCTCGAAGATCGGCATGTACATCGCGATCAGCATGAAGCCGACCATGCCACCGATCACGACCATCATGATCGGCTCGAGCAACGACGTGAGCGCAGCGACGGCGATGTCGACTTCCTCTTCGTAGAAGTCGGCAATCTTGTTGAGCATCTGATCGAGCGCGCCGGTCTGCTCACCGACGCCGATCATCTGCACGACCATGGGCGGGAAGACCTTGGTCTCCATCAACGGCTCGGCCATCGTCCGGCCTTCGCGAATCTTCTGTGCGGTGTCGAGAATGCCTTTCTCGACCACCACGTTGCCGGATGCCTTCGCGACGATCTCGAGCGCGTCGAGGATGGGCACGCCGGACGTGAGCAGCGTGCCGAGCGTGCGCGTGAAGCGCGACACGGCGATCTTGCGCATCA
>CAYSCF010000445.1:0-5073 GCA_964429305.1 uncultured Sandaracinaceae bacterium | reverse complement strand
GGTCCGTCGCATCGCTCGTCGCATGCGTTTCGGCCGCGCTCTCGTCGGCGCTCGGATCGACGTCGTCGTCGTGATCGGCGTAGAGCGCCGCTTCGCTCTCGGCGATCGAGCGCGTGTCGTGCGGCGGCGCATCGCTCTCGTCGTCCTGCGCGATCTCGCTGCCGCTCGTGCGCACCTGGATGCAATGCGGCTCGAGATGTCCGGACGTGCAGGCGAACGTGCCTTGCTGCCCGCATCCGACGGCCTCGTAGACGTTCTCGCGCGTCTGCGTGAGCTCGAGCGTGTTGCACGAGAGCGCCTCGCTCGCGACGTGGAGCGCTTGGTTGCGCGGGTCCCACGAATCGCAACCTGCGAGCAGCAGGATCAGGAACGCACCGCGACGGATCACGCGCGGTCCTTGGTGCGCATCATGCGCAACGTCGCCGGCACCACGACGCGGTTCGGCACGGCGGCCGCGACCGCCGCGAGCATCTTGTTCATGCGGCCGGGCACCACGACGACGCGTCCGCGCTCGTAGCCATCCAGCCCTGCGTTGGCCGTGACGTCGGCGGAGAGCACCGAGCGCTGCTGCGCCTTCGCGATGCTCGTCTTCGCGCGCGCCTGGAATCCCGTCTCGACCGGGCCAGGGCAGAGCACGCTGATCGTCACGCCCGTGCCCTCGAGCTCGGCTGCGAGCGCCTCGCCGAGCGCGCGCACGTAGTGCTTCGTCGCGCCGTAGACGGCGTAGAGCGGCGTCGGCTGGAACGAGGCCGTGGACGCGACGAGGATCGCGCCGCCGCGCTTGCGCTCGATCTGCTTGGGAAGAAAGTGCCGCACGAGCACCGTCAACGCGCTGCAGTTGAGCATCACCATCTCGAGCTGCGCGCGCTCGCTCTGCTCGGCGAACTCGCCGAAGCCGCCGAAGCCCGCGTTGGCGACCACGTGGTCGACCGCGATGCCGAGCGCGTCGACGAGCGTGAGCAGCTTCCAGATGCCGGCGTCGGTCGCGAGATCGGCGGTGAGCACGCGCGTCTCGACCCCGTTCGCCGCGATGTCCTTCGCGATGGCGTTCAGCTTGCCCTCGCTGCGCGCCGTGAGGATCACGTTCGCGCCGCGGCGGCCGAGCTCGCGCGCCATCGACTCGCCGATGCCGCCACTCGCGCCGGTCACGAGCGCCCAGGAACCTCGAAACGTGATCATGGTGGATCTCTCTGTCGCCTGCGTGCTGCTGCAGGGGCGGCGAGATATAGCAGCCATCGATGGCGCTGCTCGGCGGCTCGGTGCTCGCGATCCTGGTCGGCGTGGGCTTGTTCGGTCTGCTGGCGTTCCGGCTCTGGATGAAGCTCGTCTGGCGCGTCGTCATGCTGGGCCTGGCGCTGACGGCGTTCGCGGGGCTCTGCGGCGTCGTCTGGCTCTGGATCCAGCACGCATGAACCGCCTCGTGGACATCGAAGAGGCCGCCGCGCTCTTGTCCTCCGGCCATCTCGTCGCGATCCCGACCGAGACGGTCTACGGGCTCGCGGCGCGCGCCGACGACGAGGCCGCGCTGCGCAGTGTCTTCGAGGCCAAGGGCCGGCCGACGACGCATCCGCTCATCGTGCATCTCGCGTCCGCGGCCGATCTCGACGCGTGGGCCGCGGAGGTTCCACCCTCGGCGCGGCGCCTCGCGGACGTGCTCTGGCCGGGCCCGCTCACGCTGGTCGTGAAGCGCAGCGCACGCGTGCTCGATGCGGTCACCGGTGGACGCGAGACGGTCGCCGTGCGCGTGCCGCGTCATCCGCTGGCGCTCGAGCTGATCCGTCGCGTCGGGCCGCTCGCCGCGCCGAGCGCCAACGTGTTCGGTCGCGTGAGCCCGACGACCGCCGCGCACGTGCTGAGCGAGCCGTTCGCGCGCGACGTGGCCGTGCTCGATGGCGGCGCGTGCGAGGTCGGCCTCGAGTCGACCATCGTGGACGTGACGTCGACGATCCCGACGCTGCTGCGGCCGGGCGGCGTCAGCGTCGAGACGATCGAAGACGTGCTGGGCGCGCCGATCGCGGACGGGCGCGACGGGGAGTCGCGCGCACCGGGCATGATGGCCTCGCACTACGCGCCACGCGCGCGCGTGATCGCGTTACGCGAGGGCGAGGGCGAGGGCGAGCTGGTCGGCCGCGTCGCGCGGCTCGTTCCGCGCGCGGAGACGCTCTACGCGGAGCTACGCCGTCTCGATGCCGAGGGCGTCGACGTGATCGTGATCGAGCTGCCGAGCGAAGAGGGTCTGGGTCTCGCCATCGCCGACCGGATCCGCCGTGCTGCAGGCCCGTAGCTACGAACAGCTCGGCGCCTGGAACGTCACGACGTCCTGACACCAGCTGCCGTCGGGCTGCGCGCTCATGCACGCGGTGCTCTGCGCCGTGCCGTCGAAGTGGCCCGTGAGCACGACGGTCTCGCCGCACGCGCGCACCGTCACGCGGTAGTCGACGGGCGCGCCGCGGATGCAGCTCTCGTAGTGCGCCACGCGCACCGTGTACGTGCCGGCCGGTGCGCCGTGCGCGGGCCAGAAGATATGCTCGCTGTTGACGCCCATGTTGCCGCTGCACGCGGCGTTCGCGTCGAGATCGAGCTGGCCGCCGCTGAAGACGTGCGTGCTGCCGAAGTAGACCGTCGTGCCCGCGGGATCGGTCACGTAGAGATCGAGATCGGTCGGCGTGCTCATCGTCATCGCGACCTCGACGTCGCCCGTGCCGACGGGCAGCACGCTGAGCTCGCGTCGCACCGGCGCGCTCGCGTGTCCGGTGGAATCGACGGCCGCGATCAGCATGAACGCGCGGAACGGGCGGCCAGGCGCGGCGTACGTGCGATCGGGGAGCATCGGCGCGCCGATCGTGAATCGCACCGTGGCGCCGTCGGATCCGGCGGCCTGCACGACGCCGAGCTCGGTCTGCACGGTGGTCGCGAGGTGGAACGTGCCCGGATATCCCTCGAACGACACGAGGTACTCGGTGACGTCGGTGCCGCCGCTCGCGTCCGACGCGCTCACGCGCGCTTCGGCCGGCACGCCTGCGATGACGTCGAGCGGGCGCGAGACCGGCTCGCCCTGCGCGTGCGCGATGTGCGGTCCACCGCCGCCTTGTGGCGGCGAGCCGTGATCGTAAGTCGCGCCGAGCACGAGCCACGGCGTGTCGGCCGAGCGTCCCGACTGCCACGGGCTCAGCGATCCCGTCCGCGAATAGGCGCGGTCGCTCGGGATCATTCCTTCGACGTGCACGAAGCGGCCCGGGATGTAGCGACGCCGCATCTCGGTGAGCGGATCGGTGCCCGATGCATTGCCCGCGCTCGTGCCCGTCGACGTGCCGCCCACGCCCGTCGGGCTCGTGCTCGTCCCGCCGGTTCCGCTCGCGGCTCCATCGTCACGCGCCTCGCGGATCGCGGGCGCGAAGAAGCGCTGCCAGCTCACGCCGAGCAAGCCGACGACGCCGAAGCCCACGAACGTGAGCGCCGCCATGATCGCGCAGCCGATCGCGATGCGCGACATCGGGCTCGTCGTCAGCGGCGGATCGGAGACGCGCTCTTCGGGCGCCGTGCGTCTTCCGCGCGCGCGGAAGCGACCGCCCTCGTCGTCGTCGTCCTGCGCCATCACGCTTCTCCCAGCTCGTGGCGGAACTCGCACGCACCATCGCCGCGCGAGAGCAGCCGTCCGGGCGGTACGAGCCGATGCGTGGGCGCGAGCTTGGAGAACGTCTCGCTCTCGAGCGCGTGCACGAGATCCGTGCAGATGCGCGTGTCCCGCGCCGCGAGGTCCGCGTACGGGCACGCCGTCTCGTGCTTGGTCGCACAGCGCGGCGACTCGATCGTCCAATGTCCCGTCACGCCGAGAAGTCGATCCTCCCAGTCCTGGATACGCCCGAGGTCTCTCGCATCCTCCCGGTTCACATCGAGCGCGCGCGCGAGCCGCTCGGCGCGGAACCGAGCCCACGCCACGGCGACGCTCTTCAGCTCCGAGAAGATTCGCCGCGAGCCGAGCACGCGCGTCTCGATCGTGGACAGTCGCATCGCCGCGCGAACGCCCCGCTGCACGAAGGCACGCTGCGTCGGCGTCTCGGCCGTCTCGGCGAATCGGAACAGCATCTCGCGCAGGTCCTGGTGCATCGACGCGGCGAGTGTAGCTTGCATCGCGCGCGCGCCAGCCCCAGACCGGGCGGATGCATCAGCTGATGATCGTCCAGGTCAGCACGCGCCCGACGCGCGCGAGCGATCCCGTCGCGAAGTGGGTCGTCGATCACGCGAAGGCGCACGGCAAGCTCGACATCGCGTTCGTGGATCTGCGCGAAGAAGCGCTTCCGGTCTTCGACGAGCCGAAGCATCCGCGGCTCGGCCAGTACGAGCACCCGCACACGCTGCGCTGGGCCGCCAAAGTGCGCGCGGCGGACGCGTTCCTGTTCGTGACGCCCGAGTACAACTTCGGCATGCCGCCGAGCTTGCTCAACGCGCTCACTTATCTCTCGGCGGAGTGGGCGTACAAGCCCGCGGGCTTCGTCAGCTACGGCGGCGTCTCGGCCGGCACGCGCGCGCAGCAGATGGCGAAGGGCCCGCTCACGACCCTCAAGGTCATGCCCATTCCAGAAGCCGTGTCGGTTCCGTTCTTCGAGAAGCAGATCCAGAACGGCGTGTTCGCGCCGGCCGAGCTGCAAGCCAAGGCGCTCGCGACGGTGCTCGACGAGCTCGAGAAGTGGACGAGCGCGCTCGCGACGATCAGAAAAGCGTGACGCGGCCGCCTCTTGCGCGAAAATCGCGAGGCGAGCGATAGCGAGCCGAAGGCGGAGCCGGGGTGAGGAGGATCCGGCTTCGCCGGTCCGACGAGAGCCGCGCCCAGCGGCCCTGAAAGCTCAGAAGAGCATGACCGCGGCGGCGCCGGTCAGCGCGCCCCACGTCACCCAGCCGATCGCCTGGTGGATGTCAGCGACGACCTGCAGCGTGTTGTAGTCGTTCGCGCGGTCGCCGAAGACGCCGTTCGAGAGCATCGCGCCGATCACGATCTGCGCGAGCATGCCGATGCCGTGGATCCAGCGCAGCACCTCGTGGATGCGCAGGCGCTGGGCGAACTCGCCGTTGCCG
>CAYSCF010000444.1:0-5106 GCA_964429305.1 uncultured Sandaracinaceae bacterium | reverse complement strand
CGCGGTGCAGAGACTCGCCCCAGAGATAGGGCATCACGAGCCAGTGGCCTTCGGGGCCCGAGCCGTAGTCGAGCAGACCGCAGACGTTCGGATGCGAGAGCCGCGCGACGATGCGCGCCTCGTCCATGAACATCGAGACGAACTTCGCATCGGAAGCGAGATGCGGGTGCACGCGCTTGATCGCGACCCAGCGATCGGAGCCGAGCGGGCCTTCGGCAAAGGCCAGATAGACGGTGCCCATGCCGCCGGCAGCGATGGGCTCGAGCAGCCGGAAGCGGCCGATCCGCCGCGGCATTCCTTCGGCCGACCCCGCAGTCACCGTGACGGTGTGCGAGGGAGTCGTACCGCCCGAGGAGCCGGACATGTTGGCGAGGATACGCGAGGAGTCGGAGAGCTGCGTGGTAGAATCGCTGCGATGGCGGAGCACCAAATCGCCCGATGACCCGCTCCTCGGTCGTCGTCTGTCTGGCGCTCTTCTCCTGGGCCTCCACCGCCGCCGCCCAGGATGCGCTCGCGGCGGGAGTCCACGCGTTCGAGCGGGCGGACTTCGAAGGTGCGGTCGCCGCGTTCGACCGCGCGGAAGCGAGCGACGAGCTCACGCGTGAACAGCTGGAGCAGATTCTCTCGCAGCGCGCACTCGCGCATCACGCGGCGGGCGACGAAGGCGCAGCCGACGAAGATCTCTCCGCGTGGCTGTCGATCGCGCCCGACGCATCGTTCGACGATCGCGTGCCGCCCGGCCCGCGTCGCGCGCTCGAGCGATTGCGGCCGGAGGTCGCTCCGCTCGCGGTCGAGGCCGTCGCGCTTCCGTCGAGCGAAGGCTTCGCCGTGCGCGCGCGCGTGACGGGTGACGCGTTCGGCCTCGTGCGCGCCACGCGCATCGTCTACGTGCACGATGGCGTCGAGACACAGCTCGACGGAACGCAGGCGCAGATCGTCGAGCCGGGCACGCTTCGCTACTGGGTCGAGCTCGTCGGGCCCGGCGGCGTGTTGCTCGCGAGCGCCGGCGATCGAAGCCAGCCTCTCCAGGCCGAGCATGCGGGCACCGAGGAGCTCGCGCCGGCACGTCCGCCGCCGAGCGACGACACGGCGCTGATCGTCGGCGTCACGATCGGCGCGGTCCTGCTCGCAGTCGGCATCTCGATCCTGGTCGGATTCCTCGTCGCGCCTCCGGCCGACAGCACGCAGCTCGGCCCGCCGATGCGGGTGATGCCATGAAGCGCGCGTGGTGCTTGGCGGCGATCGCGCTGGCGTCGTGTGGTCACTCTCTGAGCTGGGAGTACACGCTGCCGGCAGGGCTCGAAGGCTCGACGCTCGTGGCGCGCGTGCGCGCGGGCGGCTGTAGCAGCAGCGAGATCCGCTTCGAGGCGCCGTTCGTCGACGGCGGTCCGGCGCCCTCGATCCCGCGTCTCGGCAGCGGCACGTACGGCATCGAGATCGAAGCGCACGACGCGAGCTGCCGCAAGATCGCGACCGGATGCACCGAGGCGACGCTCCCGCGCGACGGCGCCGTTCGCGTGAGCGTGATGAGCGTGTCGCCGACGCCGCTCTGTGTGGCGCTGCTCTGCTCCTCCGGCGTGTGTGCTCCGAGCGACGCGGGAACGACCACGAGCGACACCGGGCCGACGCCCGACACCGGCGTGGACGGAGGATCAGGCGACGTCGACGCAGCCCTGCCGAGCGAGTGCTCGACAGCGAGCGATTGTCCCTGCGCGAGCGATGCATGCACCGGCCACCGGTGCGTTCCGCCGACGGCTGCGACTGCGGTGTCGGCGGGCGAGGTGCACTCGTGTGCGATCGCCGGCGGGGGGCTCTACTGCTGGGGAACCAACGACGTCGGCGAGCTCGGCCTGACGTACTCCGCCACACCGCTGCCTCCCGCGCGCGTGGGCGTGTCGTCCGACTGGCATGCGATCGCCACGCTCTCGCGCACCACGCTCGGCATCGACGGGGGCACGGTGCGTGGGTGGGGCTCGAACTACACGGGACAAGCGGGGGTGGATCCCTCGACGCCGAATCTGTTCTCGCCCACCGGCGTCTCGCTGCCCATCACACCGACCCGCGTCCGCACGGGCGGCATCCACGGCGGTGCGCTCGATGCGTCGGGTGTGCTCTGGGCGTTCGGCGAGAACGTGCACGCCGAAGCGTACGGCGCGCCCACCTCCTCGACGGTCGCGCCGATGCAGGTCGGGACCACGTGGAGAGACGTCTCGATGGGCACGTTCTTCTCGTGCGGCATCGACGGAACCGGATCACTGCAGTGCTGGGGCGGCGACTTCAGCGGCCAGCTCGGCAGCGCCGACCCATGCACCAACTGTGGGCCCGTGCCCGTGGTCGTCCCATCCGGCTCGCCGAGCTGGGCCGGCCTCTCGTTGGGAGACCACACGGCATGCGCGTGGGACGATGCGGGCACGCTCTACTGCTGGGGCGCCAACACCGGCGACTCCGCCGGCATCCTCGGCGTGGGGACGGCCGCCGCAGACGCGCCGGAGCCGACGCGCGTTCCAGGCATCGCCGTCGCACGAGTCTCGCTCGACGATCACGCGTGTGCGATCGATCTCTCGGGCGCGCTCTGGTGCTGGGGTCCGAACACGCACGGTCAGCTCGGCGACGGAAGCACGACGAACCGCACGCAGCCCGTCGCCATCGAGCTGGGCACTCAGTGGAGCGACGTCGACACCGGCAAGCTGCATACGTGCGCCGTGCGCGCCGACGGCGGCGTGTTCTGCTGGGGCAACGCGTCGGACGGCGCGACGGGCGGCACCAGCGATACGCACGTTCCGACGCGCGTCTGCCTCCCGTTCGGCTGAGAGCTCCCCGACGACCGAGTCACCAGCTGTCCCAGCGCCAGACGCCGGGCAGGCGGGTCGTCACGACGCAACCGTCGCGCAAGCGCGCGTAGCGATACGGGTCGGGACAGCCCTCGGCGTTCGGCATGTTGCACACTCGGATCGCGCCGTGCTCGCCGTAGATCCCACCCGCGCGCTCGCACACCTCGCGATGCGACACGCACGCCACGCGAAGCACGAGCAGCGGCCCGAGGAACACCAAGAAGAAGAGCCCGAGCGTGCGCAGGTTGCGCTGTCGAGCGGTCAGCTCCGGAATCGAGTCGGCCATCGGTCTCCTCAGCGCCTACGGCGAACGAGCTGCAGCAGGGGTGTCAGTCGGAGCGAGAGCCCGCGACCGAGCCAGTGCCAGAACCACGTGACGACCCATCCCGAGATCGCCGACACGAAGAATGCGAGAAAGAGCGCGATCCGAAGGTACTCGATCGGCGTCTCCCACCCGGTGGGAACCACGAGCCCCGCGCCGATGCTCATCGAGGCCGCGAAGATCGAGACCGCGATGCGCGTCGCGCTGTCGTGGATGCGATCGGGCAGCTGATCGAGACGAGGCGTGATCGGGCGGACCTGCAGGTTGCCGGTCTGGAAGTCGTGCAGGATCTGGTCGACGTGCGTCGGCACGGTCCGCAGGAGCGAGGCCGCGCCGGTCGCTCCGCCGAGCGCGTTCTCCACCATCTTGCCGGGCTGCCAGCGCTCGGTGAACACCGCCTCCACGTGCGGACGGATGAGCGGGATCACGTCGAGATCCGGATCGATCGCCCGCACGAGACCTTCGACGGTGCCCGCCGACTTCACGAGCACCGAGTACTCGGTCGCCAGACGCACGCGGTACTTGCCGACGGCGCGCGCGAACTCTTCGATGAACGCCTGCGTGTCGAGCTCGGAGAGCGAGTGCACCATCACGTGCTCGGCGCGCACGCGCGTGATGTCGGCCTTGAGCTC
This sequence comes from uncultured Sandaracinaceae bacterium, assembly GCA_964429305.1. Taxonomy (GTDB): domain Bacteria; phylum Myxococcota_A; class Polyangia; order Polyangiales; family Sandaracinaceae; genus JBBSAT01. The sequence continues at coordinate 1,321 of CAYSCF010000444.1, read as the reverse complement.
GGCGATGTCCACGCGCTGCGTCGGCGTGCCCATCTTGAGCAGCACGCGAGCGACCGTGGACGCGTCGTTGAGGATCGTCGCGAGCACGAGCGTGACGAGATCCTCCCGCTGCTCCGGCGAGAGCGTGCCGACCAGGCCGAGGTCGAGCAGACAGACGGTGCCGTCGTCTCCGACGAGGATGTTCCCGGCGTGCGGATCGCCGTGGAAGAAGCCGTCGACGAGCACGCCCTTGCACATCGCGTGAATGAGCTCGGTGACCGCGGCCCGCGCCTCCGGCGATCGCGGCGTCAGATCGCGGATGGGCTTGCCGGCGAAGAAGTGCATCGTCAGCACGGTGCGCGAGCTCAGCTCGGGGATCGGCTCGGGCACCACGAGCTTGCGCTTGGGGTCGAGCAAGCGGCGCATCGTGACGAGGCTCGCGAGCTCGGTCGTGAACGAGAGCTCGCGCAGGATGCTCTTCTCGAACTCGGCGACGATCGCAGAGGGCTGGATGAGCTTGAGCTCGTCGATGCTCGACTCGAGCGCGCGCGCCGCGAGGAAGAGCAGATCGAGATCGCCGCGCATCTTCGTGCCGATGCCGGGACGCTGCACCTTCACCACGACCTGCGTGCCGTCTTTGGTGACCGCGCGGTGCGTCTGGCCGATCGAAGCGGTCGCGAGCGGCGTCTCGTCGAACGACGCGAAGAGCTCCGTGGGCGAGTGACCGAGCGCCTTCTCGATCACGGCCTCGACCTCTTCGAGCGGGATCGGCGGCGCCTGGTCCTGCAGCTTGCTCAGCGCCTTGATCCAATCCGCCGGGATCAGATCCGAGCGCATCGAGAGGACCTGGCCGAGCTTGATGTAGGTCGGCCCGAGCTCGCCCAGCAGACGCGCGAATCGCTCGGCGGCGCTACCCTCGACGCGGTGCGCGATCGCGCTGCGCGGGACGAACGGCGCGGCGAAAGGGATCCGCAGCACGAGCTCGCCGAAGCCGTGTCGCATCGCGACCTGCACGACCTCGCGCGCGCGCGCCACGTCGCGGATGGCGACCCCGAGAACCGAGGTCGTCTCGTCGGCGGTGGAATCGGCAGCCATGCGGAGCGGCAGACACGCTACCACGTGCCCTCGCGTTGCCGGCAAGCCAGCGCGCGTGAGAGGCTGAAGGAAGAATGCGCGCTCTTTCGCCGCTCTTGTCTTTGCTCGCTCTGCTCGGATGTGCCCGCGGAAACGACATCCCGCACGGTGACGGCGGCCCTCGCGTGGACGCGGCGATGGACGCGTTCGTCGCGCCCGGTGTCGATGCGTTCCGCCCCGGCGTCGATGCGTTCGTGCCCGGCAACGA
>CAYSCF010000443.1:0-5111 GCA_964429305.1 uncultured Sandaracinaceae bacterium | reverse complement strand
TCCTGCTGCTGACCGTCGGGCGAGCGGAGGATGAGGTACGTGTCGAACGCCGAGGATGTCGCCTCGAGATGCACGGGCGTGCCCTGCGTGAAGGTGTAGTCGTACTCGTCGAAGAACTCGCCCGAGCTCAGCTGGCTGTCACCGTTCGCGAGCGTGCCGTGCTCGGTGCGAACGCCTGGGGGAGCGCCCGCGGCGCTCGAAGGCGGCGCGCTCGGGGCGGCGACCGTCGTGACACCGCCCGCGGCCGTGGGCGTCACGCTCAGCGCGTACGCGCCCGACTCGCCGGCGCGATAGCTCGTCGCCGCGATGCGGTACTCGCCCGCCGCGGGCACGTCGATGTCGAGCGAGGCATCGCGCGAGCCGCCGCTGTCGTCGTTCTGCAGACGCTCGCCGCTCGGCGTCGTGACGACGACGAACGAGTCGAGCCGCGTCGACTGCATCGCGATCGTGTAGCGACCCGGCGTCGCGGCGAACGAGTAGTAGTCCGCGAACTCACCCGAGGGCAGCGTCGCATCGCCCGTCGCCAGCGTGCCCTGCACGTGATCGCCCACGTGAACGGTCACGGCGGTCGGCTCGGCCGTGGGCGAGCTCGGCGTGGCGCCCGCGATGTACGAGCGGAAGTTGCCCGGGAGCACGTGGAACTGCGGGGCGGCGGCGATCGCGACGTTGGGCGCGTTCATGAGGTGCTCGGCGTGCACGTGGTACGGGCCGGTCGCGCCGGGCGCGAACGACGTGACCGAGACCTTCACGTCGCCCGCGGCGGCGGCCACGAAGTCGACCTCGGAGCGCGTGCGGTCGCCCGCGACGTCGTCGTTCGTCAGCGTGCCCTGACCTGCGCCCGGGAGACCGACACGCAAGACCGTGTCGAGCGTGGGCGAGGTGACGGTGACGCGTACGCGCTGACCGGTGTCCGCGTGGAACGTGTAGCGATCGACGTACATGTTGCCCATGCGTCCGTCGGCCGTGGCGAGCGCGCCGTCCGCATCGAGCAACACGTTGCCGGATGCGCCGGGGGCGCTCGGGGGGGCGGCGGCGACGGAGCTCGGCGGCGCGGCCGAGGACGGCGGAGGAGGAGCGGAGGACGGCGTTTCGGCGCTCGAGCCGCAGCCGAGCGCGAGAAGAATGCCGAGGATCGCGAGCGAGGAGGTCCGCATGCCACATGCTACGCGGGTCGAGCGGATTTGTTCACCGCCTCGTCGTGGAAACGCGCGCTACGTACGCGAGTCGCGTGATCTACCCGCTAGGGCGGCGATTTGTAGACCGCGTATCGGTAGTACTTGGGCCGCGAGTCCAGCCGCAGGTGGAGCCACGCGACGCCGAGGCCGGCCGTGCTGACCCAGAGCGGCTGCGCGTCGAGGCTCGCCTCGATCGCACGCGCGAGCGCCACGAACGTAGCGTCCACTTGATCGGGCGGCGCGAGGCGCACGAACGCGGCGAGATGCGCGTACGCCTCGTTCGGGCCGCGCGGCGCGGGCACGACGAGCACCGCGTCTCCGCCGAGGTTCGGAAACGTGAGCACGTCGTGTTGTGGCGCGCGCACGAGCTCCGAAGCGAAGCTCGTCTCGTCGGCGCGTACGACCGCGAGCGGCGGCGCATCGATCAGCACGAGCTCGAACGGCAGATGCTGATGGGCGCGCGTGGTCGGCGGCGTCTCGAGAAAGAAGGCCCGGAACGGCGCATCGCGAAGGAACGCAGTCCAAGCGCTGCGGAACGACGCATCGTCCGCCATCGCCGCGAGCGCGTCGGCGCGCGTGACCACCGCGCCATCCTTCGTCACGCGACCGCGGATCACGCCGCCCGACGTCGTGCTCTCGAAGTGCCAGCTCACGATGCGAGCGCCCCATCGAGATCGGCCCAGAGATCCTCGCGGTCCTCGATGCCGACGCTCATCCGCATGAGGCCGTCGGTGATGCCGGCGCGGATCCGATCTTCGCGCGGCATCGAGTGGCTCGTGGTCGACGCCGGATGCGTCATCAGCGAGCGCACGTCGCCCAGGCTGACCGCGCGCGCGATCAGCTCGAGCCGATCGTAGGCGCGCTTGCCCGCGGGCAGCCCGCCCTTCACCTCGAACGCGATCATCGCGCCGAACCCGCGCTGCATCTGCTGCTTCGCGAGCGCGTGATGCGGATGCGAGGCGAGCCCCGGATAGTGAACGACCTCGATGCGCGGATCCTCGGCGAGACGCTGCGCGAGCCAGGCGGCGTTCGCGCTCGCGCGCTCCATCCGCAAGAACAAGGTGCGTGCGCCGCGCGCGATCAGCATCGCCGTCATGGGAGCCATCGGCGCGCCGGCGGTTCGCACGCCGGTGTCGCGGAGCAGCTTCATCACGTCGGCCGCGCCCGATGCGACGCCGCCGATCGTGTCGCCGTGCCCGGAGATCGACTTGGTCGCCGAGTGCAGCACCACGTCGGCTCCGAGCGCGAGCGGCAGCTGGTGATACGGCGTCGCGAACGTGCCATCGACGACGAGCCGCGCGCCGCCGTCGTGGGCGATGCGCGCGAGCGCCGCGAGATCGCTGATGGCGAGCGTGGGATTGGCCGGCGTCTCCGCGTAGAGCACGCGCGTTCGGGGCCGCATCGCGGCGCGCACCGCGTCGAGATCCGTGGTGTCGACGAACGTCGTCTCGATCCCGAAACGCGGCAGCTGCTCGCGCAACAGGCGCGCGGTCTCGGCGTAGAGGCTCGACGAGGCGACGACGTGATCGCCCGTGACGCAGAGCGCGTAGAAGGAGGCCGACACCGCCGCCATCCCGCTGGCGAACGCGACCGACGCCTCGGCGCCCTCGAGCGCCGCGATCTTCTCTTCGAGCGCACGCACCGTCGGGTTCGACCAGCGCGAGTAGATGTGGCCCTCGATCTCCCCGCGGAACTGCGCGGCGGCATCGTCGGCAGAGTCGAACGCGTAGGCGCTCGCGAGCACGATCGGCGGCTCGAGCGCCTTGGTGTGCGGGTCGGCGTGATCCCCGGCATGGACGGCCGAGGTGGCGGGTCGCAGAGCGCGCATCGCGCAGAGATAACAGACGTCGGCGATGGCGGCGTGCTCTCTCTCGGAAAACCCACTACAAAGGCCGCCTCAGGACAATGGAATCGCTAATCAATCTTCGCGACGTGGCTTGGGCCTGGGTGGGCCTGCCCGCGCTCATCGTCGCGGCGGTCGCGCTGACCGTCCTTCTTCGCTTCCCGCAGATCACTCGCCTCGGCGAGGCGTTCCGCGCGATCAATGCCCACGATCCCAACGCCGAGGGCTCGCTGCCTCCCGCGACGGCGCTCGCGCTCTCGACGGCGGCGACGGTCGGTGCAGGCGCGGCGGTGTCGGCGGCGACGGCGATGAGCCTCGGCGGACCGGGCGCCCTGCCCTGGCTCTGGCTCTTCGGGCTTCTCTTCGCCCCGCTGCGCCTCGCCGAGGTTCTGCTCGCGCGAACCGCGCCCCCCGGCAAGGCCGGCAAGAAGCGACGCGAGGACGGAAGCCTCGCGGCACGCTTGAGCAGCGACTCGAGCCCGCGCGTCGCCGGGCTCGGCCAGGCGCTGTTCTTCTTGGCGCCGATCGGCGCCGTCGTGATCGTCGGCGGTCTGCACGGCCCCGCGCTCACGTCGACCGCCGAGCAAGTGCTCCCGGGGAGCGCCGAGCCGATCGGCTTCGGGGTCGCTGCGGCGGCCGCGCTCTTCGCGTTCTTCGGGCGCGACAAGGTCTGGCTCGGATGGGTGACGCTCGCCGCGCTCGTGGCCCTCGTCGCGGCCTGCCTCGTCGGCATCGCATACGACGCCGGTCAGGCGTTCGGAACGCTCGCCGCGTCGTTCGAGGATGCGCTCGATGGCGCTCCGGCCATCCGGTCGTTCTCCGGCGCGCTCGTGGGCGAGATCGCGGGCGCGTCGATCGGCGCGCTGCTCCCCGTGATGGCGGGCCCGAGCGGCGTCGACGGCGCGCTCGCATCGCTCGCGCAGCCGCGCACGGTCAAGGCACAGGCCTCGGCGGCGATGCTGCCGATCCTCGTCCACGTCTTGATCGGCACGCTCGTGATCATGGCGATCGGCGGCACCAACGCGTATGCGCGGCCCGTGCAGAGCGCGCGCTCGCTGGCGTCGGTGCGCTTCTACGACTCGGCGTTCGAGACGGTCAGCCAACGGATGGAGCCGGAGCGCGTCTGGCACGGCTTCATCCGCGTGATCGATGGTGTCGCGCAGGCGACGCCGCTGCAGCTCGGGAGCGAGCGCGGCATGATCGAAGAGCCCCGCTTCGAGGAGGCCGACGGTACACCGGGAAACTTCGCCATCCGCATCGAGGACGGGCGCGTGACACGCATCCTGCGCCCGGACCGCGACGGAGCGCTCTCCGACGTCGACGTGGGACAGGTCCCCGCGATCGTCGTGCGAGGCCGCATGTTGCCGGTCGGAGGCGCGCTTCTCGCCGCAGCGATGAACCGCGGCGGCGGCGAGCTCGGCAGTCGCGCAGCGCTCGCAGCGTTGATGTTGCTGGCGGCGCTCGGCGCAGCGGCGATGGGCCTCGGCCTCGCACGCATGTTCCGCGCGCGCGTCACGGAGAACGGCGCACACGCAATCTCGGCGCTGCCGGCCATCGGGCTGGTGCTCGGCGCCACGAGCTTCGGCCCGACGCTCGCGCTGATCGGAGCCGTGCTCGCCGCGCTGACCACCACGGTGGTAGCGCTCGCCCTGCTGATGAAGGCTCGCGAGCTCTCGAAGTAGCCGCCGGGGGGTCCTTGCGGCCCGCGGGGTCCCGGGTGATTCTCCCTAGTGGATGGATCGGCCCGACCCACATCTCCGTTCACGTGGCTGCGTTCGCAGCATGACGGGGCACGGCGTCGGAGCCTCGGCGCTGCGCACCGGTCGCGTCGAGGTCGACATCCGCGCGGTGAACCACCGCTATCTCGAGATCCGGTCGCGCGTTCCTCCCGAGCTCGCGGAGCACACGCCGCTCGTCGAGGACATCGCCCGCCGCATGCTCGTCCGCGGCCGCATCGAGGTCGCGGTGCGCACCGAGGGCGAGACGTTCGACGAGCCGATCCTCGATGCGACACGCGCGCGCGCCGCCTTCGAGCAGCTCGTCGCGTTGCGCGATGCGCTCTCGCCACGCGATCCGGTGCCGCTGGGCCTGCT
>CAYSCF010000442.1:974-5112 GCA_964429305.1 uncultured Sandaracinaceae bacterium | reverse complement strand
GCTCGTCGCCGATGCTCCACGCGAGCAGCCTGCCGAACGCGTAGAGCGCGATCAGGAACGAGCTGAACACGGACAACACCGACACCAGCGTGACGAGCCGCTTGTCCGCGCGGCCACCGAAGCAGCCGTTGATCAGCGCCCCCAGGAGCGGGAGCAGCACGATCCACATCAGCAGGCTATCCGGCTGCGGGAACTCGAAGTTCTCTTGGAGCCATTCGAGCATCGTCAATTCCTCAGCAGGTCGGCGCGATCGCTGTCGACCGACTTCTTCAAGCGAAAGAGGCTGATCAGGATTGCGAGCCCGACCGCAGCTTCGGCCGCGGCCACCGCGATGACGAAGAACGCGAACACCTGACCGGCGTGCGACTCGGGTCGCCAGCGGTTGAACGCGACCAGCGTGAGGTTGACCGAGTTCAGCATGATCTCGATCGACATGAGCTGGAGCAGCAGGTTGCGCCGCGTCAGAAAGCCCGCCGCGCCGATCCCGAAGAGGACCGAGGCGAGCGCGAGATAGGTACCGAGGCCGATGATCATGACTGGAGGCCCTTGGGCAATTTCATCATCGCTTCCTCATTCAGCCGGCTGTTCGCCCGCTTCCCCAGGAAGCGGGTCTGCGGTGCGGGGACGAATCGGGAGCTTGTTGTTGCGCGGCTGCACCGGATCGTCGGTCTCGACGCCGCCGATCTCGCCGGGGTGGATGCCGCGCGCGACCGCGATCGCGACGATGATCGCGACGAGCAGCAGGATCGAGACGAGCTCGAAGGGCACGGCCGCATCGACGAAGATCGCGTGCGAGAGCGCTTCCACGCTGCCGAACACGACGCAGCCCTCCGCGCCATCCACGCACGCGGGGATGAGCACGTGGCCGACGTCGGCCGCGCCGAGCTGGAACGCGATCGCGCCCGCGACGAGCGCGATGGTCGCGCCGCCAACGATCTTGGTCGAGATGCCGCGCTCGTCGGCCCGCGACGAGAGCGCGCCGGGCCCGATCAACATGATGACGAACACGAACAAGACGACGACCGCGCCCGCGTACACGAGCATCTGGATCGCCGCGAGCAGGTGCGCGTGCAGCGAGAGATAGAGCGCCGCGAGCGACACGATGTGGAGCAAGAGCCCCATCGCCGCGCGGAGCGGAGAGCGCTGCGTCACCGTCACGACGGCCGACACGAGCGCGATGATCGCGGCCACGACGAAGAGCACCTGTCCCGAAGTGCTCAGGTCCGTCGTCGCCGCCACAGCTGCGGTCTCCTCCATCTCAAGCCCTCCCGCCGAACGAAGAAAGCAGCGCCGCATCGAGCCGGCGGTCCGCGACGGGAACGCCCTTCTCGGCGGCCGCGAGGAACTCCGCGCGGTACTTGCGGACGAACGCGAGCATCGGCATCGCCGTTCCGTCGGCGAGCGCGCAGATGGTGTTGCCCATCATGTTGTTCGAGATGTCCACGAGCAGATCGACGTCGCTCGGCTTGCCCTTGCCCTCGGCGAGCTTGTCCAAGACGTTCTCGAGCCAGCCCGTTCCTTCACGACACGGCGTGCACTGACCGCACGACTCGTGGTGATAGAACTTCATCAGGTTGCGCGACGCCTCGACCATGTTGACCGAGGAGTCCATGACGATCGCGCAGCACGTGCCGAGCATCGTGCCGATGTTCCGCATCGTGTCGACGCCGAGCGGCACGTCGAGGTGGCTCTTGCCGTGCCACTTGTTCATCGGCGACTTCGCGTCGGGCGCGTGGACCTTGTCCTCGGGGCGGATGACCGGCGTCGAAGAGCCGCCGGGAATGACGCCCTTGAGCGGACGACCCTCGTGCAGCATGCCGCCGCCGAAGTCGTAGATCATCTCGCGCAGGGTGATGCCGACGGGAGCCTCGAAGACGCCGGGCTTCTTGATGTGGCCGCTGATGCCGTAGAGGCGCGTGCCTCCGTCCTTCATCTCGGGCGGCAGGAGCGAGAGGTTGCTCCACTTCTCGCCGCCCATCGTGATGACGTCGGGCACGGCCGCGATGGTCTCGACGTTGTTCACGATCGTGGGCATGCCGAACGCGCCCTTCACGGCCGGGAACGGCGGCTTCAGGCGCGGCTCACCGCGATAGCCCTCGAGCGAGTTGAGCAGCGAGGTCTCTTCGCCGCAGATGTACGCACCCGCGCCTGGATGGACGACGATGTCCATCGCGTGGTCCTTGCCGAAGGGTCGCGGCCCGAGATAGCCGCGCTTCTTGCAGCTCTCGATGGCCGCTTCGAGACGCGCGATCGAGAGCACGAGCTCGCAGCGCACGTAGATGAACGTCTTGTGCGCCCCGAGCGCCCACATCGCGATGATGCAGCCCTCGATCAGCCGATGGGGATCCTTCTCCATCAGCGTGCGGTCTTTGAAAGTGCCCGGCTCGCCCTCGTCGGCGTTGACGACGAGATAGGCCTGCTCGCCCTGCTTGACGGGCGCGAGGAAGCCCCACTTCATCCCGGCCGGGAAACCTGCGCCGCCGCGACCGCGGATGTTGGCGGCCTTCACTTCGTTCTTGATCGCGTCGGGCGCGAGCTCGGTGATCGCCTTGCGCGCGGCGACGTAGCCGCCGTTCTTCTCGACGACCTCGATCGTCCAGCTCTTCTCGAGCGTGTACCGGTTGCTGAGGATGTTCGCGTAGGTCGTCGGCATCAGGAGGCCTGCGGAGCCGAGGGCGGCGTCGAGGGTGTGGCGGGTGCGGCAGCGGGCGCCGGGTTCTTCGCGAACGCGGTCTCGAGCTGCGGAGGTGGCGTGCCCTTCTCGTACGCGTCGATCACGGCGTCGAGCGATTCGGGCGTGAGGTTCTCGAAGAAGCGATCGTCGATCTGCACCATCGGCGCGTAGCCACACGCCGCGAGGCACTCGGCCTTCTTCAGCGTCCAGACGCCGTTCTTGCTGTCGTGGCCCGCATGACAGCCGAAGCGCTTCTCGACGTGCTCTTGGATCGCTTTGCCGCCGCGCAGATCGCAGCTGAGCGTCCGGCACACCCAGAGCACGTGCTTCTTGACCGGAGCCTGGTGGTACATCGTGTAGAACGTGACGACGCCCTGCACTTCGCTCGTCGCGAGCCCGAGTCGCTGAGCGACCCACGCGATGACGTCCGGCGAGACCCAGCCCACCTGCGCTTGGCAGACGTGGAGCACGGGAATGCAGGCGGCGCGCTTGGTCGGATAACGAGCGACGATCTCGTCGATCTTCTTTTCCTGTTCCGTGCTCAGCGAGAGAGCCATACGGTCGCGCTTTCGGCTGCTCCCTGGCTCTCCCGTCACCCCGTCCTGGCAACGATCGAGCCCCATAAACAAGCCACGCGACGAGGGGAGCGCACACGCGCGCAGCGGGCCCGGGGGTGACGGGCGGGGCGGACGCTAGGCTCGTCGTTCGTGCGTGTCAAGGCCGACTTGGATGGCGAAAAAGCCCTTCCCACACGGGCATGTTCTCGCTAATGTCGCCGCGCTCGAACGAGGCTCGTGGGGGTCGCGTGCGGGCAGTGAACGAACCGATCGAGTCGAATGATCGCCTGGCTTCGCCAGGACTCATTTCAGCAATGTCCCTCGCGCCTGACGGCGTCGAGGGTCGGAGGCGCCAGTGACCGTCTTCTGTCCGAACTGCGGAAAGCCGAACACCGACACCGCGACTCAGTGCGTGGCCTGTCAGTCGCCGCTCAAGCCGAAAGCGGCCGCGTCGAAGTTCAAGGGCACGATGATGATGACGGGTGTCGGTGCGGGGAAGCCGCCGGCGCCGGGAGCAGGTCCAGGCGGTCCACCACCGGGGGCACCGCCAGGCGCGCCGCCGCCAGCTGCGCCCGAGGCGAAGCCCAACCTCGCGTTCCAGCAGACGATGCTCGGGCCGATCACGCCGCCGGGCGCGCCGCCGCCGGCCGCGCCGCCCTCGTCGGGGTTCGGCGAGCCTCCGAGCCAAGGTGGGTTCGGTGCTCCGCCGGCGGGTCCGCCGCCGGGTAGCTTCGGTGCGCCGCCGGCCGGCCCTCCGCCGGGTGGATTCGGTGCGCCGCCGTCGCAGCCAGGTGGCTTCGGCGCGCCTCCTTCCCAGCCGGGTGGTGGATTCGGTGCGCCTGCACCGTCGCAGCCGGGTGGATTCGGTGCGCCGCCGTCGCAGCCAGGTGGCTTCGGCGCGCCTCCT
>CAYSCF010000442.1:0-874 GCA_964429305.1 uncultured Sandaracinaceae bacterium | reverse complement strand
TCGCAGCCGGGTGGATTCGGTGCGCCGCCGTCGCAGCCAGGCGGCTTCGGTAACGCGCCCGGAACGCCGCCGCCCTCGCAGGGTGGCTTCGGCGCTCCTGCGCCGAGCGGTGGTTTCGGTGCGCCGCCCAGCGGTGGATTCGGTAGCGCGCCCGGAACGCCGCCGCCTGGTGGTGGTTTCGGTGCGCCGCCCAGCAGTGGATTCGGTGCGCCTCCTCCGGGTGCGCCTCCGGGTGGTGGTGGCTTCGGTGCGCCGCCTCCGCAGCCGGCGGGCTTCGGCGCGCCTGGCGGTGGGATGGGCGGACCGCCCGGCGGTATGGGCGCGAGCCCGATGGGCAACGTCGCTCCAGCCCCGATGGGTGGACCTCCGATGGGCGCAGCGCCCGCCGGTGGAAGCAAGATGGGCCGCAACATCGGCATCGGCTGTCTCGTGCTCCTTCTCCTCAGCTGCGTGTGCTCGGCGGCGTCGTGGGGCATCAGCCTCATGTCCGGTACCGCGACCTACACGCCGCCGGCAGTGGGCGGCGTCGAGCCAGCGGTGGCTCCCGCCGCGCCGGCTGCACCCGCCGCGGCCGCTGGCGGCAGCGTCTGTCAGCGCGCCGTCGACTGCTGCAACGCGTACGCGCAGACGCCGTACGGCGCCTCCGTCGCTTCTTCCTGCGCCAGCTACGCCACGCCGGGCATGCCCGATGTCGGCTGTCAGTCGGCGATCGATGGATTCCGCGCCGGCCTGACCGCGACGAACCAGGCCGTACCCCCCGCCTGCCAGTAAGAGGACCGACGACCTTGGACGGGCCCTGCTCTCGACCTACGATGAGCAGGGTCTTTTCCGTTTCTCCATGTGGTGCATCGAGTACGACCCCGCGACCCACCTC
>CAYSCF010000441.1:0-5125 GCA_964429305.1 uncultured Sandaracinaceae bacterium | reverse complement strand
GGCGCGTGGGGCGTCGACCCGGTCATCGACGGTCTCGATTGACGCGTTTTGGATCTTTCGTGTCGCGCCTCGATACCATTGCGTCGTGACGATCAAGTCGGAGGGCCGCCGCATGGCTCTCAAGCCTCTGGTACGCGTTCGCCCGGGCGCGCTCCTGCGTGAACGCTCGGGCTTCGCTCTCGGCGCGCGCGCCGTGGACGAGCTCTATCGCGTCGCGGAGGTGCTCTCCGAAGGGCGCCGCGAGAGCGAGACGTTCTTCGGGACGACGCTGATCACGATCGAGCTCGCGCGCGCCTTCGAGGGCATGGGAATCGAGGGCGACGCCATGATGCTCTCGCGTGTCTGTGACGCGATCTTCGGCTCCGTGCGCGTGCGCCTCCGCGCGATGCGCTTGGCCGAAGAAGACGTCGCGCGTCGATTTCCGAGCGAGCGCATCGGAACGGCCCACACCGAGACGCGATTCCGCGTCGAAGGAACGCGTTTGTACGTCGACGTGGATCTCGAGGCCTCGATCGGTGGAAGCTCCACGGCGGTGGGTAGCTGATGGCGGCCGAAGGAAAAGTCATCCACGTCGAGTTCGGGCCGCGAGGCGGGCGTCGGATCGCGCCGCCGCCGCCCGAGCGCGAGGCGATGGCGATCGAGGCACGCGCCAAGCGCCGTGACCCGACGGGCGATCTCTACGGCCGCCCCGAGGTCTCGCGCCTGTTCGGGATCCCAGAGAGCCGTCTGCGCTACTGGGAGCGGAGCGGCTTTCTGCCGCCGACGGGTGAGGCCGGGACGCGCAAGCTCTACACGTTCCAGGATCTGATCGGCATCCGCGCCGCGAAGGGCCTGCTCGAGCGTGGCGTGTCGATCCGCAAGGTGCGCAAAGCCGTCGAGGCGCTGCGACGCGCGCTGCCCAACGTCGTGCGACCGCTCGCCGAGCTGCGCGTGGTGGCCGATGGTCAGAACATCGTCGTGCAAGGCGAGCGCGCGCGCTGGGAGCCCTCCACCGGCCAGCTCATGCTCGACTTCGACGTGAGCGCGCTTCGCGAAGAGGTCGTTCGCGTCCTTCGGCCCGCGACGCTCGATCCGGAGCGACGTCGCGCTGCGTACGAGGCGTACCTCGAGGGTTGTCGCTTCGACGAAGACGCCGTCACGATGGATCGCGCAGAGGCGGCGTATCGCCGCGCGATCTCGCTCGATTCGTCGCTGGCTCACGCGCTGACGAACCTCGGCAACCTGCGGTTCCGACGCGGCGACGCGGTCGAGGCGGAGGGGCTCTACAAGCGCGCGCTCGCAGTCGACGCGGCGCAGCCGGAGGCTTGGTACAACCTCGGCTTCCTGGCGTACGAGCGCGCCGATGCCCAGGAGGCCGCGCACTTCTTCGATCGCGCGATCGCGAGCGATGCGAGCTTCGCCGACGCGCACTTCAACCTCGCGATGGCGCTCGAAGAGCTCGGTCGCGGCCGCGAGGCGCGCAAGCACTGGGAGGTCTACCTCGCGCTCGATCCGAGCGGGCGATGGGCCGACATCGCCAAGAAGCACCTCGCGTAGGTCACGATCGGAAGGCAGGCCGATCGAGTTGCGTCGGGTCCGCGCTGCGGACCACTCCTGTCGAGATCAGAACGTGAGCGTCGCGCCGAGGCCCTGCGCGGTGCCGGTGATCATCGGCTGCATGTGGAACGCGAAGCTGCCCGCCGGCACCGTCTCGGTCACGTCTTCGCCGATCGCGCCGAAGATCAGCATGATCAGGCCGCCGATCTGCAGCGCGCTCTCGACGATGTTCCAGGCGTAGACGCCGGCATCGACGTTCGGCGGGAAGTAGCCGAGCTCCACGAGAGAGCCGATGAGCGGCACGAAGCCCCAGCCGATCACCGCGCCGGAATCGCCGGACGACACGCAGCCGACGGAACTGAAGCAAGTGGTGAACGTGAAGGCGAGACCTTCGACCAGGCCCGTGATCCACGACAGAACGTAGCCGCCCACGAGCAGCCCGATGCCGCCACCGAGAAGGCCGCCGATCGCCCGATGCCGCTGGACCTCTTGGACACACGTCGTGCGGCCGTACGAGTCGATCAGCGTCGACGTGCCGGCTGGACAGGTCGGCTGCGCGGCGATCGGACCGGGCGTGACGTACACCGACGCCTCCGCCGGCGTGCCGAGGATCGGTGCCGGCGTCGTCGGCTCCTCCTGGATGACGACCCCCTGCGCCGCGGCGACCGAAGGCATCAGACACACCAGCACCAACCCCACCCAAGCCGTGCGTGACATCCGGCGATGGTACGTGGGGAACGGCCCCTAGTGCTAGCGTCGGGCGGTGAGAGAAGCCGCCGCCGAAGTCCGTGACGCGATCGCGGTGCACTTGCGGACGCGCGCCGATCTCCAATCAGCCGAGGCGAGCGGCCGTGACGTCGCGCTGGCCGATCGTGCTGCGGCGCGTGCGCGCGCGGCGCTGGGCACGGGAGAAGCACGCGAGCGCCTGGAAGAGGCCGTCTCCACGCGCGCGTTGGACGACGCATCGTACGGCGCGCTGCTCGAGCACCTCGGCGGCGTGGCCGAAGACGAGGTCCTCGCGCGCCACTCCGTGAAGGTGACGCGCGCGTCGAGCGATCGCGTGGTCGTCGAGGACCGCGAGCGCACGCTCGTCGAGCTGGCGATGGACGCGCGCGATCCCGCGCCGCCCCGTGCTCGTGCCGCCCTCGCCGCGCTGCTCGATCACACGGGACGCGATCGCGCGGCGCGGCTCGAGGCGTGGAACGAAGTGAGCGAGCGTCGCGCGCGCATCCGATCACGCGGGCCGCGCATGCCCGACGATGCCCCCGCCGATCTCGTCGAGCGCGCATCGGCCTTTCTCGACGCGACCGACGACGCCGCCGCCGATCTCGTCGAGCGGGCCCATCACGCGGTCGGTGCGCCTTCGCTCGCCACACGCGTGGCGGCGCTCGCCCCGCTCGCGTTGGACGGCGCGTTGCCGGCGCGCGGGCGGACGCGTCGCATCGGCGCCGTGCTCGACTCGCTCGGGATGGAGGGCGAGCTGCGCGATCGGATCTCGCTCGCGCCGACGCGCGTCTTCACGCTGCGTCCCGAGATCGTTCGACGTGGCGCGCATGCGACCGTGCTCGTGAGCGAGCTCGAGGCGGGCGTCGTGAGCGAGCGCGCCACGTTCTGGGCGATCTCGCAGGCGCTGACGCACGTCCTCTTCTCGCGATCGCTCCCGATCGAGCACGCGCACGCGCCGCGAGCGAGCGTCGCGCGATCGATCGGCGCGCTCTTCGGGTCCTTTCTCGCGCACGAATCGCTCGTGCGGCGACACGTCGATGCATCGCCTGCGGCGCGCGCACGCGTGGTGCTCTCGAGCTCGCTCGCGATCGTGCTCGAAGCGCCGATCTCCTGCGCGCGCGCGATGGCCGGCACCGTGGAGGCACGCACCGACGGCCTCGCTCGTGAGCTCTCGGCCCGCGCGCTCGTGCTCGATCCGTCGCTGATGGATGCGGAGCTCGCGCGCTCGAGCTGGATCTCGCCCACCGATGCCGAGACGGATCTGCGAGCGATGCTCGCGGCGCTCGCCTGGGCGCCTTCGCTGCGCGAGCGCTACGACGAGGACTTCTTCCGCAACCCGCGGCTCGCGGACTTCCTGCGCGGCGCGGCCGCCCGAGGCGGGCTGGCGTCTGCCGAAGCCATTTCGGAGGAGCTGGGTGCGACGCCCGCGCACGCTGCGCAGCGCGTCGTGGAGCTGGCCGAGCGGGCCGGCGGTTGATTCGCGCCGCGCGCCTCTCCACAATCATGCAGTGACTTCAACGTCGTTCGCCTCCGAGCTCGCCGCGCGTCGCAAAGCGTTCCTCGATCGCATCGGCCCCGGCAGCGTCGCCATCGTCGCGTCGGCGCCGGTCCACATCCGCAACAACGACGTCGAGCATCCGTACCGGCAGGACAGCGACTTCTTCTATCTCACCGGCCTGGACGAGCCCGAGAGCCTCGCGGTCTTCTCCAACGTGCACGGGCAGCACCGCTTCGTGCTCTTCGTGCGCCCGCGCGATCCGGAGCGCGAGACGTGGGACGGGCCGCGCGTCGGCGTCGATGCCGCGCCTGCGCGCCTCGGCTGCGATGCGGCGTTCCCGAACGCGGAGCGCAACGAGAAGCTGCCCGGGTATCTGGAGAACGCGCGCACCCTGCACTACTCGCTCGGTCGCGACCCGCACATCGATGGCCTCGTGCTGCGCACGCGCGATCTGGTGCGTCGGCGCGCGCGGCTCGGTGTCGTGTACCCGGCGGCCATCGTCGATCTCTCGTCGACGGTCCACGCGATGCGGCTCTTCAAGTCGGCCGGCGAGATCGCGATCATGCGACGCGCCGCCGAGATCACGCGCGAGGCCCACGCGGTCGCGATGAAGGTCGCTCGCCCGGGCGCGTTCGAGTACGAGGTCGAGGCCGAGATGGCGCGCGTCTATCGCCGCCACGGCGCCGAGCGCCCTGCGTACGAGTCGATCGTCGGCTCGGGGATCAACGCGACGATCCTCCACTACCGCAAGAACGATCGGAAGCTGGAGGACGGCGACCTCTTGCTGATCGATGCGGGCGCCGAGCTCGAGTACTACGCGAGCGACGTGACGCGGACGTTCCCGGTGAACGGCAAGTTCACGCCTGCGCAGCGCCGCATCTACGACGCGGTGCTGAAGGCGCAGGAGCTCACGATCGCGGCGACGCGCACGGGGGCGACGATCGAGGGCCTGCATCGCATCACGCTCCGCTCGATCACCGAGAGCCTCATCGCGCTCGGTCTGGTCGAGGGGCCGCTCGATCAAGCGATCGAGAAGGAGCTCTACAAGCCCTTCTACATGCACCGCACCTCGCACTGGCTCGGCATGGACGTGCACGACGTCGGTAGCTACTTCGTGCAGGTCGAGGGCGAGCTCAAGCCGGTCGCACGCACGCTCGAGCCCGGGCAGGTATTGACCGTCGAGCCCGGCATCTACATCGGCGCGACGACGAAGGCGCCCCCCGAGTACATGGGCATCGGCGTGCGCATCGAGGACGACGTGCTCGTGACCGCGGATGGGCCCGACGTGCTGACGCGCGGGATTCCGAAGCACCCGGGCGAGCTCGAGAAGCTGCTCGCCGCCCGATAGTCGCCGCCGGCTCTCAC
>CAYSCF010000440.1:0-5139 GCA_964429305.1 uncultured Sandaracinaceae bacterium | reverse complement strand
CCTCGCTCGACCCCGAGATGGTGTCGTCGATGGGATCCGCGAGGCTGTAGTGGTACGCGGCATCCATGCGGATCTCGCCCAGGATCGAGAGCTCTCCATCGGTGTGTGAGAGCGCCGGATGAATCGGGCCGTAGTTGCCGGGCGCCCACGAGAAATCGGCCCATGCCCAGGGCTCGGGTGTGTGATGGGACGGAGCCGGCGGGACGACGGCCGCCGGCGCGGCGGCGGTCACGGCCGCTTCGTCGGCAGCCTGGTCCGCCGCTTGTTCGGCCTCGACGCGCGCGAGCCGTTCTTCGAGCTCGCGCATGCGCGCGTCACGCGGATCGGGGCCGGAAGCGCCCTCCCCCGTCGAGACCGCATGCGTGGACGACGCGTCGGACGCTGCCGACTCGTCGGAGGTCTCTGCGTCTTGCGCGAACGCCGTGGAGGCGAGCAAGCCCGCACCCAGGGCCACCCAGAACGAGGAACGAAACATGGAAAAACGCTCTCCTTCGGCGCAGACACGTGTGGCGCCGACCGGCACCAAGCTAGCGAGCGCCTGGTGAACGGGTCGCAAAGACCCCGTCACGTCCCGCTAAGAACGCGTATCAATGTGTGGTGGATCCAGGTCCTCGCTGGGTCCCGGCGGAGGCGCGCGGTAGAACCGGGCGAGCGATGAGCACGCGCGACAGCGACGAGGGCAGGCCCGATCCGGACGCGCTGCTAGAGCGTGTCCAGGCGGAGCGCGAGGATGCGACGCGCGCCAAGCTGCACATCTGGTTCGGCGCCTCGCCGGGAGTCGGCAAGACGTTCACGATGCTCGAGAACGCACAGCGCCTGAAGCGCGAGGGCGTCGACGTGGTGGTCGGGATCGTCGAGACGCACGGCCGTCGGGAGACCGCCGCGCTCGTCGCGGGGCTCGAGCAGATCCCACGCAAGCGCGTGCCCCATCGGGGTCGCACGCTCGACGAGCTGGACCTCGACGCGGCGCTCGCGCGCCACCCGAAGGTCATCCTGGTCGACGAGCTCGCGCACACGAACGTCCCGGGCTCGCGCCATCAGAAGCGATGGCAGGACGTCATGGAGCTGCTCGATGCGGGCATCGAAGTGCACACGACGCTCAACGTGCAGCACGTCGAGAGCCTCAACGACGTGGTCGCCGGCATCACGCACGTGCGCGTCCGCGAGACCGTGCCCGATGCCATCGTCGAGCGCGCCGACGAGATCGAGCTCGTCGACGTCTCACCCGACGTGGTGCTCTCGCGCTTGCGGGAAGGAAAGGTCTACGTCGCCGAGCAAGCGGCACGCGCGGCCGACTCGTTCTTCAAGGAAGGCAATCTCCACGCTCTGCGCGAGCTCGCCCTGCGCCTCACTGCCGAGCGCGTCGACGCCGAGGTGCTCGCGTGGCGCCGCCAGAACGGGATCGATGCCACATGGGCGGCGCGCGATCGCGTGATGGTGTGTGTGGGACCGAGCCCGGCGTCGGGACGGCTCGTGCGCGCCGCGCGTCGCATGGCGACGGCGCTTCATGCGCCCTGGATCGCGGCCTACGTCGAGGGGCCCATCGGTCCTCCGAGCAACGAGGCGGACCGCGCGCGATTGGCCGCACACTTGCGGCTCGCGGAGTCGCTCGGCGGTGAAGTGGAAGTGGTGTCTGGCGAGCGTCCCGCCGAGGCGCTGCTCGAGCTCGCACGACGGCGCAACGTCACGCGGATCGTCTGCGGCAAGCCGACGCACGCGCGCTGGCGTGACTTCATCTGGGGCTCGCTGGTCGACGACCTCATCCGACGTAGCGGCGACATCGACGTCCAGGTGATCGCCGGCGAGCCGGTGGGCGCGGCGACCACGGCCGAGCCGCCGGCGCGTCGCCCTCCGATCTCTCTCACCGCTTACGCGCGCGGCACGTTGCCCATCGCGGTCGCGGGTGGGCTCGCTGCGCTCCTGCGCAATCACGTCGAGCTCGCCGACCTCGTGATGATCTTCCTGGTGGCGATCGCCGTCACGGCCGCATTTCTAGGGCGTGGCCCGTCGATCGTCGCATCGCTCTGCGCGGTGGCCATCTTGGATTTCTTCTTCGTGCCGCCGTTCGGCACGTTCGCAGTCACGGACTTCCGCCACGTGCTGACCTTCGGCGTGATGCTGAGCGCAGGCATCCTCATCAGCAGCCTGACCGAGCGGATTCGTCGTCAATCGATGATGGCCAGAGAGCGCGAGAGACGGACGGCCGCGCTCTACGCGCTCACGCGTGCGCTCGCAGGCGCCCGCGACGTTGCGGCGATCGCGCGTGTCGCTTCCGAGAAGGTACGCGAGGTGTTCGAGAGCGACGCCGTCTTGCTCGTGCCCGACACGGAAGGCGGGCTCGCCCTCGCGGTCCCCGGCCCCGTCGAGCTCACCGACATGGATCGAACGGTCGCGCGCTGGGTGCTGGATCACGGGCGACAGGCGGGCCGCGGCCTCGAGACGCTGCCTGGCGCACGCGCGATGGGAATCCCCTTGCTTGCCGAGGGCAAGTCGATCGGCGTGCTGACGGTCGTTCCTCACCCCGACACGCGCTTCGAAGACCCGCGGCAGCGTCACCACCTCGCAGTGTTCGTCGAGCAGATCGCGCTCGCGCTCGATCGCGCGCAGCTCGCCGAAGATGCGGCACGCTCCGAGCTCCGCGCCGAGACCGAGGAGATGCGTAGCTCGCTGCTGAGCTCGGTCTCGCACGACCTGCGCACGCCGATCGCCACGGTGCTGGGCACGGCGACGACGTTGCTCGACTCCGGAGAGACGATGAGCCCCGAGGAGCGCGCCGAGCTGCTCGCGAGCGTGCGCGACGAAGCCGCGCGGCTCGGGCGTCTCGTATCGAACCTGCTCGACATGACGCGCGTCGAGTCTGCAGGGCTCGAGGTGAAGAAAGAATGGGTGCCGCTCGAGGAGACGATCGGCGCCGTGCTCCATCGGTTCGATGCGCGCCTGAGGGGGCGCGACGTCCGAATCGACGTTCCCGGCGACGTCGTCGCGCACATCGATCCCGTCTTGTTCGAGCAGGTGCTGGTCAACCTCGTCGAGAACGCTCTCAAGCACACACCAGCCGGCACTCCGATCGAGATCCGCGCGTCGATGTCCGACGTCGCCGCGGTCCTGGAAGTCGCCGACCGTGGTCCCGGCATTCCCGCCGGTAGCGAGACGCGCGTGTTCGAGAAGTTCGTGCGCGAGAGCGGCGCGGGCGGCGTCGGCCTGGGCTTGGCCATCTGCAAGGGCATCGTCCAGGCCCATGGCGGGACCATTCGCGCGAGCAACCGCGAGAGCGGTGGTGCTTCGTTCGTCGTGACGTTGCCCTTCACCGAGGCTCCGCCACGCCCGCCGAGCGAGCCCGATGCGGCCCCGGGCGCGAGCGTCGACGCTTCTTGATGGAATCTCAGCGCGAAGGCGCGCGTTCCTGATGCCGCGTTGATTGGGGCGCTCCTAGCCTGGTCCGATGCTCGACCCGCAGCCGCCGCATCGAACGCCTGCTCGAGACCGGCGCCCGCGCATCCCGGTAGAGCTCGTGCCGCCGCTGCTCGTCGCGATCGTGCTCGTGATGATCGAGCTGGTCTCGGCGCTCAGACGGTGATCAGCGACCGGAGTGCCCGGCAAGCCGGGCCGACACAATCGTGTCGGGTCCGCTACGCGGACCACTTCGGTCGGTGATCAGAGCTCGAGCTGCATGCCCATCTCGAGCACGCGCTCCGGCGGAAGCTCGAAGAAGTCGGTCGCCGGACGCGCGTTGCGCGACAGGAACGAGAACACGAGCTTCTGCACCATCCCGAGCCCCGGATTGCGCGTGATCACCAGCTTCTCGCGACCGAGATAGAAGCTCGTGTCGTGCTTGCTGGTGTGCAGACCGCGCTTCATGCACGCGCGCAGCACATCGATGACCTTGGGCGTCTGCATGAAGCCGTAGTGCGCGCTCACGCGGAAGAACCCTTCGCGCAGCTTCTCGACTTGCACGCGCTGATCACGCGGAATGATCGGCACGTCCTCGCCGACGATCGAGAGCAGCACGACCTGCTCGTGCAGCACCTGGTTGTGCTTGTAGTGGTGCAAGAGCACCGGAGGCGTGCCGCCGCTCGTGCTCGTCATGAACACGGCCGTGCCCTTCACGCGGATGGGATGCTTGTCGTGGATCTGATCGAGGAACTCCTCGATCGGCTCGCTGCGGTTGCGCAGGAAGCGCGCGACGCGATCGCGGCCGAGCTTCCACGTCGTCATCATGAAGAGGATCACGAAGGCGACGGCGAGCGGGATCCAGCCGCCGCTCTGCACCTTGATGAGGTTCGCCGCGAGGAACGCGACGTCGATCACGAGCATGAGCCCCGACACGATCAGCGCGCGCGGCAGGCCCCACGTCTTGCGCACGACCATGAAGAACAGAACCGTCGTGATGGCCATCGTGCCGGTCACCGCGATGCCATACGCGGCGGCCATGCGGCTCGACGACTGGAAGCCGACGACGAGCGCGATGCAGGCCGTCATCAGCAGCCAGTTGATCTCGGGCACGTAGATCTGGCCCTCGTGATCGCCCGAGGTGTGCCGGATCTCGAGGCGCGGCAGATAGCCGAGCTGCACGGCCTGACGCGTCAACGAGAACGCACCGCTGATCAACGCCTGCGATGCGATGACGGTCGCCATCGTCGCGAGCACGACCAACGCCGCACGCGGGCCACCGTCCGGCACCATCGAGAAGAAGCCGTCCTCGACGTGCTCCGGATGCGCGAGCAGCAGCGCGCCCTGCCCGAGGTAGTTCAGCGTGAGACAGGGCCAGACGAAGAACGTCCAGCTACGCGCGATCGGCTGGCGGCCGAAGTGGCCCATGTCCGCGTAGAGCGCCTCGCCTCCGGTGATGCAGAGCACGACGCTTCCGAGGACCCAGAAGCCCGTGAGCCGGTGCGTCAGGAAGAAGTTCACCGCGTAGCGCGGATCGACGACCGCCCACAGCACGTCGGGGAAGCGCGCGATCCAGTAGGCGCCCATCGCTCCGATGACGACGAACCAGAGGAACATGATCGGGCCGAACACCATGCCCACGCGGCCGGTGCCGCGTCGCTGCACGACGAAGAGCGTGAACAGGATCGCCAGCGCCACGCCGACGACGACCGCGCGATCGAGCCCCGGCACGAGGCCCTCGATGCCTTC
>CAYSCF010000439.1:0-5153 GCA_964429305.1 uncultured Sandaracinaceae bacterium | reverse complement strand
GTTGCCGCAGTGACGCGCATCGGTCTGCGTGTCGCTGCACGTGGTGCCGCCACCGCCTGCCGCCGGACAGCTCGTGAGCGGTGCCGCGCACTGGCACATGCCGGAGACGCATGTGCCGCCGTCCGGACAGTTCCGGCCGCATGCGCCGCAGTTCATGGGATCGGTCGCGACGTTCACGCACATCGCCGCGCCGCCACCGCCGCCGCAGATGATCTCGCTCCCCGGGCACGTGCACACGCCGGCCGAGCACGTCTGGCCGGTCGCGCACGCGTGACCGCAGCTTCCGCAGTTCAGCGCGTCCGTCTGGAACGTCGCGTCGGTGGTGCAGCCGGCCGCGGGACCTGCGCCGCACGCCGTCGTACCCGACGGGCACGCGCACGCGCCCGAGGTGCACACCGCGCCCGAGCCGCAACGATTGGTGCACGAGCCGCAGTGCTGAGGGTTGCTCGAGGTGTCGAAGCAGCCGCCGCCCGGGCCCGCGCACGTGATCGCCGGCGCCTGACAGCTGCACGCGCCCGAGACGCACGCCTCACCCGTGTTGCAGGCGCGACCGCACGAGCCGCAGTGCATCGGATCGGTCGCCGTGTTCACGCAATCGGTGCCGCACGAGATGAGCGAGCCACTGCACGCGCACACGCCCGCCGTGCAGGTCTGTGTCGCCGAGCACGCGTGCAGGCACGAGCCGCAGTTCGCGCCGTCGGTCTGCAGGTTCACGCATGCAGGCCCGCACGTGCTGAGCGGCGAGGTGCACGTGGCAGGGCCGGTGTCGGGCGCGGCAGGGCCGGTGTCGAGGTGCACGCCGGTGTCGACGCGTGGAACACCGGTGTCGTTCGTGCCGACGTTCGCATCGTCCTGGCCGCCGTCGGTTCCGTTTCCGGGGTCACTCGCGCTGCAGCCGGGAGCAGCGAGCGTCATCATCATTCCGAGCGCACACACACCTTGCGACCAAGTACATCGGGGTAAGCTCATTCAGGTCCTCCTCGTTGGACGCGAACGTTTCAGCAAGTTGCGAGCCGCATCGGCGCACTTCATCTCGCTGCGGAAGGCGTGAAATCACTTCGCGAAGTACCTGCGAAATCGTGCGCACTGCGCACGCGCATGCACAGCCGCGCGAGGTGAACGCGAGGACATCGACGCTCCGGCGCCGTGCTCGAGTCTTGCAGCGGCGCACGACCATGCTTCTCCGCTTCGCGGGCCTGCTCTGTTCTCTCGTGTCGCTCGCCGGGTGTTCCGCGTTGGTCGCGCCGGACTCGAGCCGTCTTCGGGACGATGCCGGTGTCGCCCCAGCGATCGACGCGGCGATCGTTCCGGGGCTCGATGCAGGACTGATCTGCGGCGCTGGCCTCATCGCGTGCGGCGCCGCGTGCGTCAGCGCTGCCACCGACCCGCAGCACTGCGGCAGCTGCACGAACGCGTGCGCCGCGGGCCAGTCGTGCATCTCGGGCACGTGCACCGGCGGATCGGGCGTCGTCCTCGGCAACCCGAACGACTGCGGCGCGTCGCACGCGCGATGCGCTTCACTGCAGCTGTGCGTGTCCGGGGCATGCGTCTGTCGCTCGCCCTACACCGACGTCGGCGGCACGTGCATCGATCTCACGACCGACCCGATGAACTGCGGCGCGCCCGACCACGTCTGCGCCGGGCGATGCGCGGCGGGCGTCTGCGTGCCCGGCGACTGCCCGCGCGGCACGACCAGCTGCAACGGAGCGTGCGTCGATCTCCGGCGGGATCCCGGCAACTGCGGCGACTGCGGAAATGCGTGCTCCGGAACGCAGATCTGTGCGGGCCAGTGCCGCGACGTCGTCGTGCCGACGGGCTGCACGAGCTGCCCGTGCAGCGCCTGCCGCGGCGGCACGCAGTGCTGCGCGTATCCGGGCCTGAGCACGCCGGTCTGCATCGACAACGTCGATGCGTGTCCCTGAGGGTCAGCTCGCGAGCGCGGGCCGCAGCGCGACGACGCGCTCGTTCGAAGGACGAGGCGCGAGCGTGCACCGATTGCGCCCCGCGGTCTTGGACGCGTACATCGCGCGGTCTGCGCGATCGACGAGCGACTCGAGCGTGTCGCCCTGCTGGAACGTCGCGACGCCGAGCGACGCGGTGATCGGGATCGTCTCGCCCTCGGCCGTGGTGATGGATGCTTCGGCGAGCGCGATGCGGATCCGCTCGGCGGCGATCATCGCGCCCTCGCTTGCCGTGCAGTGCAGCGCGACGATGAACTCCTCCCCGCCCCAGCGGCCGACGAGATCGCCCTTGCGACCCTGCGCCTGGAGCAGCGCGCTCGTGGCCGCCAGCACGCGATCACCCGCGGCGTGACCGTACCGATCGTTGACGTGCTTGAAGTGATCGACGTCGAGCATCACGACCGCGAGCTCGCTCCCGTGGCGGCTCGCACGGACGATGTCGCGCTCGAGCGTCTCGGCGAACGAGCGCCGGTTCATCAGCCCGGTGAGCGGATCGACGGCTGCCAGTCGCTGCGACTCCTCGACGAGCGAGGCCATCCGAATCGGCGCCGCGATCTCGCGGGCGATGGTCGCGACGAAGCTCGCGTCGAGCGGGTGTTGCGGCCCACGCACGGCCAGCGCGAGGCGACCGATCACTTGCTCGCCGAGCTTGATCGTGTGGACGATCGGCGCTGGCCCCGACGGGTCCGGCACCGCGTCTTCGTCCTCGATGAGGAACGGACGCGGCGCGACGTCGAGCTGGAACGCGTCGTGTGCCTCGCGCTCGGCCGTCTCGCGCGTGGCCGGATTGACGTGCAGCGCGAATCGCGCCGGATGGAACGTCGAGATCGCGACCCAGCGGTAGCGCGTGACCTGCGAGAGGAACTGCGAGAAGAGATCGAAGAGGCGCTCGAAGTCCTCGCAGGTCGAGAGCGCGCGCACGCGGTTGGCGAGAACCGAGTCGAAGAGCGCCGTATCGAAGTGCCGCGCGATCCGATCGCGGATGTCGAGATCCGCGGCGAGCTCGACGCGTCGCCGTGCGCCCGTCGACGCCGTCGCGATCGCACGTCCGAGCGCGCGAACGAGATCGCCCATGCGCCCTTTGACGACGTAGGCCGCAGCGTCCGAGTGCTCGGCCCAGAAGCGGTTGCGCTGACCCTCCGGCCCGCGCAGCAGCACCGGCACGGTCGCCGTCTGCTCTTCGGCACGCAGCAAGCGACAGATCTGCACGCCCGAGATGTGCAGCATCCAGAGGTCGGCGATCACGGCGTCGGGCGGATCGGCGAGGGCGAGCCGCGCGCCTTCTGCCACGTCGTGGACCTCGATGACGAAGTAGCCCTGCGAGCGAAGCCGTCCCGAGAGGGCGGCCCCCGACGCTTGGTCGGGATCGATGACAAGCACGCGAGCGGTACTCGTGTGGAGCATTGCCACAGGTGTCGGACGGGAACCGTCCAAACTTGAGTCAGCGCTTCTTGGAAGACGGCTTCTTCGTCGGCGCAGCCTTCTTGGTCGCCGCGGCCTTCTTCGCTGGCTTGCCCGCCTTCGGCGGAAGTTGGGCCGCGGCGTCGAACGATCGCTTGATCCAGCGCTTCAGCTCGGCGGGCTCTTCCATGAAGGCCTCGGGGAGCATGACCTTGTCGCTGCGCTTCTTTCCGTCGCCCATCGGATCGAAATAGCTCGCGCCCTCGAGGGCGAGCGCTTGGTCGCGCTGCTCCTCGGGAAGCCAGATCATCGTCGAGCGACCGAAGAGGCCGCAGAAGAAGTTGCCGTTCACCTTCGCGGCGACGCCTCCGAACATCGAGAGCGTCTCGATGCGCGGGTCCTTCGGCAGCGCGGCGCGGAAGATCGGGTGGTGCTCGGCGGGAACCTTGATCCAGGCCATGGCAGTCCGCGCAGTGTCACGCGAGGGGCCGGGCACCACAACTCCGATGCGTCGGACCCCACACCGTGCACGCGGAGCCCGAAGATCACGCGAGAAGCGAGACGGAACTGCATGTGCAACGGCGAGCCGAGGGAGGGCTCTCGATGAAGTCTCGTCCGCTGTTCCTGTTCGCGCTCGTGCTCGGTCTGGCTCCTGGCTGCGACGACGGAAGCGCGCCGACCGACATCCACTCGTACGTCGACGCGGCCGGCCGCTCGTGCACCGTCGATGCGAACGACATCACGTCGGTCGCGACCTGCGACGTGAGCGCATCGACGATCCTCACGTGCGCCGCGGGGACCGATCCCGTGTTCGTCACGAACCCGAGCTACGACGCGATGACGCATGTCTGGTCGCTCCAGAGCTGCGCGGGCTGCATCGATCGCCCGAACCACCGCACGAACATCGAGGCGACGTCGTGCGCGAGCGTCACGTGCACCAACGCGAGCGACTGCATCGAGAGCCAGTACATGTGCGTGTCTGGCGTCTGCCAGCACATGTGATCCACGAAAAAAGCCCCCTCCCGTTCGTCGGGAGAGGGCCTCTACGCGAGCGACTCGACCTCAATGACCGTGCGAGCGGTCGATGCCCGGGTGGCCGGGGTCGCCCGGCTCGTGGCGCGGGTTCGCGGTCACGTACGTGCCGTCGCGGCCCGGGATGCTCATCAGCGTCTCTTTGTCGAAGATGAAGTCCTCGCGCTGCGTGCTGCCCGGCACGTGCGTGCCGGTGTCCATGCGGATGGCGTCGCACGGGCAGGCTTCGACGCAGTAGCCGCAGAAGATGCAGCGCAGCTCGTCGATCACGAACACCTTCGGGAAGCGCTCGTAGCCGTAGCGCGCATCGTCCGGCTGGTACTCGGCCGGCTCGATGAAGATGCACTGCGCCGGGCACGCGGTGCTGCAGCAGAGGCACGCGACGCAGCGCGGGCTGCCGTCCGTGCGGTGCGTGAGGCGGTGCACGCCGCGGAAACGCTCCGGGTACTCGCGCGTCTCGTCGGGATAGCGAACGGTCGCGATCTTCTTGTTCTCCTCGGCAGAGAACAGGTTCGTGAACAGACGCGAGAACGTGACGCCGAGACCCTTGGCGGCTTCGACGACGTAGCTCTGGTCGGCGATCGTGCGGGCGGGCTTGTGAATCTTGTAGGCCATCTTCCGTTATCCCCTGATCACTCGAAGGCCAGGACCCAGATGCCCGCGATCAGCACGTTCGCGAGCGAGAGCGGAAGGATGAGCTTCCAGCACAGGCTCATGATCTGATCGTATCGGAAGCGCGGCAGCGTCCAGCGGATCTGG
>CAYSCF010000438.1:0-5154 GCA_964429305.1 uncultured Sandaracinaceae bacterium | reverse complement strand
CGGCTCTCGGTCCTCAAGGCTCTCATGGAGGGCGCTTCCGACAACACCAAGCGCGAGTACATCGAGCGAATGGACGTGTCGTGGATCCACCACGACGGGGCGCTCGAGGGCGTCGTCTACCAGCCGACCGAGCTCGCAGCCGCGCTTCGTGGAGAGGCTCCGACGGACCCGGCGCTGGTCCCGATCTTCGACGAGATCCGCCAGAACAAGGCCGCGATCGACCTCGTGCGCGAGATGGCGACGCGCAAGAAGCTCAAGATCGACCTCGACACGCTGAAGGATCTCTACGAGCGCCTCGCGCCCGAAGAGGTCGAGGGCAAGAAGCCGCCGGCGTATCGCAAGGACATGCCGATCCATCGGCTCTACTTCCACGAGATCGCGACGCCCGACAAGATCTCCTACAAGCTGCGGCAGTTCATGCAGTGGGTGAACGAGCCGGAGACGTGGCGCACGACGCACGTCACGCGCCTCGCCGCCAAGGCTCACTTCCAGCTGCTGCACATCTACCCGTTCCCCAAGCACAGCGGAAAGCTCGCGCGCCTGGTGATGAACCTGATCCTGCTCACGGGCGACTACCCGCCGGCGGTGATCCACTCGACCGATCGTCAGCGCTACTACGATGCGCTCAAGACGAACGACAACGCGCTCGCGGGCATCGTGCGCGACGCGATCGTGAGCTCGATGGAGAGCGCGATCCGCTTCTTCGAGATCAACGCGCCGCCGCCGCCTCCTCCTCCGCCGCCGCGCAAGCCGCGCGCGGCCCGCAAGCCCGACGCGCCCGCACGGGGCGCCAAGCGCTCGCGCTCGAGCGCGTGAACGAGCCTCGGCTCCTCGAGCTCACACGCTCTGAGAGGCCGTCGCGCGAGGCGTCTCGATCTTCTTTCGCGCGATCCGGATCCCGACGCGCGCGCCGCCCTCCGGGCGATTCTCGGCCCAGGCGCGACCACCGTGCGCGACGGCGATGCGGCGCACGAGCGAGAGCCCGAGGCCGAGCGAGCCCGGCGCGCCCGCGCGATGATCGCCTCGGTAGAACGCCTCGAACACGCGATCGCGCTCGGCATCCGTGAACCCGGGGCCCGCATCCTCGACGACGAACGAGATCTCGCTCGGCGTCGCGTCGATGCGCAGGCGCTACACGCCGCCGCCGTGGCGCTTGGCGTTCTCCAGCAGGTTCGCGAGCGCACGCCCGAGCAACGTCGCATCGCCCTCGAAGGGAATCGTCTCGTCCTCGCTCGAGAGCAGATCGAGCGAGAGCCCCACGCGCTCGAGCGCGCGCGCCGCGATGTCGAGCGCCTCCAGCTTCGCGTAGCTGAGCGTGTCGAACGAGAGCCGCGAGCTCGCGAGCAGCTCGCCGACGAGATCGTCGATCTCCATGATCTCGCGCTCGATCTCGTCGATCGTCTTCTCGCTCGTCGCCTTTCCGTCGCCGGTCTTTTGATCACGCAGCATCTCGAGCAGCACGCGCGCATGTCCCAGCGGCGTGCGCAGCTCGTGCGAGACGGCCGCGAGCAGCTCGCGCTGATCCTTGAGCTGCTTCTCGATGCGCATCGCCATGTCGTTGATCGCGTCGGCCAGCATGCCGATCTCGTCGCGTCGATGGTGACGATGCAAGCGCACGCGACTCTGCAGCTGGCCGTTGCCGATGTCGGACGCGACGCGCGCGACCTGCCAGAGCGGTCGGCCGAGACGGCGCGCGATGAGGCCCGCCGCAGCCCAGAGCGTGAAGCACGCGACGGTCAGCACGATCACCAACATGGCGATGCCGCGCACGCGATCGTGACGCACGGAGCAGAGCTCGACGCGACCGACGACCTCGCCGGCCAGATGCACGTCGGCGTCGAACTGCACGCGATCGCAGTCGGGACCGAACGCGCGGAGGCGATCGCCGTGCGCATCCGTGAGCACCACGCCCATGCGCAGCGTCTGCGCGATGCTCGCGGCCAGCTCGTCGCGCTCGCCTGGCGCTTCCCACACGCGGGAGAAACGATCGCCCACGAACGTGTGGAAGTCCTGCCAGTGCTCGCGCGCCTCGCTGGCCTCGGGCGAGAAGAGCGAGAGCACGACCCACACGGTCGCGCCCGTCATGACGATCGATGCACCGAACCACACGAAGATGCGGCGGTGCAGACGTGCGCGGACGTAGTGACCGAGACCCATACAGCGTGGCTCGTGGTTCCTAGGTGCCCGGGACGGGCTCCTTGCTCGGTCTTCTTTCGAGGGCCGATGCCGGCCCTCCCCGAACCGGCGGAGCCGGATTCGAGTCCCCAACGTCGCTCCGCGAGCAGAGCTCGCGAAGCACGGGCGTCATCGCCCGCAGATGCCACATCATGCCCGCCTCGTTCGTCATGTGCCTGGAACCGGTTCCTTGCTCAGGACGTACCCGACACCGCGGACCGTCTTGATCCGATCCTGTCCGTCGTCTCCGATCTTCTTTCGCAGGCGCGAGATGTGGACGTCGACCGTGCGCTCGCCGACGACGACGTCGTCGCGGCCGGCCTCCGCCAAGAGCGCGTTGCGCGGGATGACGCGGCCGGCGCGTCTCAAGAGCGCGACGAGGATGTCGAACTCGAGCCCCGTGAGCTCGACGGGCTTGCCTTCGACCGTCACCTCGCGTGTGCCCACGTCGGCGGTGATCCCTGCAGCACTCAGTCGCTCGCCGGTCGCATCGGGCGAGGCGCGTCTCAGTACGGCGCGCAGCCGCGCCAGCAGCTCGCGCGGAGAGAAGGGCTTGGGGACGTAGTCGTCGGCGCCGAGCTCGAGGCCCACCACGCGATCGGTCTCGTCGCCGCGCGCCGTCAGCATGAGCACGGGCACGCGCGAGTCGGTGCGGATGCGCCGGAGCACCTCGAGGCCGTCGACCTGCGGCATCATCACGTCGAGCAGCACTGCGTCGAACGCGCCACCCGATCCTCCCTGCGCTGCGGGCCGCAGCTTCTCGAGCCCGCTCTTGCCGTCGGGCGCATAGGTCAGCGAGACGCCGTTCTGCGTCATGTACTCCTCGAGCAGCTCGAAGAGGCGGCGGTCGTCATCGACGAGGAGGACGCGAATCATGTGGGCTCGCAGTCTAGAGGAAATGAAAGAGGACGACTGCTCGGTGAAGAGCAGCCGTCCCCTTCTCAGGATTCACTCACTCGGCGACGGGCGCCGAATCGACGTGGGCGGGCGGCACGGGAGGCGCGGCCGGCGGAGCGGGAGGCGCGCCCCAGAACTGCGGCGGAGGTCCACCCCACTGCGGGCCGCCCCAGCCCTGATGGCCGTGTTGGTGGTGATCGAGAGCGCGCGCCTGCGCTTCCTGATCGTCCCACTGACGCTGCGCAGCGCGCGTGCAGACGTCGGCGATGTGATCTTCGAATTCGTCACGACGGCTCTGCGCGGCGCAGCTGCCGTGACACGCGAGGTGAGCGAACCCGTGGGTGAAGCCACCGATGGCGCCCAACGAGAGAAGTACGACGAGAGCTCCACGCTTGATCGGATGCATTTTAGTCAGTCTCCTTCGAGTGTTCGTTCGTGTCGCTCGGGCTCAAGCCCAGTGGCCTTCGCGGTACGGGCCGCCGAAGCCGCCGAAGCGGCCGAAGCCACCTTCGAGCATGTCGGCGAGCTGCTTGCGCTGATCCTCGTCGAGCGCCTCGTTCACCTTCGCGAGCGCGCCGACGAAAGCCTTGCGGACCTCGCGGAGCTTCTCGTCGTGACGCGCGAAGAGCTCACCGAGCTGGACCTCGTCCACCGCGCCGGTGCGGACGGCCTTGGCCACGTCGCGACGGCTCGTGTCGAGCTCGCCACGCGCGCCCTTCATCGCGTCCTTGATCTCGTCGACGGCCGCGCGGATCACCTTCTCCTGACCGGGCGTCGCATCGAGCTTCTCGTAGAGGCCGCGCAGCCAGAAGTCACCGCCGCCGTCGCCGCGCTGCCATCCGCCGCGCCCGCCCCAGCCGCCATGACCGTGATGGCCGTGATGGCCCCAGCCGCCGTGCATGCGTCCGCCACACGCGCCGCCGCGGCCGTAACGCATGACCTTGATCAGACCGAACAGGCACAGAAACCCGATGACGAAACCAAACATGTCGGTGTCCTTTCCTCGCGGCGTTCGAGAGTGAGAGCCGCGCGTCGTCTACGAGGACGAACATGCGCGCCGCGTGTTGCGACGCATCCCCTCGGCGAGTGAAGAAACGTATCCCGTGAAAAGGCCAAGGACCGCGCAGCTTTCGCCGCGCGGCCCTCGAGCGATCCACGCGATCGTGAAGCTCTTATTGCTCCCAGGGCGCCTGATCGGAGGTCGTTCCCGACGAGGCCGGCGCCGTCGTGTGCTCGACCGTCTCCGTGCGACGAGCGCTCGGCCCGGCCGAGTCGAAGTAGTACGTGAAGCCCGCACCGCCGAAGAAGCCGCTCGTCGCGCCGACGCCCATCGAGAACGCAGTGCCGGGAACGACGGCCCCCGCGTCGGGGCCCGGGTCGGGAACGATGACGAACTGAACGCCGACCTGTGCGTTGATCGCGAAGTGATCGTCGAACCAGTGCTCGACGCGCAGGATCAGATCGGGCTCGATGATGACCGCGTCGTCCTGCGCCATCGCGCGGCCGGTGGCGTTGACGTAACCGAGCACGGCGAGACGGCCACCGATCATGAGGTTGGTCATGTCGCCGCCGGCGACGACGCCGAACACCCCGAACGAGCCGCCGAGCGTGAACTGCACGTCGTGACCGTCACCGCGCTGGATGCCGATGTTCGTCGCGATCATCGCCTCGAGCATGATGGACGGGGTCACCCAGATGTTGAGCGCGAGACCGCTGATCCCACCGAGCGAGAGGTTCGCGCCGAGACCGAGGCCCGTCTGCTCGCGCGCGAGCGCGGTGCCGGGGGTGGCTACGAAGAGGCCCGCCGCGAGCGCCGCCGCGAGGCCGAGAGACGAGAGCTTCCGATGCATGACGATGTTCCTCCGAGGTCTTTCGGAGATCGTCGTCGGGCTCGCGCTTCCCGTCGAAAAAATGGCGGATTGTGGCGTGAGGCCGCAGCTCTACACCGGACGGGAGCCTCGAAGAGACGACGCAATTTCTCGAGAGAGATCAGCTCGCGGGCGGCGGCTTCGTCTGGCTCTTCGGGTCGCGATGCTCGTTCGCGAAGCGCACGCAGATGTCCAGCAGGTCGTCCATGGAGAA
>CAYSCF010000437.1:0-5156 GCA_964429305.1 uncultured Sandaracinaceae bacterium | reverse complement strand
AACCTGCGCGCGCCCATCGTGATCGGCCTCACGACGCGTCGCGGCGTGCAGGTCATCCTCGGGGACGACCTGCCGCTCTCGGCTGCGCTCTGATCGGGTCGCGATCGGTCGGAACGCTTCCGGAAAGCGAAAATTCGGATCGCGGATCAATCCGAACGCTCTTCGAGAGCGATTTTTCGGAGATCCGGGATCTACCCAAACGCTCTTGGGGAAGTGTTCCGGGACATGGCGGTGGCACAGTTCGGTTCGGGAGAGCGATTCGGACGATCGGCTGGCACCGATGGACGGCTGAGTCGTCTCTTCGAGATTAGCGACGCACGCGACGGCCGATCAGCGCTGCGAGCGCACCGAGAGCGAGGCCGGCCGCGCCGAGCTCGCTGCGACGACGGGGCCGTCCGACCGAGCAAGAGCAGCCCGACGGCGGCGGCGCGGGAGGCGCCACGTGCTCGGCGCACACCACGTTCGAGAGCGGACTGATGTTGCCGGAGCTGTCGACCGCTGCGATCGCCATGGCGACCGTCTCTCCGTAGTGGCTCGTCGACCAACCCAGCAGCGCCGTGTCGAGCGTGATCGGCGAGACAGCCGAGGCCCGGAGCAGATGCGTGGAGGGTGCGGTTCCACCCGCCACCAACGTGCCGCCGAGACCCGCGTCGACACCGCTGCCATCGGCGCTCGCGCCCGAGCAACCGGCCGCCGCGTAGACGTCGACCTGCGCCTCGGGCCCGAGGCTGGTGAAGTCCGACGCGTTCCAGGTGATCTGCAGCGACGCGTCGCCCACGGGCGTGCTCGTGATGACGGGAGTGAGCGGCGAGATCGTGTCGAGCTCGGCCGTGATCACCCAGTACGTCGTGAGCGTGGTGGAGACGTCGTCGGAAGCGGTCGTGTCGAAGAAGAAGAACGAGCGCGTCGCGGTCTCGCAGGTCCCGAAGAGCTCCGCTGGCGTGATGCTCACCGTCGCCGTCATGTTCGTCGGCAGGTACGCGATACCACCGACGTGCGTGCACTCGTCGGCGGTCGTGCTCGCTCGGGTGGAGGCAATCTGACAGTTCGCGCTGATCGACGACGCCGACCAGACGTCGATGTATCGAGTCGTCGCCGAATTCACCGTCGGGCTCATCGTGAACGTGATCGGCGTCGCACAGTCGGAAGCACCGAGCGGCTGCACGACGAGGTCGGAGTTCGCGCCGTGCGTGCCGAACGCCGCGAACGTGGGCGTCATCTGGGCGAAGGCCGACGAAGGCCCCGAGAGCGTGGCGAGCAAGGTGAACGACGTGAGCGCGATGAGTCGCATGCTCGTCGCCGTCAGCAAGCGATGTTCCACGGAGAGAGGGCCGACGAAGAGCACGGCTTTCGTGGCGTGGAGCCGATTGCGCCCGTCATTTTGGCGCGGGCGAGCGCTGTCACGCTCATCGTGCTGACGAATCGTCAAGCCGTATTCCGATGCGCGATCCTCACGAGGGTCGCGCACGCGCTCGCGCGCTGGGCCTGCTGTGGCCGCATGGACGATCCGTAGCGGCGAGCGCCGGGCGCCCACGGCACGGGCGCGGAACATCGGGGGATTTCACGACAGCGTGACGGCACGCGACCTGCTCAGTCGCTCGGTATGAGCTCCGCCCGCAAGCCACTGCCCGACGACGCGGCCGGAAAAGACGAGGCCCGCGTCTCGGGTGTGCGCACGCGGGTGACGCCGCGCGAAGGCGTGAGCGCGGTCCTGCTGCGCGAAGCGGTCGACGGAATCGTGTCGCCAGAGATCGCGCGCCGGGTGATCGCGAAAGCGCTCGCCCTCACGCGTGCGCCGTTTCCGCGATCGATCGACGCGCTCCAGACGTTCGTGCGCGGACCACTGGCGCGCGCGCTCCGCGACGCGCAGCTCGGCGACGAGGCGGAGGAGATCGCAGCGCGCGTCGACCGCCTCGGCTCGTGCGCGGCGTCGGCGGACGGCCACGCGACGACTCACGACGACGAGCCGACCGCGCGCATCCATTGCCTACGGCCCGTGAGCGAAGTGCCGCGTGAGCGCGTGCGCGTGGTCGTGTTCGCGTCGTCGACGACGTTCGCCGACGCGCTCGCTGCGTCGCCTCTGGCCGAACGACTTGCCGTCCTGCACGTCACGACCGGAGCCGCCCTCGCGGGTGCGCTGCACGCGAGCGGACCGCTGCTGGTCGTGATCGACGCGGCCGGCGACGCCGACGCCGTCGACGAGGTCTCGCTCGCCGCGACGCTGAGCGGACGATCGGCGCAGCTGAGCGTGCTGATCACCAACGCGGAAAGACGCGGCCAGAGCATCCTGGGCGCGCTCCGACGCGTGGGGGTGGCCGCCATCGGCGTCGCCGAAGGCGGGAGCATCGACTCGATCGCGGAGATCCTCGTGCGCGCGCACGCCTGATCACGTTGCCGCGACGGCGATCGGCGTCGGCAACGTGCCGAAGGGAAACGCACCTGCGCCCGCGCAAGCCGGCGCGGCCGTGACGACTTGAGCGTGCACCGGAACCGCGATGCCGAGCGCCAGTGAAGCGAGCAATGCGAGCCGACGCCGCGCGATCATGCGAGCTGGCGGAGCAACGAACGGGCCGCCGGCCGTGTGCGCTCTCGTCGGGTCACGCGTGCTGAGGTCCTGCTCGTCGGGCGCGGATCGTTTCTCGGACCAGCCGTGCCCACGCGTACGCGGCGACGCAGTCGACGAGGCCGGTCAGCGTCCACATCACCATGGCGACGATCGGATGGCCCTGGGCGTGCACGAGCGAGCCGAGCCATGCGGGGAGCGCGACGAGCACGGCGAGCAGGAGCAGAGTCGCGAGGACGACGCCCGCCGCGTTGCGCGTGCGAAGCGTGTTGCTCCTCGCGGCGGCGAGCTTCGGATCGGAACGTCGGGCGCGAGTGAACATCGCGTGCGCGTCAGCCGTTCGCCCCAGACGCTCGAGCACGAGGCCGAGCTCGTTCATCACCACCGCGTCGGTCGGTGCGCCGGCGAGCACGTCGCGGAGGATGGCCTCGGCCGAGGTCGGCTCCGGGTCCACCAGGACGTAGGCGAGGGCGGTCCGGTAGAGCACCGACGTCGGCTCGAGCGCGACCGCCTTGGCGTAGCTGCGGCGCGCGTCGGCGGCTCGGCCACGAGCGAGCTGGACCCGTCCGAGTAGGAAGTGCGCGTTGGCCGAGCTCTCGCCGAGCCGTACGGCCTCGTGCCCGGCGATCTCGGCCTCGACGAGGCGCCCGAGCTCTCGGAGCACCACGGTGCGAATCCGGTATGCACGTGAGCTGTTCGGTGCGCGCGCGAGCGCAATCTCGGTCTCGCCGAGCGCCTCCGTGAAGCGGTCGTGCGCGATCAGTGCCTCGGCCATGACCTCGTGCGCTTCCGCGCTCGAAGGCTCGGCAGCGACGGCCTCTCGCGCGAGTCGCATCCCCGTCTCGTAGTCGCGCGCATCGAGCGCGGCGTGCGCGCGCTCGTGCAGCGGCGCTTGCGGGTCGGACATCGCGAGGAGATAGCAGAGCGCTCTCGCGCCGACACGTCGGGATGTGGAGCGGGACCCGCACCGTGGTGCATCGAGCACGGTGCTCCGCGGCGTCCCATCGGGTGTGATAGATCCGATCTCGGAGGGTATGCGGACACACCTGCGCGTGGCGCTCGCGGCGCTTCTGCTCGCTGCGCCGGGCTGTGACGCGGCGAAGGCAGCGCCCCAGCTCGCGCACGTCGATACGTGGGGCGGACCCGTGATGGCGCATCCGCGCATCTTCACGATCACCTTTTCCGAGGATGGCGATGGTGCCGCGCTCACGCAGCATGCTGCGTGGATGATGGCCTCGACGTGGCTCACCACGGTCGGAGCCGAGTACGGCGTCGGCTCGGGGTCGGTGCTCGGCAGTCACGAGCGCACCGACGCTGCACCCGACGTCACGACACAGCTCGAGATCGAGCAGTGGCTCGCGTCTGCTCTGGACGACGGCACGCTCACCGCGCCGCTGGACGGTGATTTCTCCAGCGTGCTCTACGTCGTGCACTTTCCCGTCGGCGTCGTCGTCATGACGAGCACGGGGATGAGCTGCGTCGACTTCGATGCGTTCCACTTCACCATGCGTCACGGCGGCGACGAGATCGTGTACGCGGTCGAGGTCGGTTGCCCGGCGACCAGCTCGACCACGCTCCCGCAGTTCCTGCGCCGCGAGCGCGCCACCTCGCACGAGCTGATCGAAGCGGCCACGGACGCGTTCCCGAGCACGCACCCGGGATTTCGCCTCCGCGATCCGAACGCCGTGTGGGCCGCGTTGGGCCTCGAGATCGGGGACCTCTGCGAGCTGCCCGGCGCGGAGGCGATCGTGACGGACGGCGCGTTCGGCGCGCAGCGCATCTGGTCCGACGCCGCCGCATCCACGCTCGATCGCGATCCGTGCATCCCCGCACCGGAAGGGGTCTACTTCAACGTCGCGGTCGCGCCCGAGACACGCATTCGCATGCAACCCGGCGAGCAACGCGCGCTCGTCGTCACGGGATGGGCGACGGGGCCCGTTGCCGACTGGCACCTCGCTACGGCCCCCATCGGCAGCAGCATCGTGACGGTCCAATTGGACGCCACCACGCTGGGGCCGGGCCGCAGCACGACGCTCCACGTCACGGTCCCGGCCCTCGCGACGCCGGGGACGAGCGCGCGCGTGGTGGTCGTGTCTTTTCACGACGAGAACGATGCGCGCTTCTATCCCGTCTTCGTCACGATCGACCCGCCGTGCTCGGCGCACACGAACTGCGAAGAGTGCGGGCACCGAGGCTGCGGCTGGTGTGCGGCGACCGGTCGCTGCGAGGTGGCCGGAGCGCTCGGCTCCGCGGAGAGCACGTGCGCGGGCTCGGACTGGGCACCATGGCCGGGCGCATGCTCCGGATTCTGCTCGCCGCACGCGAGCTGCACCGACTGCGCTGCGCAGACCGGCTGTGGTTGGTGCGAGGGGGTCGGGTGCTTGCCCGCGGCGACCGACTACGACGGCTCCGCTGACGGAACCTGCCGCGGCCTCGCGTGGAGCTTTCTTCCTTCGTACTGTCCTTGAGCCGCGCCCGACACGACGCTCGGGTCCGCGGCCCTTCCCAGATCAGAGGTGGTACGAGATCGTGTACGTGACGTCTTCGTGCGTCGTCGCGGGGCACGTCTTCTGGATCTCGAAGGTGAGCGTCG
>CAYSCF010000436.1:0-5182 GCA_964429305.1 uncultured Sandaracinaceae bacterium | reverse complement strand
CCTGCCCCTTGTCGTCGAGCCAGCGCGCGCCGCTCTCGTCGTACGAGAAGTGCCACGCGCGTCCGCCGCCTGCGAGCCAGAGCTGTCGCGTGGGTCGCTGCGTGTTGAGCACGACCTTCTTCGATGCGGCGCCCGGCCGCAGCGTGATCGTGACGACGTCCCCTGCCGTGTCGACGTCGGCTTCGTCGAGCTCGACGTCGTCGAACGCAGAGACCACCCGCTTGAGCGCGGCGTCGGCCAGATCGAGATAGCGGCGTTCGTCCATGTGCGCGCGATTATGCCCTACGTTTCGCCACGGATCCGAGCGAAGAACATCAGAAGCATCTTGTGGGTCAGCCCCCACACGATTCGCTCGTGCGGAGCGTCCGCGACCCGGAAGCCCGGCAGCCTCAGCGTCTGGCCCTGCCATGGGTAGTCGATGCTCGCATCGCGCGCGCCCGCGAGCATCGGGCCGAGGGGCGCCCAGTGGATCTCGGAGACCTCGCCGCTCGTCGAGAGCGTCGGAGTGCCGAGCAGCTCGAACACGAAGGGCGTCACGACCAGACCGGTGACCGTTCCGCGCGCGGTGGCCCGCACGTCGTCGAGACGGCCCACCGGGCGCCCGTGCTCGTCGAGACGCAGCGCGACCTCTTCCAGGGTCTCGCGTACGGCGGTCGCTTCGAGGCTCGCGTCGCGCGCGTCGTGCCCACCGCCCGGGAATGCCATGTGGCCCGACCACGGATCGCCCTCGCGCTCCGCACGGCGGATGAGCAGCACCTCGAGATCGCCCTCCGTGCGCCGGAGGATCGCCGCCACCGCGGCGCGCCGATCGACGTCGGGCCCTTCGATCACCCGCGGCGGACGTCGCGCGAGCGCCTGGGTCACGACATCGAGATCGAGGCCAGACACGTTCGTGCTCAATGCTCCATCAGGCGCGGCAGCATCTCCACGAGATTGCAGGGCCGATACCGACTGTCGAGCTGGTGCACGAGGATCTCGTCCCACGCATCGCGACACGCGCCCGTCGAGCCGGGGATCGCGAAGATCAGCGTGGCACCCGCGACGCCCGCGGTCGCACGCGACTGGATCGCCGAGAGACCGACGGTCTTGAGGCTGATCGCGCGGAGCATCTCGCCGAAGCCGGGGATCTCCTTCTCGATGACGTCGAGCAGCGCGTCGGGCGTCACGTCGCGGCCGGTGATGCCGGTGCCGCCGGTGATCAGGATGACGTCGATGCTGCCGAGCGCGATCCACGCACGCAGCTGCGACACGATCGTCTCGCGATCGTCCTTGAGGATGAGCTTCGCGTGGATGCGATGCCCGGCCGCGGTCGCGCGATCGACGAGCAGACGACCCGACGAGTCGGTCTCGTCGCTCCGCGTGTCCGACACCGTGAGCACCGCGATCGACACGCTCACGCGCTCGCGCGTCTCGTCGATCCCGAAGCTCACGTCGCCGCCTTCTTCTTTTTCTTCTTCTTGGGCTTCGGCGCTTCGTCTTCTTCGGCGACGTCCTCGGGCGTCGGCGTCGCGGATCCACCGGGGCCGCCACGCTCGAGCCAGCGCCGCTCGACCTCGTCTTGCTCGGCGATCTCTTCCGGCGTGAGTGGCGCGAGCAGGTTGTAGCGCTTGGTGGCGAAGAGCATGTACGCGCAGCCGATGACGATCGGCGCGCTCAGCACGTGGCCCATGTTGAGGTGGTACGGCCATCCCTCGTCGACGCCCTGCGACTCCTTGAAGAACTCCGCGATGAAGCGGAGCGTGAAGTGGATCATCAGGAAGCCGTAGAAGAAGACACCCGCGCGCAGCTTGCGCGCGTAGCGCTTCACCGCCCAGATCGAGAACGCTAGCTCGCCGAAGTACATCAGCGCTTCGTAGAGGACGACTGGATGGCGCGGCTCGCTGTAGTAGCGGTCGAACACGACGCCGAAGACGCTGTCCGTCGGGCGACCGACGATCTCCGAGTTGAAGAAGTTGCCGAGGCGCACGAAGGGATAGACCCAGATGCTCGTGACCATCACCGCG
Organism: uncultured Sandaracinaceae bacterium; assembly: GCA_964429305.1. GTDB lineage: Bacteria > Myxococcota_A > Polyangia > Polyangiales > Sandaracinaceae > JBBSAT01. Next base: position 3,179 of record CAYSCF010000436.1, on the reverse strand, counting down.
TCGGTGTAGTGATGGAAGCGCAGATGCAGCGGCCGGCCGTAGCGATGCCAGAAGAAGAGCACCGCGAGCACGCAGCCGAGGCCGCCGCCGTGGCTCGCCAGACCGGAGCCGAGGCCGAAGAAGCGACCGAGCACGACGTGGCAGTCGTCGGGCGGGGCGCTGCCGAACCAACCGCCGACGGTGTTCGCGAGGCCGTGCCCGAAGCCGCACGTCGCGTCGCTGCCGACGGAGTGTGGGAAGTCGAAGAGCCCTTCCGTCTCGTAGAAGAGGAGGTGGATGTAGTGCGCGCCGAGCAGCATGCCGACCGGCACCCAGAGCGTGAGGCGCTCGGCGTGCTCGCGGGGCACGCGGAACTCGTCGAAGTTGTAGGGCGCGCGCCACGCGCACAGGAGCAGACCGATCGCGAAGCACACGCCGTAGTAGCGAAGCTCGATCGGCCCGATGAAGACGATGACGGGGTCGATGTTCCAGTGCACGAGGGCACGCCTCTAGCAAAGGCGGCCGGAGGAAGCACGCCAAGGCCTCAAGGACACGTGATCGTGCGGAGCGCGAGCATGCGATCGGCGGCGCTGCCCTCGGAGGTCACGACGACGAAGCCCTGCTCGGAGCGCGCGGCATCCGCCTGCTGTACCGCGGGATCGAGCGCGATCGGCTCGCCCACGTCGTCGCCGGCGCCATCGCGGATCTGGAGGCGGAGCGTGCCCGGCTCGCCGCGGACGAGCGCGACGCGACGGCCGCCGAAGGGCGCGGGCGGCTCTTCGCCGAAGCGCAGCGACATCGGAGGCGATCGCATCTCGCCGTCGGCGCCGAGGCGCACGTAGCTCGGGCGCGCGAACTCGAGCGAGACGACGATCGAGAGCGAGCCCGCGAGCCAGGCCATCGACTCGACCACGAGCGCGTCGTGGAGCGCGGCGACCTGGTGCTCGTCGAGCTGCGTCGTCAGCACCACGGCGCTCGCCGCGTCCTCGCTCGCCCCGTGACGCCAGAGAACCGCATAGCCGCCCCCGGATGCTGTGATGCCGAGGATCTCGGTCGGCTCTTCGGCGAGCTGCGGATCGCCCTGCCCGAGCGGCTGCGTCACGACCGAGAGATCGCCCTGCGTGAACGTCAGCCGATCGAGCGCCGGCGCCGCGCGAGGATGCGTGTGCGCGAAGTAGAGGCTGTCGCTCGCTGCGGTGACCCGCGACGAGCGGAGCGGCCCGGGCAAGATCAACGTGCGGGCGCCGTGCAGCACCGGCTGCCCCGACGAGGTATCGATGCCGATCGCATGCACGCACGGCGTTGCTCGCCCATCGCTCGTGCAGTTGCCGAGCGCGAGCGCGACGAAGTGCGTCGACGTGGCAGCTTCGAGCGCGAAGAGCGCGGGGGCGTCGGGTAGCTCGAGCGTCGCGCGCGCGACGTCGTCGCCGACCAGGAACGCATCCACGTGGGTCGCATCGTGCTCGGCGAGGACGAGCGGAAGGCCGTCATCCCCGCGCGCGATCGCGATCGCACGCCCGTTCGCCGCCCCGATCTCCCGCCGCTCTGCACCGAGCGCACAGGTCGGCTCGCTCTCGCTCTCGCTCTCGCTCTCGCTCTCGCTCTCGCTCTCGATCTCGCTCTCGCTCTCGATCCCCCCCGCCCTCGTCTCGTGCCCGCCCGTCTCGCACTCACATGCGCCGAGCCACAGCGCCGCAGCGAGCCACCACGCTCGCCTCACGGCGACGATCGCGCGAGCAGCCAGTCGACCATGTCCTGGCCCGCCGCCGCCGTGAATCCGGGAATGTGCCCCGAGCCCGTCATCGTGTAGAGCGACACGCGCGCGCCCGTGCAGCCCGCGATGTAGTCGGTCGCAGTCGTCTCGGGCCCAGCGACGGCAGCGTCGAGATCGAACGCCGCCGGCATGTGGCTCATCGACGTGTCGCACGACGCACGCTGCGCCCATCGCGTCGTCGACTCGACCGCGCCGGCGAACACTCCGGTCACACCGTCGTACGCGAACACGGGATCCGCCGTCCCATGGATGTCGAGCACCGAGACCGCTCTCGTGGGCGTGCACTGCGTCGAGCTCGGGTAGTCGCCGCCGTCGATGGCGATGATGCCCGTGATGCGCGCCGCTTCCGCGCACGCCATCCGATACGCCATGAACGCCGAGTTCGCGTGACCGACGAAGTACACGCGGTGCCGATCGACGGGAAGCATCGCGAACGACCGATCGAGGACGCCGCCGAGATACGCGACGTCGTCGGCGCTCGTCGTGGTCGTGATGCCATCGTTCCAGAGGAGGAACGAGCTGCCCGGGTTCAGCGTGCCCGTCGGGAGCACGACGATCGCGCCGCTCGTCGAGGCGGCCGCGCCGATGTGCAGGAGCATCTGCTCGATGGGCCCGGTCGCGCCGTCGGCGTGGAGCACCACGATCAGCGGCATCGGCGTCGTCCCGTCGAAGCCCATCGGGAGCAGCACGGGCGCCGGACGATCCGTCGTCCCGACGTCGATGTGCGGCCCGGCGTCGTGAGGAGCCCGGTACGCATCGACGGTGTCGGCATCCGGAACGACGCTCGCATCCGAGCCGGTGTCGGCGTCCGAGATCTGGCTGGTGCACGCCAGTGCCAACGAGGCGGAAAGGACGAGCGAGACGCGGCGCATGCGCGGGGCGTAACACGAGGCGGGCGTGCATCCCAGCCCCGGCGAGCGAGCTCAGGCCGCTTCGAGATCGGTGTCGGGCGTCTTCTCGGGCGCGGTCGCGGCCTCGGCCTTCGCCGCTTCACGCCGCGCCTTCGACTTCTCGCGACGCTCCCGATCCTGCTTCTCGAGCTCGGTGCCGACGTACGGAACGCGGGTGCCCATGATGTGATCGAACCACGGGCGCGTCACGCCCCAGTTCTTGTGCTGGTCGGGGCCCATGTGGTGGTCGTAGTGCCAGGGCAGATGCTCGCGCGCCCACGCCGGATCCTCGTGCGAGCGCTTGTGCGTCACGTAGTAGTTGGCGATCGAGTACCAGACCGTGCCCGTGAAGAACGGCGCGACCGGGAACAGCGGCGCGTGAACGAGCGCAGCGAGCGCGAGCGCGGCCGCCTCCTTGCCCTGCGCGTGGTTGCCGAACACCGACCGCTCGTAGTCGGGGTCGCGCATCTCTTTCAGCCGGGCGTGGCGGTGGTGCTCGAGAAAGTGAAAGCTCCACATGCCGCCCGGCTTCTTCG
>CAYSCF010000435.1:0-5196 GCA_964429305.1 uncultured Sandaracinaceae bacterium | reverse complement strand
TCCGCCTACGATATGGCGCGTCCTCTGAGAGAAACCCGGTCGTGAGAAGAACCCGGCGGCTCGGCCGCTATCACCTGACGTATCGCATCGCGTTCGGCGGCATGGCCGAGCTCTTCCGCGCGATCACGTTCGAGGACGACGGGCACAAGCGCGACGTCGCGATCAAGCGCCTGCTGCCGCACTTCCGCGAGGATCGTAGCTTCGTCGACATGCTCACCGACGAGTTCAAGCTCGTCAGCTACCTCAAGCACCCGAACATCGCCGAGGTCTACGAGCTGACGGAGGTCGACGAATCGCTCCTCATCTCGATGGAGTACGTCGACGGCAAGGATCTGCGCACGACGATGGAGCGCGCCAAGGAGCTCGGCGTGAAGCTCCCGCTCGACGACATCGTCTACATCGTCGCGCGCAGTCTGGAAGGGCTGCACCACGCGCACGTGTGTCGCGACATGAGCGGCGAGCCGCTGCGCATCGTGCACCGCGACTTCAGCCCGTCGAACGTGCTGCTCGGCTACGACGGCGTCGTGAAGCTCTGCGACTTCGGCATCGCGAAGGCAACGCACAACCGCATCCAGACCAAGACCGGCATCATCAAGGGCAAGGTCAAGTACATGTCGCCCGAGCAGGCCTTCGGGCGGAAGCTCGACTGGCGCAGCGACGTGTTCTCGGCGGGCAGCGTTCTCTACGAGCTGGTCACGAACGAAGCGCCTTTCGCCGCGCCGAACGAGATCGATCTCATCTTCACGGTGCGCGAGGCGGCGCCGGTGCCGGTGACCAAGCTCAACCCGCAGATCCCCGCGGAGCTCGCGGCGATCATCGAGAAGTCGATGGCGCGCTCGCGCTCGGCTCGTTACCAGAGCGCGCTCGAGTTCCGCAACGCGCTGCTCACGTTCCTGCGCGGGTACAACCCGAGCTATCGCCGCAACAAGCTCGCGCAGTTCATGAAGCGTGCCTTCCAGGAGGACATCGAGAAGGAGCTGCGCGCGATGGAGGACTACGTGATCGACGCCGCACCGGTCCACGGCGACTACGGCAAGAACCTCATCGCCGGTGCGCTCGGCCCGGATGCGCCGTTCTCGCGCTTCTCTCCGTCCCCCACCAAGAGCCAGAGCGTGGATGGCGGTGACGCGGCGCCCGTGCACTCGGCCAAGACGGCGATGATCGAGGGCCCGGTGGCCAAGAGCGCGGGCCGCGTGACGAGCAAGAAGGACATCGATCCCAACGATCCGATCCATCAAGAGAAGACCCACGTGGGCGAGCCGCGTCGGTCGTGACGAAAGTCCACCTCGTCGACGGGACGTACGAGCTGTTCCGCGCGTACTTCGGCGCGCCGCCTGCGCGCACGAAGGCGGGGCAAGAGGTCGGGGCGACACGCGGCGTGATGCGCACGATGCTGCATCTGCTCACCAATCAAGGTGCGACTCACACGGCGATCGCGTTCGACACGGTGATCGAGTCGTTCCGCAACGAGCTCTTCGCTGGCTACAAGACGGGCGAAGGGATCGAGCACGATCTGAAGTCGCAGTTCCCGATCGTGGAGCGCGCGTGCGAGGCGCTCGGCATCGTCGTGTGGCGCATGATCGACTTCGAGGCCGACGACGCGCTCGCGACCGGTGCGGCGCGTTACGCCGAAGAGGTCGAGCAGGTCGTGATCTGCTCGCCCGACAAAGATCTCGGGCAGTGCCTGCGTGGCGAGAAGATCGTGCGTCTCGACCGCATGCGCCAGACCGTGATGGACGAAGCGGGCTTGAAGGCCAAGCTGGGGATTGCGCCGGGCTCGGTGCCCGACTGGCTCGCGCTCGTGGGCGACACGGCGGACGGCATCCCGGGCGTACCGCGCTGGGGCGAGAAGAGCGCGAGCGCCGTGCTCGGAACGTACGGGAAGCTCGAGGCGATCCCCGACGACGCGAAGAGGTGGTCCATCAAGGTGCGCGGCGCCGACGCCCTCGCGACCTCGCTGGCGGAGCATCGGGCGGACGCGATGCTCTACCGGACGCTCGCCACCTTGCGCACCGACGTGCCGCTGACCGAGAGCATCGCGGATCTCGAGTGGAAGGGGGCCGATCGCGCGAAGCTCGAGGCTCTCGCGGCCGAGCTGGAGGACGACTCCATCGTGGCGCGGGTCGGACGATTCGCGTAAACCGCCTTCCGATGCTGCGTATGGCCTACGGTCTGCTCTTCTCGATCGTCACCGCTCTCGTCGGCTGCGGCTCGAGCACGCCGCAGGTCGTCGTCACCCCGATGTCGCCCGAGGGCGAGACGGCGTTCGAGAACGGCGTCGACTTCATCGACGATCCGTCGTTGCTCGAGGGCAGCTGGCTCGACAACTGGGAGTCGGAGATCGAGCATCGCGTGACGCTCGCCGATGCGATCGCGATCGTGCACGTCACGACGGTGCGCCGCGACACGGATCTCGAGCACCACGACACGTATCACGTGGTCGCGGCGGTCGATAACGTCCGCTTCGGGGACGTCAGCGGCGAGATCTCGCTCTCGGCGCGCGAAGGCGAGGGCGGGTTCGGCACGATCGCGGGCAACGACGATCGCCTGCTGCAGCCGCCGGCGGATCATCCGGATCACTTCATCCTCTACATGAAGTGGACGCGCGGGGAGGACGGCGTGCTCGTTCCGCGCTGGCACATGTCGCCGGCGGGTACGTCGGTCGTGCAGCGTGTGAACTCGCTGATCGAGATGCGCCGGCAGAGCAGCGATGCTCGTCGTCGCGTGATCGTGCACACGACGACCGAACAGACCGACGACGACGACTCGAACTGATCTCGAACCGAGCGCGGCGAGCGATCAGCTGCGCTCCCAGAGCGCGGCGAGATCGGGCGGCAGCGGCGAGGTCACTTCGAGCACGTCGTTCGTGCGCGGATGCCGGAACGACACGCGGTGAGCGTGGAGCGCGTGCCGTGGATGGCCGAGGCGCGCGAGGATGTCGTCCTGCATGCCGCCGCGCTCGATGATCTCGAGGAAGACGGCCTCGCGCTCCGGACCGTAGAGCTTGTCGCCGACGATCGGGTGGCCGATCGCCGAGAGATGCACGCGCAGCTGGTGCTGCCGACCCGTCAGCGGGAACAGGTGGACCAGCGTCGCGGAGGGCTTCCGATCGAGCACGACGTAGCGCGTACGTGCCGGCAAGCCTTCGTCGCAGATCTCCATCATGTGATGCAGGCCGGCGACCGAGCGTCGCATCGGGATCTCGATGACGCCCTCGCTCGCCTCCATCACGCCGCGCACGATCGCGAGGTACTCCTTGTGGACCTCGCGCAGCTCGAACTGGCGCTTCACGATCGCCTCGTCGGGGCCCGGTCGCGCGCAGACGACGATGCCGCTCGTCTCCTTGTCGAGCCGGTGCGCGATCTGCGCGCCGTCTCGGCCGAAGCGCTTGCCGAGCAGCATCGTGAGCGTGTTGTGGTGGTAGCTCGCCGACGGATGCACCGGCAGACCGGCGGGCTTGTCGACGACGATCACCGCCTCGTCCTCGTAGAGAACGCCGAACTCGCGCGGCGCATCGGGCTCCACGAACTTCTCGCGGACGAGCATCACCGTCTCGCCGGCCCAGACGCGCTCGGTCGGCACGCGCCGCACGCCGTCGGGATGCACGCAGCAGGCGGCGATGATCTCGTGCGCGCGCGATCGCGTCAGACGCGGGATGCGCCACGAGAGAAATCGATCGAGCCTCTGGCCGTCGAGCTCGTTCGGCACGGCGAACGTGAGCACGACCGAGCCAGGATCGTAACCGGGCGGAACTTCGGCGAGAGGACGAGGCCTCTTCGGGGTGAGGCCCGCCTTCTTACGCACCGATCAATCCGGGAGGATCAAGCCGCGTGATGGGCAGCGCCGCCGGCCTTCGTCACACGGTTGCTGCGGATGCAGCGCGTGCAGACGAGCGCGTGCGTGGGCGTGCCCTCGAGGATCACGTGGACCCGCTGCAGATTCGGCGTCTGCCACTTCCGCGACTTGCGGTTGGAGTGACTGACGTTGTGGGCGGCCTGAGCGGCCTTTTCGCAGACGGCGCAACGGAAGGACATGGGGGGTTCCTCGAAAGGGCCGGTTCACTAGCATCGGGGTCCGGCGAGGGCAACTCTTTCCGGATCGAGCGGGGAATGCGCGGGTCGACTAGAATGGTCTTCGTACTGCCTTGAATTCACCCCGAGCCAGAGCTGTTCGCGCCGTCGTGCTCGGCGCGGTGGTGCTCTTCGCGGCCTTCGTGCCGGGGGGACCGGGCTCGATCGTGGCGCGGCCGGTGGGCTCGAGCGAGCCGATTGTCGCTGCGGCAGCCCCCTCGATCGAGGTCACGGCCCTGACCGGGCGTCTGCTGGGCCCGGATGGACTCGGCCTGCCGGGGCACGTCGCGGCCTGGAGAGAGAGCGATCCGAACGGCGCCCGCGTCGAGGCCGAATGCGCGCCGGACGGCGGCTTCACGCTTCCAGGCCTCGCCGCAGATCGCTGGGTGGTCTCGGCCACGGCGCCCGGCTTCTCCGAGGCGCGGGCCGTGCGCGCCTTTCCTCTGACGGCGCCGCTCGACATGCGCGTCGTGCGCACCGCGCGCGTCGCGGGTCAGGTGCTCGGCGTCGACGGCCAGCCAGCCGTCGCCGAGGTCCTCATCGTCGGGAGCGCGATCTGGCCGGCCCGCTCGACGCACGCCGATGCCTCCGGCCAGTTCGCGTTCGAGAGCGTCCCGCCCGGCGTGTACGAGGTCGAAGCTCGCGCTGCCGGCGCGTCGGCCGAGCCACGCCGCGGGCTCGTCGTGGAGGACGGAGCGCGCATCGTGCTCACACTCGCGCTCTCGCCCGGCCGGACTCTGCGCGGGACCGTCGTGGACGACGCGACGGGCGCGCCGATCGCGAACGCCGAGATCGTGGTCGCCGAGTCCGCGCTCTCTTCCACGCCTCGCGTCGCGCGAAGCGACGCGACGGGCGCGTTCGAGGTCAGCGGCCTGCGCGATGGCGTCGACGCGATCGTGACCGCGCGGGCCGACGGACGCGTCTCGATCGTCGCTCAGCCGTGGCGCGGCACCGACCTCACGCTGCGCCTGCGCCCGACCGGGATCGTCGAGGGCTTCGTGCTCGATCAGGATCGCCGCCCGATCGAGGGCGCGCAGATCGAGGTCTGGGGCCAGAGCGCCGACGGCCAGCCGATCGCCGTCTCCGAAGGCAGCGCGTCGTTCGCGAGCCGTCTCTTCGATGGCGC
>CAYSCF010000434.1:0-5223 GCA_964429305.1 uncultured Sandaracinaceae bacterium | reverse complement strand
CGGCCCGATCTGCAGCACCGCCTTGCCGAGTATGATGTCGGGATGCGCCGCGTCGGGCGTGACGAGGTAGTCGCGGATCACCTTCATCGACACGTCGTCGATGCGCCACCAGCGGTTGCGCCGGCTCGCGCCGTAGTCGAGCAGCGTCTCCGAAGTCTTCGGCTGCGTGACCGTGAAGAAGCCGAACGCGTACGGCGCGTCGGGCGTCGGGAGCTGCGTCCACGGCCCGCGCAGGCCGTTCTGTGGAACACGAAGGTTGTACCCCTCGATGGCTCCGTCCTTCGCGAAGAACCCCTTGATGAACTTCTGAATGCCCGCGAATCGGGTCCAGCGTGGCGTGTTGAAGCCGCGCCACTCGTGGTCGAGCAGCCGCGTGGGATCGGACGCGGGCGACGTAGCGAACAGAGCATCGAGCTCCGCGTTCGTCTTGCGCGTGAGCGCTTCGTACGGGCCATCGAGCGTCGGGCTCGAAGAAGAAGCGAGCGTGAGTGCGGCTGCGGTCATGGCGTTTTCTCCGGAGACAAATGCGAGGGTATCCTCGCGTTCTCTTGCGTTAATACGAGGCTACCCTCATATTCGTCAAGTGACTCCGAACGAAAATCGAGCTGCACCCTCGAAAAAGGCTCCGGCGCGCAAGCAACCCACCCACGAACGCGGGCGACGTCGGGTCGAAGCCATCCTGGATGCGGCCTCGCTGCTCTTCGCCGACCAGGGCTTCGACGCGGTGACGATGGAGGCGATCGCCACCGGGTCGGAGACGGCGATCGGCTCGCTCTATCAGTTCTTCCCGAACAAGCGCTCGGTGTTCGAGGCCATCGCCGAGCGATCGCTGGAGCGCTCGCGCGCCACGTTCGATCTGCTCGCGACCACCACGGCGTCGATGCCGTGGACCGAGCTCGTCGATGCGATGGTCGATGGCTTCGCGCTGCTGCACGCCGCCGATCCGGCGTTCCGCGCGGTGATCACGAACTTCCAGCTCTATGGCCTCTACGCGGAGTCCGACACCGCGCTGCACGGTTTGATCGTCGATCAGATCGCGACGCGCGTCGCCGCCATCGCGCCCGGGCTCTCACCGAAGCGGCGCGCGCTCGTGTCCGAGATGGTGGTGACCACGGTCGCCTCGCTGCTGTTCCTCTCACAGCGTCACCCGCCCGCGATGGCGCGCGCGATGCGCGAAGAGACGAAGCGCCTCGTGCGCAGCTACGTCGAAAGCGTCATCGCGACGAGCGAGTGAGCACTTGCTCGTGTGAGCTCGCGGGAAGCCCGCTCCGCCCCGAAACGCGCTTCCCTCCACATTCCGCCTGATCCCGCGTGCGGCCACGCTTCGTGCCGTCTTGGAATCCCTTCTCCTCCGTCGTCCTCGCGCCCGCGTCACGTGACCTGGCCCCGCTTCGGCACCAGAATCGGCGCGTGAGCCCAGAGCTGCCGAGCGACGCGGAGTTGATCGACGCCATCCGCGCTGGCGACGATGCGGCGCTCTCGACGTTGCTCGCGCGTCACGCGCCGACGGTGATGCGCTTCGCGACGAAGATGTGTCGCAACGATGCGGACGCCGAGGACGTGCTTCAGGACACGTTGCTCGCCGCGGCACGAGGCGTTCGCGACCTGCGCGGCGGCGCCGCCGTCTCGACGTGGCTCTACACGGTCGCTCGCAGCTATTGCATCAAGAAGCGGCGCAAGAGCAAGCACGCGCCCGACGCGATGGTGCCGCTCGATGCGCCAGAGAGCGCCTCGATCGCGGCGACGAGCGACGAGCCCGACGACGCGGCTTCGCATCGCGAGATGGGCGCGGCGCTGGATCGCGCGCTCCGTGCCCTCGACGACACCGCACGCGAAGTGATCGTGCTCCGCGACGTCGAAGGTCTCTCGGCCGCCGAGACGGCCGACGTGCTCGGCACGAGCGTGGACGCCGTGAAGAGCCGCCTGCATCGTGCCCGCAGCGAGCTGCGATCCCAGCTCGTAGCGTACGGCTCCGAAGCGGTGCCGACGATGCCCTCCGATCCAGCTTGCCCGGACATCGTCGACGTCCTCTCGCGCCACCTCGAGGGAGACATCGGAGCGGACGCATGCGCCGCGATGGAGGCGCACGTCGCCACCTGTCGCTCGTGCAGCGCGGCGTGCGACTCGCTGCGACAGGCACTGCGCCTCTGCGGAACCAGCGGTCGCACCGTCACGCCCGATGCGGCCGTGCGCGTACGACGCGCCATGGCGAAGGTCGTTTCGTCCGCGCGCTCCGGGCACTGACGAAAAAACGTCCGCCACGCGAACCCTTTTCGCCGCTCGCGGCTCTCACCCGAAGGACGGTGAGACCATGAGCGATGACATCGAGGTGAGCTTTCCGGGAGGCCTCCGCGTGGATGCGCGCGTCGGCGACTTCGTGATTCGGACCGATCAGCCGATCGACGGCGGCGGCGAAGGCAGCGCGGCCGCGCCGTTCGATCTCTTTCTCGCGTCGCTGGCGACGTGTGCCGGGATCTACGCGCTCGGCTATTGCCGGGCGCGCGGGCTCTCTACGGAAGGGCTGAAGCTCGTCCAGCGCGTCGAGACCGATGCGGCGACGAAGCTTCCTTCGCGCGTCGCGCTCACGCTGAGCCTGCCCGTCGGCTTTCCCGATCACCATCGCGTCGCGATCCAACGCGCCGTCGGGAGCTGCAAGGTCAAGAAGACCATCGCCCACGGGCTCGTCTTCGACGTCGCGCTCGACGGCGAAGCATCGCAGCCGACGCAGGTGGCCCATGTGTAGGCGCGTCACGTGCGAGAAGTGCGGCAAGCCCACGTACGCCGGCTGCGGCGCGCACATCGAAGCGGTCCTCGGCGACGTGCCCGAAGAAGCACGCTGCCATTGTCGGCAGTCGCACGCCGTCACGCCACCGCGCGAGGACGCGACCGTGCGCAAACATCGATGAGCGCCGCGCTCGGCGCGTACCTGACTCTGGACGACGAATGGAGGACCCGATGCTCGAGAAGATTCTGCCCCGCAACGAGAGCTCGCTCGATCGAGGGATTCGCGTCGCCTTCGGGCTCGCGCTGGTCTCGCTGACGTTCGTCGGACCGCAGACGCCATGGGGGCTCGTCGGCCTCGTGCCGCTCCTCACGGGCGCCGTCGGAACTTGCCCGCTGTACACGCTCTTCGGGCTCTCGACGTGCCGGGCGCGCCCGTCGGGAACGAAGCGAACGAATCCGGTCTAGCGTGCGATCCGCCTCCATCGCGCTCGCGTTCGTCGTCGTGTGCGTCGGTCTGCCGGCGCTCGCGACGGCGCAAGGCGAGCGCGTGATCGTCGGCGTGGAAGGCGCGGTTCTCTTTCCCGTCACGGCGCCGCAGTTGGACCGCTTCTATCCCGGCGCGACGATCTCGGCCGCGGCACAGTTCTCGGTGACCAACTACCTGATGCCGCTGGTGCGAGCGCGCGCAGGCGTGCTCACGTTGCAGCCGCAGACGAGCTCGGACGTGCCGTATGTCGTCTCGCTGATGGGGGGCTTGCGCTTCCGACCGCGAGGGATCGCGCACCCGGAAGAGCCGTCACGCGCTTCGTGCATCTGGGCCGAGGTGGACGCGGGGATCGCGATGTGGAGCGGTCTCGCACGCCCCACGTTCGAGGCTGCCATCGGATTCGGCTTCCTGGTCGACGAGGTCACGATGGGCCCGGTCGTGCGATTCGCCCACGTGCTCTCGACCACATCGAGCGACGGCCCGGATCCCTTCCTGATGACCGTCGGCCTCGAGCTGCTCTTCGGCGACGCCCGCTGATCGAAAGGACCATCGTGCGAGATCTTCCGTTCTGGATCGCCACCGCCATCTTCGCGTTCTTCGTCGTTCGGTTCGTGCTCGCCGCACGCAAGCGAATCTCGGGCCCGATCGCGCGCGAGAAGGTCGCGGCCGGCGCGCTGCTGCTCGACGTGCGGACGGCAGCCGAGTTCAGGAACGGCGCGATTCCCGGCGCGAAGAACATCCCGCTTCAGCAGCTCCGCGCACGCGCCGGCGAGCTCGATCCGAAGCGTCCCGTCGTCGTGTACTGCGCGTCGGGCGTGCGCTCGGGCGGCGCGGCGAAGCTGCTCCAGAGCCTCGGCTTCGCCGAGGTGCACGACCTCGGTCCCGCCGCCGCATGGTGAGGAGCACGCTCGTCAGCTCGCGGCGCCTCGCTGGACGTCGAACTCTTGCTCGAGCGATCCATCCGTCCCGAACACGGCGACGGAGCCGTTCGGCGCGCGCTGCGCGAGCTCGCGGGCTCGGGCGATGGCCTCGGCCTTGTACAAGGCGTGCTCGCGGACGCTGTCGCCCGCGAGCTCGATGAGCCATTCGCCGTCGACCGGCGTCACGCGATACGTGGTCTTGCCGGGCTTGCCAGCAATCGGCGTTGCACTCGCCACGGGCTCAGCACTCCGTCTCGCCAGACGCACGCGTCGGCTTCTCGGCGTGTGGTGCGGCGGGCCCCGCGATTCCGGGCGCAGCGACTCCCGGCGTTCCGGTCGAGTGCTGCGTCTGCATCGACTCGCTCCGAATCGCATCGAACGACCGCCTCAGCTCGGCGATCGACGTGCGCAGTGACTCGACGGTCTCCGCCCTCGCCTTGCCGACGGCCGCATGCAGCTCGGCATATCGGCGCTCGAAGTCGTCGAAGCGATCGTGCAGCTCCATCCGGAGCAGATGCCGCTGGAGACGATTCTCTCCCAGCATGCCCTGGAGATCGCGCCGCATGTCTTCGATGCGACCCTTGAGGCTCGCGCTGTGGTTGTCGGTCATGGTCGGTCCCTTTCTGCTCTCGGACCTACGCACGCAGCTCGAGCGATCCAGGTCGTGATCGCGCTCGTCGCGATGCGCGGTCGCCGGGCACGCGACGCGAGCCGAGAGGCTCAGTCGCCGAGCACGACGCCCATCGCGCGCGCGGTCTCGAGCAGAGGCGTGTCGGACGCGACGCGTCTCTGCCCCGCGGCCGCCGCGGCGAGCGGGACCGCGATGATCTTCCCGTCGCGGAGCGCGACCATCTTGCCGGTGTCGCGTCGGGCGACGAGCTCGACCGCCGCGTGACCGAAGCGCGTGGCCAGGATGCGATCGAACGGCGACGGGCTGCCGCCCCGTTGGACGTGACCGAGCACCGTCACGCGCACGTCGGCGGACGTATGCGCCACCAAGGCATCGGCGAGCCGCTCGGCCGCGCCGCGCTTGCGTGCCATCTCGCCGGGCGCAGCGGCGGTCTCGCTCGTCGAGCCGCCGATGGGCCGCGC
>CAYSCF010000433.1:0-5223 GCA_964429305.1 uncultured Sandaracinaceae bacterium | reverse complement strand
ACTCGACGGAGTACGGGCCGAGCGTGGACGTCGCGAGCTGCCACGCGGCCGACGTGCGCTCGCGATCCTCGGGATGGATGGGCTGGGTCCAGCGACTGCCCAAGCTCTCCGCGACGGAGAGCCCGGTGTACTCCACCCAGCGCTGATTGAAGTAGAGGCCCGCCCCGTCGGGGAGAGCGACCCAGACGATCTGCGGCATGGCGTCGGCGAGCAGGCGAAACCGTGCCTCGCTCTGCGTCAACGCCTCGAGCGCGAGGTGGCGCTCGGTGACGTCTTGGACGGTGCCCCGCATCGAGGTCGGCCGCCCCGCTTCGTCGAGCTCAATCACGGCGCGCTCGTGAACCCACCGGATGCTCCCGTCGGGGCGGATCGCTCGGTGCTCGACCTCGTAGTTGAACGCGCCGTCCCGCGCGGCGACGGTCGCGCTCTGCACGGCCTCTCGATCGTCGGGGTGCACCATCGCGAAGAACGACGCGACGCCGATGGGCGTGCCCTCGGGAACACCGAAGATGCGGTAGCACTCGCGCGACCACACCAGGACGTCGTCGGAGCCGACGCCGGAGCTCCAGCTCCCCACGTGGGCAATCGCTTGCGCGTCTTCCAGCAAGTCGCGGCTCTCCCGCACGGCCTCCTCGGCTGCGCGTCGCGGGGTGGTGTCGCGGAAGCTGCCGACCAGCGCGCCGACGTCGGGGTCGTCGAGGAGGTTCGTGCACGAGCCTTCCATCCACCGAATCGATCCATCGCGGTGGACCGCGCGAAACGAGAGCGCCGCATCCGAGCCGCCGCTGTCGACGACGCGTTGCACCGCCGCCGCGACGCCTGCGCGATCCTCGGGATGGATGTTCTCGATCCACGATCGCGTCGCCATCTCTTCGGCGGACCGGCCGATCAGGTGATCGGCCGCGGGGCTCCGATAGATGGTCGTCCCGTGGCGATCCAGCATCGACACCGCGTCGGAGCCCTTCTCGATGACCGCGCGGAATCGCGCTTCGCTACGTCGCAGCGCGTCCTCGGCCGCGACGCGAGCCGTGACGTCGCGAAGCACCCAGAGGCTCAGCCCGGGCGCCGCATCGGACGTGCCGGTGTAGTCCACGATCCGTCGCGCGCCGTCGGCAACCGCGAGCTGAAGGCGACCGGTGACGCGGCCTTCCTCTCGAAACGTACGCAGCGCGGACATACCCTCATCCTTCGACACGCTCAGCTGGGCGATGCTGCGTCCGAGCAGCTCGCTCTTCGATAGGCCCGAGAGAGCGAACGCAGCGCGGTTCGCATCGACGTACTGGCCTGTCTCGTCCGAGAGCAGCATGGCGTCGGGCGTGGCATCGAAGATGGCGCGCGAGAGCTGCTCGCTCTTGACCAGCTGTTCCTGTGCGGTGCGCAAGAGCAGCGGCGTCGCGGACGCGTCGAGCATCACCGCGTCGATCTCGCCACGCGCGAGCGCCGCGAGCGCTTGCTCGGCGTCGAGGGCACGCCTCAGGTGTCGCGCGTCGCTCTCGCGCAGAGCGGCGTTCGCGATGGCGAGCTCCTCGGGCTCTCCATTCGGCGCACTGCCAGACACCGCGGGTCTCACGGCCACGCGACCTGCACGAAGGGCGGTCCCGGCCGCGCGAGCAAGTACCCCTGAAGGTAGTGACAGCCAATCTCGACCAGCGCATCTCGCTCGCCGCGTGTCTCCACGCCCTCCGCGACCACGAGCATCCCGAGATCCCGAGACAGCGTCACGAGCGAGCGAACGACCGTGGCTCGGACCACGTCGATGTCCAGGTTGCGCGTGAGCGACATGTCGATCTTCACGATGTCGGGCTTCAGGCTCGCGAAGTAGTTCAGCCCCGCATACCCGGCGCCCAGATCGTCGACCGCGATGCGGTAGCCGAGCGCGCGCAGTCGCGCGATGCGTCCCGCGACGTCGGTGATGCCCTCGAGTGTCGCCCTTTCCGTGATCTCCAGCACCACGCGCGGTGCGAACCGCGCGAGAGGCGAGTCGGCGAGGTAGAGCTCGGCATCCGCGAGATCGGCGGAGTGCAGGTTGACGAAGATCGAGCCGCAGTCCGCGTGGAGCGTGAGCGTCTCGGCGACGCGCGCGCGGGTCGCGCGTCCGAGCACGTGCAGGCTCCCCAGCTTCTCCGCCGCGTCGAGCACGGCTCCCGGGTGAGGAAGCGCCGGCTCCTTCGTGCGCATCAGCGCTTCGTGGCCGATCGTCTCGCGCGTCGAGGTCGAGACGATCGGTTGGTAGACCATCGTGAGCGTATCGAGCGCGCGGGTGAAGGCGCCGACCAGCGCCGCTCGGCTGGCGAGGACGGTGCCTTCCGCATCGGGATGACGCGATCGCGCCAGATCGCGAAGCCGCACGGCCTCTTCGATCACCGTGCGCAGCGCGGCCGTCGCGACGGGCTTCTGGAGATATCGGAACGCGTTGAGCTCGAACGCACGCATCGCTGTATCGATGCTCGGGCTCCCCGTCATGAAGATGACTGGCAGATCCGGCGCGATTCGACGCAGCGCGGCGCCGAGGTCCATTCCGCTCATGCCCGGCATTCGCAGGTCGGACACCAGGACGTCGAACGGTTGCGAGCCCAGCAACGACAGGGCCGTGGCGCCGCTGCTCGCGCCCACCACCTCCATCGTCGGTGACACCAGACCTCGCGAGAGCGCGCTCAGGACGTGCGGATCGTCGTCGACGACGAGCACGCGAACGAGCCGTCCGGTCGATGTTTCGGCGGTCACGCTGGTCTCCACGAGCAAGAACATCGCCAGGGCCAATGGCCCGGAAGCGACGTTGGGTGGGGCATTCCATGCATCCTGTGAGACGCGGGATGTGGTGCGGATCTCACCCGAACGCGGTGAGCGCGATGGATCGCGATTTGCTCGCTGCGACCCGGGGCAAACGGATGCACACGTACCGAACGCGGAACACGCCGTCCGTGACCAAGCTCCTGACGGGCATCACGGGGTTCGACGAGATCACCGAGGGAGGCCTCCCGCGCGGACGAACCACGCTCGTGATCGGCGGCCCGGGCTGTGGCAAGACCGTCTTCGCGCTGCAGTCGCTGGTCAACGGCGCGCACGCCAAGGAGTCGGGCATCTTCGTCGCGTTCGAGGAGACGACTCGGCAGATCGTCGCCAATGCGGCCACGTTCGGCTGGGACATTCCCGCGCTAGAGAAGAAACGGTTGTTCTTCCTGGATGCCTCCGTGTCTCCCGAGACCGTCACGGCAGGTGGGTTCGATCTGGTGGGAATGCTTGCGATGCTCGAGGCGAAGGTTCACCAGCTCCGCGCCAAGCGCATCGTGTTCGACGGCATCGACGTCCTGTTGACCCTGCTGGACGACCCGGCCGCGGAGCGTCGAGAACTCTATCGCATCCGAGACTGGCTTCACAAGACGGGGCTCACCGGGATCATCACCCAGAAGGCGGGCGAAGCCGGCCAGGACCTACGTCACAACTTCCAGCAGTTCATGGTGGATTGCGTCGTGGTGCTCCGGCACCAGGTCACGGATGGCTCGGCCTTCCGGAACCTTCGCGTGATGAAGTACCGCGGGTCCGGCTTCGCGGGCGACGAGTTTCCCATCACCCTCTCCGACCAGGGCTTCGAGCTCACCAATCGTGGCCCGACGGAGCTCACCTACGATGTCTCGGACGAGCGCGTGTCGACCGGCCTGCCGCGTCTCGACCACATGTTGACCGGTGGGTATCACCGCGGGAGCAACGTCCTCATTTCCGGTGCTCCCGGCACGGCCAAGTCCACGCTCTCCGGGCTCTTCGCCGCCGCCGCATGCCAGCGTGGCGAGCGCACGCTCTACGTCAGCTTCGACGAGGGAGCCGCTCAAATCGTGCGGAACCTACGCTCGGTCAACATCCAGCTCGCGCGTCACGAGAAATCGGGGATCCTCAAGATGTTCTCGACGCGCACCCGCGGCCCCAACGTCGAAGATCAGTTCGCGGCGCTGCGGGCGCTCGTTCGCGAGCACCGGCCGCAGTGTCTGGTCATCGACCCGCTCTCGGCCCTCTCCGCGAAGCTCTCCCACGTCGCATCGGCCGACTCCGCGCAGCAGTTCCTCGATCACCTCAAGGTCGAGCGGATCACCGTCGTGAACACCTCGCTGATGGACGGGATCGCGACCGACGAGGCCACCGCCACGGGCATCTCGACCATAGCGGACACCTGGATCCATCTCTCGTACGTGGTGCAGGACGGCGAGCGCAACCGTGCGCTCACGATCGTCAAAGCGCGAGGGACGGGCCACTCGAACCAGGTACGCGAGCTGAAGCTCTCCAACGACGGTGTCACGCTCACCGACGTCTTCGTCGCGCAGGGAAGAGTGCTGATGGGCGTCGCTCGCTGGGAATGGGAGCAGGAGGAGCGCGCCAACAAGAAGAGGATGCGCGTCGCGTCCGAGCTGAAGCGCCTGCAGCTGCAGCTCGCCCAGGCCGAGGCGGCGGCGCGCCTCCAGGTCGTCAAGACCGAGATGGAGGCACGCGCTGCCGAGATGGCCCTTCTCGCCGAGGCTACTGGCTCGGCCAAGGAGCTGGTCGCCACCGATCGAGAGGTGCTGCGAGAGATGAGGCACGCCGACGCGGAGACGCGCGTCCCGAAGCGCGCGCGTCCCAAGCGTGCCCCTACCCGCGTCCCGCGAAGCGGAGCGAGGTGACGTGGCGACCCGACGCGCCGGACAGGGGTCGCTGAGCCTCCGTCTTTACGTCGCGGGCAACGCGCCGAACTCCGCGCGCGCGCACGCCAACATCCGAGCGATCTGCGAGGGGCACTTCGCCGAGCATTACACGCTCGAGGTCGTCGACATGCTGGCCGATCCGCGCCGCGCGCTGGCGGACGCGATCATCGTCACGCCGACACTCCTCAAGCTCGAGCCAGAGCCCGCGCTGCGCGTGATCGGCGATCTGGGCAACACGGCCGAGGTGCTCTTGCTCCTCGGGGCCAAGTGAGCGCGACGCCCTCGGAGCTCGAGCTCGGCCGTCGCCTGCGAGAGGCTCAGTCCACCATCGCTGCGCTCGTGTCCGGGCAGGTCGACGCCGTCGTCGACGCCGAGACGCAGACGCCGGTCTTGTTGGCCACGGCGCAAGCGGCGCTGCGCGTGAGCGAAGAGCGCCACCGGCGCATCGTCGAGACCACGAGCGAGGGGATCTGCACGGTCGATGGTGCTGGCATCATCACGTTCGTCAATCGACGCTTCGCCGACATGCTCGAGTACTCGGCTCAAGAGGTCG
>CAYSCF010000432.1:0-5239 GCA_964429305.1 uncultured Sandaracinaceae bacterium | reverse complement strand
GAAGAGCGGGCCGGGCGCGAAGGAGATCAGCGCGACGAGCGCGAGCGTGCGCGCACGCGACGGTGGAGTGGCGCGGATGCGGCGAGAGGCGCGGATCGCGATCGCGAGCGCGATGCCGAGCAGCGCAGTCACGTCGAGCGCCATCGCGGCGGCCGACATCGGCAACAAGACGTGGATGGTCGCCGGCACGAGGAGCAGAGGCACGTACCGCCGCGCTCGAGGCGACGCGCTCTGCGCGAACATCGCCAGCGCGATCGCGCACGCCACCGCGGTGACCACCGCATAGCGGGGCTCGAGCGGCAGATCGCGCGATCGATCGCCGACCACGCATCCGATCGCGAACGGCAGCGCGATCCCGATCCAGGCGAGGAGGGTGCGCGCGACCTCGTGCGTCGCCGCGCGCTCGTCGTTCATCGCGGGCGCCGACGCCGCGTGGGACGCGCGCGACGGCCGCGCGTCGGCGACTCTTGCGGCGTCGCCTCGGGCTCGGGCGCCGGCGGTGCGAGCTCTTCCGGCGCGGGCTCGGGCGCCGGCGCGACGTCCGTCGGCGCAGGCTCGACCTCGATCGTCGTCTCTGGCGCATCCGCCTCTAGCGCGGGCTCTTCCGGCGTCGGCGCGCTCGCGGGCGACTGGTAGTCCGTGATCCAGCGCAGGCCGAGACCGAAGAACGGCGCCGTCGTGTTGTACGTCCCGTTGCCGATGAACGTCGGATCGCCGGGGCTGCGCATCGTCGGATCCATCGTCGTCGCGGGCGGACGGATCGGGTTCGGCTGCGGCACCGAGCTGTTCGTGACGTTGCGCGGGAACAGGTGCGCGTAGCCGACGAGCACGTCGAGCCAGAAGCCCGCGTCGAGCCGGATGCCCACGCCGCCGGTCACGACGAGCTTGTCCGAGTCGATCGTCAGCGCCTGCAGCCACTGATCGGTGAACGCGCCGGTCTCGAAGTATCCGCCGAGCCGGATCTGCACGCGGTTGTCGACCGTGTACTCGCCTCCGAGGCGCACGCTGACCGTGTCGCGCATGTTGCGCGGGATCGAGAGCGGGCCGACCTGGTACTGCAGGCCTCCGCCGAGCGCGTTGGCGAACCACACGTCGCGCGGGCTGACCGAGACCTGCTGCTCGAGCGACCACGTCTCCCACACGACGGCGAGCTCGAGGTTGAGGTTCTCGATCGCCTCGAGCTGCACGCCGAAGCGCACGACCCACGGGAAGTTCACGTTGATGTCGGCGCGCGTGCTCTGACACGGCGACGATCCGCCGGCGGCGATCTGCGACTGGATCTCTTGATCGGTGACGCCGGCGCAGCTGCCCTCGCGCGTGCGCACGAACGCGCCGTTGAACGTGGCGGCGCTCGGCACGCGCACCTGGATCTGCGCGGTGCCGGTGAGCGCGTACGGCGTCATCACCGAGAGGCCGAAGCGCACCGGGCCCGCGTCGTACGTCGCGCCGAGCGTCGCGATCGCGCTGAACGCCGGGTTGAGCGTGAGCTGCGCGACCGCGTCGTAGTCCGGATCTTCCGGGAACGAGCACGTCACGCCGTCGCACGCGCTCATCGTCGTGCGCGCCGCGAACGATCCGTAGACGACGTGCACGCCGATGCCGATCGAGAGCTCGTCGATCGGGCGCCACGCGACGCCGAGCGCGAGCGACGCGATGATCGAGCCGTCCATGCTGAGCAGCGAGTAGCGCTGCGGCGCGGGCTGCTGCATGCCGTTCACGGTCACGCTCGACGGGTACTGCATCAGCGCCGCGTTCGGCGCGAAGAGCCCGACGCCGAACGTGAAGTTGCGCAGACCGAGGTTGAACGTGCCCGCGAGCGTGGGGATCGGCAGCGGCGCGCTGTTCCCGTGCACCGTCGGCAGCGTCATGCCGCCGCTGTCGACGCGCGTGTAGTCGACGCTGAAGAGCGTCATCGTCCCGTCGACGAGCAGCTGGTTGCCCGAGAACCCGACGCCGGCCGGGTTGTACCAGAGCGACTGCGGATCGTCGGCTCCTGCCACGAATGCGCCGCCTCGCCCCATGGCGCGCGTGCCGCGATCGAGGAGATAGAACCCACCCGCGCTCGCCGAGGACGGCGCGAGGACGAACGAAGCCAGGACTGCCAGCGCAGACAGCGAGAGAACTTGTTTCATGGCCCCAGCCGCGTTCAATGAAGGATGTCGCAGGACCAACGCTGCGTGCCGTCGCTGATCTGGACGCACTCGCAGTTGCCGCGGCCGCAGAGGTCGCTCTCGACGCCGCGTAGCTGCCCGAGCACGTCGCACGTGTCGTCCTGCTCGGTGAAGCACACGCGGTGCTGGAGCACGTCGTAGAGACGCTCGAGCCCGCGCCGATCGTCGCGCATGAAGCTCGTGCCCTGGCCCAGCGCGGTGCGGTAGTCGCCCGCCGTGTAGTCGCTCGTGTCGCCGGGATGCGTGCGATTGATCTGCGACATCACGTCGAGGATCACCTCGAGCGGCGTCTCTTCGCTTCCGTCGGCGGGCAGCGCGACGAGGTTCGCGAGCAAGCGATGCAGCACGTGTCGATCGTCGACGCCCTGCAGCTCGCGCACGAGGCCGAGCGAGTCGCTCGCCACCGAGCCGGCCACATTCGGCGCGCCCGTCGCCATGCCCGTCGCGAGATCACTCGCGTTCGGTGCGAGCGCGCCGGAGAGCGCGTGCGCGATCGGAACGATGTCGTGGTCGTCGCCGAAGACCTGCAAGAGATCGGCGCCCGCGTAGAGCGTGGCGAGGAACGCGTCGTTGTCGCTCGACTCGTCGACGAGATATGCGATGAGCGCCATCAGCGCATCGCGCGCGTCGGGGTCGGCTTGGATCGCGTCGAGCAGGTTCACGAGGCCACCGACGATCGGTCCCGCGATGGTGTCGGCCGTGTCGTTCGGCAGATCGTGCGACCACTGCGTGAGCGTTCCGTCGGCCTGGTGCGCGTTGATGCGGCCGCGCAGGAAAGGCAGCAGCGCGAGCACGAGCGCGCGCCCGCGCTGATCGTGGAACTGGAAGCTCGTGCCGAGCGGGTCGGTGTCCAGCAGCTGGAGCGTGAGCGCGTTGCGACCGCGATGGAAGGCGTCGCTGCGCATCGGATCGGCCGCGGCCCAGGCGTGATCGGCGTTGCGAAGGCCCTCGAGCACGAGCTGCATCGGCGAGACGCCCATCATCCGCGAGCCGTCGTTCGACATGTACTGCGTCGCGCCGCTGCGGCTCGTCAGGCCCGCGTTGCGCGCGGGGTCGATGATCTCTTCGGCCGCCGACGCGAGGATCGACAGGCCGTCGGCGCCGCCGATCGTGATGCCGTCGAGCGTGGCCGACGCCGTCTGCAGGTTGCGCACGAGACGCCCTTCGACGAATCCGTCAGCGAGCAGCTCTTCGTAGCTACGCCCGTCGTCTTGGGCGTTGTACGTGGGCGCGCCCGGCGTGTGGACCGTGTGCCAGTGCTGCCGCGTCGGCCAGTGGCCGTAGATCGTGCCGAGCAAGCGACCGAACGCGTACTGGCCGTCGCCATCCGTCATCCAACGCGGGTCGTGCAGCACCGTCAAGAGCGGCGTCATGCCCTCGTAGAAGCCCGGCTGCTCCCACGCGAAGATCGTCCCGTGATAGGTGGCGACGACGTCCTGTCCGTGGCGATCGAGCACCGGATCGATGAGGTCGTGCACGAAGAGACTGTTCGGCTGCCCGCTCGCGTTCAGCTGCGTTCCCCAGAACACGAGACGGTTGAGCGCCTGCGGCGTCGGGTGCCGCGTGAGGCCGTGGATGCCCGACGACTGCTCGAGCACGTCGTCCGGGTTGATCCCCACGGCGCCGAGCGCGCTCATGATCGAGTTCAGCGTCGAGTCGGCGATCGGCAGCGTGTAGCGCCCGAGGATCGCCTCCGAGTACGCCTCCGCGACGTTCGGGATGCGCATCAGCTCGCAGCGGTGATAGCTGCCGATGAGCGGCCAAGTGAGGTGCAGGCCGATGACGCTGATGTGGAGCACCGCGCCCTCGCGGTTGCAGACTTCGACGCCGTTGAGACCGTCGATGAGCGCGATGGAGCGCTCGAAGAGGCTCTCGTTGCCGTCGACGTCGGGCATCGTGCGATCCACCGCCTCGTCGAGCGGGAAGCCGATCGGCGTGCCGTTGAGGTTCGCCGGATCGTAGTCGATGCGATCGCGGTGCCGCATGAGGCCGCCGTAGATGTCGCCGAGCTGCGCCGATTGCGGATCGGCGAAGCTGCGGATGACCGCCTCGAGCATGCCGGGCCGGTGCGCCATCGCGACGCCGACGTCGATCATGTCGTCCCAGAATCCGTTCGGCTGGGCGAACGCCGCGTCGGGATACATGTCGCTGCGATCGAGGAGATAGTGCGCCGAGTCGACCACGCCGGCCGCATCGCCCTCGTGATCGGTCAGCAGCATCTCGGTCGCGTGGAGCAGCGGCTCGGTCGACGGCAGCGCGAGGATCGACGCCATGCCGTAGACGACGTCGACCGCCGAGCTGTGGCTCGTGTCGAAGCCCGGATACGAGAGCGTCGCCATGCCGTAGTGGTGCGTCTGCATCGCCGCAGAGCCGAGCAGCACGGGAAGGCCGTGCGAGAGGTCGAGCATCACGGGGTGCGTCCCGCGGAACCACGGCACGCCTTCGCGCACGACGCCCGCGAGCATCGACTGATCGGCGTTCAGGTAGTCGTAGATCTGCGCGCCGGAGCTCGTGAGCGCGCGGCCACCGGAGTCGCGCGGGATGGCGCCCTCGTTCCGCTCGGCGAACGGATGGGCGATGGTGAGCAGCGCGCCGCTCGCATCGACGAAGCGGCCGAGATCGTCGATGTCGGCCAGGCCGTCGCCGTTCATGTCGACGAAGGGCGCGCCCACGACGCCACCGACGGGCATCGCGATGCCGCGCGTGTCGCGGAGCACGACGTAGCGGGAGGGGCCACCGGCCGCGCCGAAGGCGGCGTTCTGCGTGAACATCAGCTCGCGCGCGAGCTCGAGCGTCGACTGCTGACCCGTGGGCAGCGGCGCCGCTGGCTGCAGCGATGCCAGATACAAGGAGAGCGCGGCCTCGACGTTCGCGAGCTGCGGCGCGGCGTCACCGTCGCCCATGCCGCCGGGAAGGTCGTCGGGAAGATCGGTCAGCGCGTGCAGCGCGACACCCGCGAAGTGATCGAAGTCGGGGTACGCGAGGATCGGGCGGATGGTGCCGAGCGCGAGACGGAGCGGCCGATAGCCCGTGCGTGATCCGATACGCGCCATCGCGGAGAGCGCGTC
>CAYSCF010000431.1:0-5258 GCA_964429305.1 uncultured Sandaracinaceae bacterium | reverse complement strand
AGCTCCACGCTCTGCGTCGTCGTTCCCTGCGGATAGCCCGACATATAGAGCACGCGCAGGTCAGGGCGCGCCGCGAGCAAGCGTAGCGCGAGCCGCGGGCCGCTCATCAGCGGCATGACCACGTCGGTGAGCAAGAGCTGGATCACGCGCTCGCTCGAGCCCGCGAGCTCCATCGCGTGCGCAGCGGTGGCGGCCTCGAGCACCTGGTAGCCCTCGGCCCGGAGCGCGCGTACGACGATCGAGCGCAGCGCCTCTTGGTCCTCGACGACGAGCAGGGTCTCGCCGCGCGAGCCGACGCGGAGCTCGCCGCTCGCCGTCGTGGCGCGACTCTCCGTGCGCGTCGCGGGCAGATGGATCTCGAACGTCGAGCCGTGGCCCCGGCGCGTTCGCACGATCACGCCGCCGCCAGCGCCCGTGACGATGCCGTAGACGGTCGACAGACCGAGCCCCGTGCCCGAGCTCGGCTCCTTCGTCGTGAAGTACGGCTCGAAGATGCGCGCTGCGACGTCCTCGCTCATGCCCACGCCTGCGTCGGTCACCGAGATCATCACGTACGGGCCAGGCTGCACGCCGCCGAGCTCCGTCGCGAGCGCGGCGTCGACGTCCACACGCCGCGTTTCGATCACGAGGCGGCCGCCCTCGGGCATCGCGTCGCGCGCGTTGACGACGAGGTTCATCAGCACCTGCTCGAGGTAGACGCGATCGAGCTGCACGCCGCCGACGTCGCTCGCGAGATGCGTCACGAGCTCGATGTCCTCGCCGATCACGCGACCGAGCAAGCGCGTGAGCTCGAGCGCGAGGCGGTTCACGTCCTGGACGTCGCCGCCACGTGGACCGGCGCGCGAGAAAGCGAGCAGCTGTCGCGTGAGGCCGGCGGCCTGCCCACTCGCTTCGATGATCGCGTCGAGGAGCGAGCGCGCCTCGTCGTCCGCACCGAGCTTGCGCGCGAGCATGCCGGCATTGCCGAGGATCACTCCGAGCAGCGTGTTGAAGTCGTGCGCGACGCCGCCAGCGAGCCTTCCGATCGCCTCGAGCTTGTGCGTCTGGCGCAGCTGCTGCTCGACGCGCGCGCGCTCGGCCATCTCGCGGCGCAGCTTGTCGTTCGACTCGCGCAGCTCGCCGGCGCGCTCCTCGACGCGCTGCTCGAGCTCCTCGTGCGCGCGCCGCAGCTCTTCTTCGACGCGCTTGCGCGAGAAGAAATCAGGGATCGCGATCGAGTCGCGAGCGATGCCCTTCGGCGGCGTCGATCGACGATGCTGCTCGAGGCGCGCTTCGATGCGCGAGGGCGGCGCCATGATGAAGCGACAGTGCGCATCGCCACACGCTCGACACTCGACCTCGGTCGCGACGAGCTCGATGCCGAAGCTCGCCTCGCACCATCCCGACGAGTAGCCGGCGTTCATGATGCAGACGGGCGCGCGGCGCTCCTTGCCCGCACGGATCCACGCGTCGGACTCGAACGAGTACGGGTGATCGTAGATCAGGTAGTAGTCTTCGTCGTCGGGCGCCGAGCCGGGCGCGATGTCCACGAACGCCCAGCCCGTGTGCGAGAAATGGACCGGACCGGCGGCCAATCGCGCCGTCGGATCGTCGACGTGCATCTTCGTGTGGAAGTTCTGCGCGTCCGACTTGCCGATCGCGTGCGCGAGGTCGAACAGGATGTTTCGCGCGAACTCGTCGGCTTCCTTCTCGCGACCCGCGCCGAAGAGATCGCCGACGAGCGAGAAGAATTCGACCGAGAGGGAGGCCGCGCGCACGAGCACGTAGCGCTCGCCGGAGATCTCGATGGTCCCGCGCGTGGGATCCATGCGCATCTCGGCGAAGTACCGAGAGACGAGATCTTCCGCTGCGCGGAACGGCGCTTCGAGCTCGGGCGGTACGTGAACGGTGCGCAGAGCGGCAACTATAGAGCCCTCCCACCGCGATCGGCGAGAGGGCCCCGAGCGATCCAGCGCGGGATCAGGAAACGGTGAACTCGACCTGACCGATCACGTTGCCGCCGGCGTCGCGCACCACCGCGCGCCACTGGCCCGGACGCGCACCGGTCCGTGCGACCGTGTGATACGGGCGGTGCTGCGAGGGGACCGTCAGATGCGTGCTGCCCGTGCCGCTCCCGACGGGCTGATCCGCGTGCTGGAACTGCACGGTGATCTCCTGCTCCGTGCCCGTGTCGTTCTGCACCGCGATCGCGATGAAGATGCGGCCGTCCGCCTGCGTGAACGTGGTGCCCGGATCGATTGCGCGTCCGTGCTCGAACCCGTGCGCCGCGACGACCTCGGTCGTCGTCACGCCGCTCGCCGCCTCTTGCGCGAACGCCGTCGCGCCGAGCGCCAGGACCAAGAGACCCACCAGAGCCGCCGCCAGATTCTTCTTCATGATCGTATCTCCCTCTTCGGCCCGCATCCGCGAGCACTGCCCCTCGTCGCAATCGGCCTGCCGTCCCGATGGATACGGCAAATGCGGCCGCTTCTCCCGCGGGCGCGTGGCAAGCGCACCACGCTCTCGGCGCGGCACGCCCACACCCACTCTCGCGAGCGATCCCCACCTTCCCTCGGAGCTTCAAACCGCGTTCGCGAGGAAGCGCGCGAGCGCCTTGGTGCGCTTGGCGAGCGAAGCCAGACTGCACCACTCGCGCGTCTCGTGGAAGTACTGACCGTACGGGCCGAGGCCATCGATGCACGGCACGCCGAAAGAGGCGAGCAGGTTCGCGTCGGAGCCGCCTCCCTGGAGCGGCGCTTCGTCCGCGCCGAGGCCCACGGCGCGCGCAGCCACCGCGTACGCATCGAGCAGACGGCAAGTCGCGGCGATCGGCTCCATCGGCGGGCGCGTGACGCCCCCCTCGAGACGCAGCGTCGCCTTTCGCAGTCGTGCCGGCGCGATCGTCTCGTCGAGCGCGGCGAACGGATCGGCCAGCAGCGCGCGCATCGCGCTCTCGAGGCGTGCGACCTCGGCCATCGTCTCGTAGCGCGCGTCGAGATGGGCGATGGCGTGATCGGGCACCGTGTTCTTCGCGGTGCCGCCCTCGATCAGGCCGACGCTCACCGTGGTGCCGAGCGCGAGATCGCCGAGCGCCTCGATGCGCGGCAACGCGAGCGCGAGCGCGACGATCGCGTTCGTGCCGTCCAGATAGCGATTGCCCGCGTGCGCCGCGACGCCGCGCGCCTCGATCGAATAGAGCCCGCCACCCTTGCGACGCGTGACGATGCGGTCCTGCTCGCGACCGGCCTCGAAGACCAACGCGGCGCTCGTCTTCGGCGCGAGGGTCTGGAAGAGCGCACGGCTCGACGGCGATCCGATCTCCTCGTCGCTCACGACGACGATGCGCAGCGCCGGGACGCGTGCACCGACCGACTGCAGGGCGCGAACGGCGAAGAGCATCGAGGTGACGCCCGACTTCATGTCGAGCACACCCGGACCGCGGGCGACATCGCCTTCGCGTCGGAAGCCGGAGAACCCCATCGCGCGCGGAAAGACGGTGTCGAGATGGCCGACGAGCGCGATCGCCTGCGCGTCGCCCGCACAGCTCGAGTACACGCGATGGGCCGCGACCGCGGGATCCGCGTGGCGCGTGATCGCGAGCCCGCTGGAGACGCACGCGGCATCCAGGATCGCGAATGCCGCCTCCACGTCCTCGGGCTCGCGGCTGCAGCTCGGTTGCTCGACGAGCGTGGCGAGAAGCGGCACCTGCTCGCGCTCGAAGGCAGCGTCCACGGCGGCATCGATGGCTCGATCGTCCGGTCGTTCCACGAGTGCGCTATACCCCACTCGTCGAAGCGGGGCCGCGGACGCTCCGTCGATCGCGAGGGACCATGAGGACGCGCATCGCCATCGCCACGTTGTTGCTCGCCACGAGCAGCCTCGCGCTCGCGCAGGGCGGCCACCGGCGCACGCCGCCGCCCCCACCGCCGCACGCGATCCCGATGGCGGGGACCGTCATCGACTGGAGCGTGTTCGTGTCGGCCTACGGCGAGGCGTCGTCGCATCGATCAGCCGTGGACGCGACGGCCACGCCGGTCACGCTGCCGGCGGAGACGGGCTGGGCGTGCTCGGTCAGCGTTCCGACGCGTGCCGCGGTCGACGGGGATCACTGGTCGGAGGTCCGCACGCTCGAGTGCCGCCGCGGCGACGCGATCCTGTCGACCACGGGCTTCTGTCAGATCGCGGGCCCGAGCTGGGGTGCGCGCGCCGCGCTCCTGAGCCTCGGATCCACCACGCAGAGCGAGCGCGTCCAAGTCACGGTCGACTGCACCGTCCGCAATTGAACGTTCCCGGCTTCGCGGGCGGACAGGGCTTTTCCGGACTTGCGACGGCGTTACCCCCCGGCTAGGGTTCGCGCCCTTCGGGCGAAACTGCGCGCTTTTCGCGCGGAATCCGCCGGAGACAGGCCAGCCCATGCTCGAGCTCATTCAGCAGCGTTTCCAGACGGTCGTCCTCCTCCTCATCGTGCTCGCCCTGAGCGCCGTCTTCATCCTCCAGTTCGGCGGCCCTCAGGCGCGCGGCTGCACGGAGTCGATCGGTCAGACGCACTTCGCGGCGCGCGTGTACGGAGAGACGATCACCGAGGGTGACTTCCGCGCGTCCTACGCGGTCACGAACTTCTCGCAGTACCCGACCAAGCAGGCCCGCACGCTGCGCCTGCGCGAGCTGACGCTCGATGGCCTGGTCGAGCGCGAGCTGCTCGCGCACGAGGCCGAGCGCATCGGGTTCGCGGTCGATCCGACCGAGGTGATGAACGAGTTCGTCGAGACGGGCGTCATCTACCGGAACCCGCCGGTCGACGCGCCGCCGGGCTACCCCGGGCCGGCGCTGCCGGCGATCGACTTCACCGACGACGGTGGGGACTTCTCGAGCAAGAACGTCCGCCGCTACATCAACAACCACCTGCGTCGCAGCTCGGACGAGTTCACGCACTGGCAGGTCCGCGAGCGTCTCGCCGTCCGCATGCGCGAGGCCGTCGCGGCCCAGGCGACGATCACGGCCGAAGAGATCCACGACCAATACGTGCGCGACACCGAGCGCGCGAAGCTCCGCTACGCGCAGTTCCGCGAGTCGTACTACCAGGACCGCGTCGATGCGTCGGAGCCGGCGGTGCGCGCGTGGATGGAAGCGCACACGGACGAGGTGAACGAGGAGTACACGCGTCAGCGTCACCGCTACACGGACCTCGAGCCGCAGGTCCGCGCGCGCCACATCCTCATCAAAGCCGCTGAGGACGCGCCCGCTCCCGATCGCGAGGCCGCACGCGCCCGCGCCGAAGC
>CAYSCF010000430.1:0-5270 GCA_964429305.1 uncultured Sandaracinaceae bacterium | reverse complement strand
CCTCGAGCGGCTGGGCGAGAAGACGCTCCGCGAGCGGACCGAGGCCGCGCTCCCGCGCGATGATCGCGCGCGTGCGACGCTTGGGCTTGTACGGCAGGTAGAGATCTTCGAGCGCCTGCTTGGTCGTGCACGCGAGGATCTTCTTCTTCAGTTCGTCCGTGAGCTTGCCCTGCTTGCCGATCTCGTCGAGCACGGCGGTGCGACGCTCCTCGAGCTCGAGCACGTACGAGCGCTTCTCGGAGATGTCGCGGATCTGCACCTCGTCGAGACCGCCCGTCACTTCCTTCCGGTAGCGCGCGACGAACGGAATCGTCGCGCCCTCGGCGAGCAGCTTCACGACGGCGGCCACGCCGCGCAGCGGAAGATTCAGCTCGGCGGCGACGATGGACGAAGGATCGAATGCGTTCGGCGTCTCGGTCATGGCGTACGCGCTTCTAACGAAACCGATCGCGTCGTTCAACGTGAGAGTATGCGCGGGGCGACCCGTAGCGTGGCGAGCGCCCGAGCGACACAATCTGTCAGCGGCATGTCGCACTGGGGCAAGAACAGCTGGCTCGCGCGCGCGATCGCGACGCTCGTCGGGCTCGGCGCGAGCGGCTGCTATCTCGTGCACGAGCGTGCGATCGATGCGGGCGCGAGCGATGCGCCCGCGTCTTCGGATGTCGGTCACGATGCGGGATGTACGCCGGCCGGTTCCCCCGAGTGTTGCCACTACGGAGCGATGTGCATGGGTGACGGTGACTGCACCGATCCCGCGGCACCCCACTGCGTGGCCAACTTCACGCTCGCGAACCACTGCGCGGCCAGCATCGACTGCGCTCGTCTCTGTGCGTCGCCCGACACGCCGATCGCGACACCGAGCGGCGAGCGCGCCATCGCCGAGCTTCGCGTCGGCGACCACGTGTGGAGCCTCGACCGGGGCGCGCTGCGGGACGTGCCGCTCTCTCGCGTGGTTCGCAACCCCGTGCGCGTGCACGCGGTCGTTCGCGTGACGCTCGAGACGATGCGCATGCTCGAGATCAGCCCGGGACATCCGACCGCGGATGGTCGACGGTTCGTCGATCTCGTGCCGGGCGCGCTCCTCGATGGAGTCCGCATCCTCTCGGTCGAGACGATCCCGTACGCGTTCGACGCGACCTACGACATCCTGCCGGTCTCGGACACGGGCACGTACGTCGCAGGCGGCGTGCTCATCGGCAGCACGCTCGCGCGGAGCGATCAGAACGCCATCGTGTCCGCGGAGAGCACCGGAGAATCGAGATCGAGCGTCGCCGGCGGCAAGCCCGCTTCCTGTCGATAGGCCGCGTAGTGCGAGAGCACGCGGCGCACGTAGCGATGCGTCTGCTCGAACGGGATCTCTTCGCAGAGCGCGTCGATCGGCATCGCGCTGCCGTGATCGGCGATCCAGCGACGCACGTTGTGCGGGCCGCCGTTGTACGCGGCGATCGCGAGCGGCAGACGTCCTTGGAAGCGCTCGATGAGCGACGAGAGGTACCAGGCCGCCATCTCGATGTTCGTCGCGGGGTCGAGCAGGTCGTCGACCGTGAACAGATCGTTGCCCATGTTGTGCGCGATGAGCCGGCCCGTGCGCGGCATGATCTGCAAGAGACCGATCGCGCCCGCGTACGAGACGATGCGCGGGTTGTAGACGCTCTCCACGCGCATCACGGCGAAGAGGAGATTCGGATCCATGCCGTGGCGCGCGGCGGCGGCCTCGACGGCGGCCTCGTACGGGCGCGGGTGCGCGCCGGCACGCGACGGATCGAAGCGAATCGCCAGGCCCGCGTCGCCGATCGCCGCGGCGGCATCGGCCAGCATGCGGCGATCCTGATCCGAGAGCGCGCGGCGCAGGCGATGTTGCTCCATGGATGTCGGCACACGCGGCGCAGACGCGTTGCGATAGACCGCTTCGACTCCGGCACGCAGCGGCGAGTGCCCGAGCGACTCCGCCCACGCCGCGTAGGCCGTGAAGAGCTCCTCGGAAGCCCCTGCGGCGTCACCGAGGGCGAGCGTGTCGTGCGCGCGGCCGATCCACGGCAGCTCCGGGTGGCGCGACGCGAGATCCGCGAGCGCCGCAATCGCATCGAAGGACGGCGGCGGATCGATCGCGACGTCTTCTTTCGCGTCGTCGTCCGTGGCGATCGCGAGCGGCGCGGGCGGCGACGTCGGATGCGCCGCTTCGAGTCGGGCCTGCGCGAGCACGCCGTAGATGCGAGTGTCGACGGAGTCGGCCTGATCGGCGACGGCCTGGAGCTCCACTTCGGCGTCGGCCGACCGTCCGAGCCGCTCGAGCGCGCGTGCGCGGTGATAGCGCGAGGCGAGCGCACGCGTGGTCTCGCCGCTCGTGCAGGGATCCAGGAGCGAGACGACCGACTCGTCGCCCGCCGTGCCGCTCGCGAGGATCGCCGCGTCGAAGCGCGTCGGGCAGAGCGCGGTCGTGCGGCTCGCGAGCTCCGTCGCGAGCGTCGTGCTCTCCTCGCGCAGGCCGGCGCGCGCGGCGATGCGCAGCATGGACACGAGACGA
Organism: uncultured Sandaracinaceae bacterium; assembly: GCA_964429305.1. Classification (GTDB taxonomy): domain Bacteria; phylum Myxococcota_A; class Polyangia; order Polyangiales; family Sandaracinaceae; genus JBBSAT01. The sequence goes on along the minus strand of CAYSCF010000430.1, from coordinate 2,746 downwards.
ACCGAGTTCGTTCGGCGCAGGGAAGGGCCGACCCAACCCAGGCGTCGCAGCTCGTCGCGCGCGGCCTGCTGCTCTCGGCCGTGGGCCACCTCGGCGAGATCCGTCGCCTGCGCGGCGACCGCTTCCGGATCGTCGCCGACGGAAGGATCGAGCGAGCGCGCCTCGCGGATCAACATGGCGGCGTCGTCGAAGCGACCTTCCACGCGCGCTAGACGCGCGAGCACGAGCGTGACGCGCGAGGATGCGTGTCGATCGAGCGTGAGCGCGTGGAGACGCTCGGCCTCCGCGCGCGCGAGATCCGGCGGGCCCGAACGCGCGAGGGTCTCGAGGCGATCGATCTCCGCGAGCGCGGACATCGTGGGCCGCGGATGTCCTGCTTCGGCCAGCTCGACGAGCGCGTCGCGTGCGCGCGCGGCCTCCGGCGAGCCTGGCACCTGGCGATCCATCGCGTCGTAGATCGCGACGGCCTCGCGAAACGAGCCGCGACGTACGAGATACGCCGCGTGATCGAGCTCGAGCACGCGCGCTTCGGGCAGATCGCGATAGCGACGCGTCAGCGCGGCGAGCTTCTCTTCGGCGTGGCGATCATCGGTCGCGAGCAGGCAGCGGACGCGGCCCACACGCGCACGCGCGGCGATGGCGGGCAAGGGGCTCTCGGTCGCTGCGTCGTAGAACGCGCACGATGCCCGCGTCGGGCCCCTCTGCATCTCGAGATCCCCGCGCATCAACGCGAAGCGATCGGCGAGCTGCGGCGCGCTGACACGAGCCGTCTCGAGCGACACCGCAGCCGAAGCGAGATCACCCGCGGCGAGATGCGCGCGATAGCGATCGAGCGCCGCGGCACCATCCGCGAACGACGTTGCATCGAGCACCACGCTCGGCGCACTCGGCGTCTCGTGCGGCACGCCGAGGTGCGAGGACACGGTGTCGACGCACATCGGCTCGCCCGCTTCGATCGGCGTCCACAGGACGTCGTCCTCACTCTCGGCCCTGGGACCTTGCGCGAAGGCTCCATCGGCGATCACCGAAGTGGTCGCGAGAGCCAAGAGGATCGATGTCAGGAGCCGGGTTCGTCGCCGCACGGAACAACTCCTCCGCGAGACTGGAACACTCGATTGTGGGATCACGTTCGGGTGAGTGCAAAATAGATGCTTGATTCGTTCGATGCGCTGTGAGCCAAGTCCGTTCGACGTGACACACGAGATCTCGCGGTCCTGGGTTGGAGCGAGCGCTGCGAGCGTCCTTGGGATGCATCGCGCGTTACGCGCTCGCGCGTGCGTTCTCGCCTTCGCGCTGGCGAGCGCCGGATGCGGCGGCAGCGCCGTCGCGAGCGGATCGACCCTTCCCAGCGACGATCACGAGACCGAAGGCACACACACTTGGGAGTGCGGGACCTACAGCCGAGTCGGGGAGGGCACGCAATATCGCGACGGTGAGCTCGCCACCGTGCCGTACCTGGAAGTCGTTCTCGGAGACGCCGACCCGTGCGCACCGCTTCCACTCGTGGTGGTTCTGCACGGTTTGGGCGACAGACCCATCGTGCCTCGTTGGCCCTACCGCGACTTGCCCGTCCCAGTCCGAATCGTTCTGCCTCACGGGCCCATCGTCTGGGGCGATGGCTACGCGTGGTCTTCGGTGCGCACGCTCGATGCGGAAGAAGAAGGACTGGTCGCGACGATGGGCGCGCAGGGCGACCGGGTCGCGGGGCTCGTCGATGCGCTCGTGCAGACGTTCTCGCCGCCGGGGCCCGTCGTGCTCGCGGGCTTCTCGCAGGGCGGCATCCTCGCGCTCACCGTGCTGATGCAGCATCCGGCGCACCTCGGGCTCGTGATGCCGCTCGCCGCGTGGGTTCCGCCGGAGCTCCGCACCGCAGCGGGGGAAGCCGCACCGCCCATCCGATGGATGCACGGCCTCGACGACGAGCGTGTGCCGTACGAGATGGCGCTGGAGACGGCGACCGATCTGCGCTCGCGCGGCTACGACGTGGAGCTCGTCGGCTATCCGGGACAGCGCCACAGCATGAGCGACGCCGAGGACGCGCGGTTCCATTCCTGGCTCTCGGCCGCGCTGACCAACCAGGCGGCTGGTCGGCCGATCGCCGAGGGTTTCGTGCTCGAACCGTGAGGGCTCGGTAGACTCCGGATCGATGGCCGAGCACGACGCGAAAGGCGGCGGCGAGCCCGCTCCGCGCGGCGCGCGAACGACCATCCCCACGCGCATCTTCGTCGGCTTCCTCGCCGTCATCGTCGCGTTCGGCATCGTGTCGGCGGCCAGCGTCCGCGAGCACCAGCGCACGGCACGCACGCTCTCGCTGATCGACGAGGACTATCTGCCGGTAACGATGGCGCTCGTCCCGATCCAGGCCGACGAAGGCGTGTTCGAGACGTACGTCGATCGCGCAGGTGAGCGCGATCCCTCGGCGATGCTCTACATGGCGCAGCACCGGCGCACGCGACACGGGCGACTGCGCGAGGTCATCGCGCACGTGCAACGCGCGGAGGGGCTCGCGAGCGACGACGATCGGGTCGTGCTCGTCGAGGTGCGCCGCTCGCTCGAGTCGATCGAGGCGCTGTGGGAGTCGGACGAGCCGCTCTTCGAGGCGCTCGATCGCGGGCGAGACGACGCGGCGGTCGAGCGCGTCGTCGGCGAGCTGCGCCGCCACGAAGCGGACGTGAACCGTTCGCTGCGACTGGCCGTGCGCAGCATGCAGCACCGCATCGCGCTCGTGAGTGGCGCCGCGGCCGAG
>CAYSCF010000429.1:0-5279 GCA_964429305.1 uncultured Sandaracinaceae bacterium | reverse complement strand
GCCCATCGCAGTTGTCGTCGAGACCGTTGCACGACTCCATGCTCGGGCCGACGCCGCTGCACGCGCCCCACGCACCCGCCGTGCACGTCTGCATGCCGATCGTGCAGACGCCCATCATCATCCCGCACATCTGCGTCGCGCCGTTCGTGCACGAGCAGCCCTCGTCCACGACGCCGTTGCAGTTGTCGTCGATGCCGTTGCACGTCTCGACGTTGTCGCCCGTGTTGTCGTCGCAGATCGCGCTGTGGTGATCGGCCGAGCACGAGATCATGCCCTCGTTGCACATGTCCGAGTCGGGGCCGTCGCACGCGCCGCCGAGGCCCGGGAAGAGCTCGTCGATCATGCCGTCGCAGTTGTTGTCGAGACCGTCGCAGAGCTCGGCGGTCGGCACGACCTCGCCGACGCACGTCCCCCACGCGCCGGCCGTGCACGTCTGCGTGCCGCGTCGACACTCGCCGACGCCGCTGCCGCAGCTCTGCGTCGCGCCCATCGCGCACGTGCATCCGTTGTCGATCGTGCCGTCGCAGTCGTCGTCCATGCCGTTGCCGCAGATCTCGGCGGCCATCGCGGTGACGCCGCCGGTGCACGTGCCGAGCGTTCCCGACGCGCAGCTCTGCGTGCCCGCGCGACAGATGCCGACGTTGCTGCCGCAGCTCACGGCGATGTTCTCGTCGACGGTGCCGTCGCAGTCGTCGTCCATCCCGTTGCACGTCTCGGGGTTGCTGCACATGCCGCCGTCGACGGCACGGAACGCATCGATCGCTGCATCGACCGCAGTGTCGGGGCCTCCATCGCGAGCACCCGTGTCGGGCCCGGTGTCGCGCGGCGGTCCTCCGTCGGGCTGCGGCCCGGTGTCACCGGCGTCGGTTCCGTTCGTCGTCGTGTTGCCCGCGCAATCGCATCCGGGCAGGGCGAGCGTGGTGCAGGCGAGCGTGAAGGCGAGCGTCGGCCCGAGCCGCGCGAAGGTGCGAGCGTTCATGATTCGGATCCCTCCCAAACGAAAATCGAAGCTGCGGCCGCTACGCAAACCGCGATCCAGGCTGTTTTCTCGATGGATTCGAATGACGCACTGCGCGAGCCCACCGCAACGGATGCCCGGTCGCGCAACGTTTGCGTAGATCACTCGATCGCGACGACGCCGCGCGTGTCGCCCGTCGCCGGATCGATCACGTTCATCGCTTCGAGCAGTCGCTCGGTGTGGGCGAGCCACGGGCCGTAGTCGTGGTTCACGTCGAGGACGAACACGAGGTCTTCGTCCTCGAGGTAGCCGCCGATCGGCGAGTGGTGTCCGCCGCCGCGCGCGAAGAGCGGGCCGCGGTGGAAGTTGGCGATGAAGCGAAGATCCGGATCGTCGGCGCGGCGCGCGATCTCGCGGAGCGCGTCGAGATCGAGATCGCGGTGCACCGTCACCGAGCGATCCGGATAGCGGCGCTGCGCGAGGCGCGCGACCTGCTCGATCGTGATGCCGCCCGGCAAGAAGCCGAGCCAGGTGCGGATGCCGCTGCCGTCGAGCACGTGCGCTTGATCGAGCTCGCCACCGGTCGATCGCACGACGTCGACGACGCTGGTCGGCCCGCAGAAGCTGCCGTTGCCCTGCGACTCGAAGTGCGGGCGATAGAGACGCGCCGCCGGCAGCGCCCAGGCCCGCGCGAGCAGCGCGGGATCTTGGTACACGGAGTCGCGCTCGATCGAGATCGCATGCGCGAAGCGCGGATCGGGGCGCGTGACGTACGCGGCACCGCCGCCCATCGCGGAGACCAGGAGGACGAGCGCGCCGAGGCAGCCCAGCGCGATCTTGCGGCGACGCGTCATCGCGCCAGCGTAGCCGTCGTTCGGAAATTTTACGCGGGAACCCAGGAGGTCAGGAACCCAAGAGAGATCTTCTCCTGGGTTCCTGACCTCCTGGGTTCCCGCGTCAATTGTTCGGAAACCAACGCTGGAAGCTCGCGCTATCGTCCGCCGGATGAGCAAAGACCTCCTCTCCGCGATTCGTGAGCTGATGCCGATGCTCCGCGCGAACGGCCCGCGGATCGAAGCCGAGCGCACGCTCGGCCCAGACGTCGTGAAGGCTCTCGCACGCACCGGCGCGTTCCGCATGGCCGTCCCGCGATCCGTCGGCGGGCCCGAGCACACGCCGCGCGAGATGATCGAAGCGATCGAGGCGATCGCGACAGCCGACTCGGCCGCCGGGTGGTGCGCCGGCATCCACGCGACGACGAGCCTCGTCGCCGGCTTTCTGCCGATCGAGAGCGCGCGCGAGATGTTCGCCGATCCGATGACGGTGGCCTGCGGTGTGTTCGCGCCGATGGGCAAGGGCGTGCGCGAGGCGGGCGGCGTGCGTGTGAAGGGCCGCTGGTCGTTCGCGAGCGGCTGCGATCACAGCGACTGGCGGCTGGTCGGATTCGTGACGGACGACGGCGCGATGATGCAGGGCATCGTGCGCGCGGCGGACACGAAGATCGTCGACACGTGGAGCGCCGCGGGGCTGCGAGGCACGGGGAGCCACGACATGGTGATCGAGGACGCGCTGATCCCCGATCGCTTCCTGCTGTCTCTCGCGGACAAGCCGCGCGAAGAGACGCCGCTCTATCGCTTCCCGCTGTTCGGGCTGCTCGCGCTCTCGATCTCGGCCGTCACGCTCGGCATCGGTCGCGCCGCGATCGACGCGTTCGCCGAGCTGGTGAAGACGAAGAAGCAGGCGGGCTCGAGCCGAACGCTCGCCGAGCGCGAGATGGTGCAGACCGAGCTCGCCCGCGCCGAAGGATCGCTACGCGCCGGTCGTGCGCTCGTGCTCTCGACGATCGACGACGTGTTCGTGCGCGCGCAGCAGGGATCACCGCTCTCGCTCGCCGATCGCGCATCGCTCCGGCTCGCGGCGACGTACGCGACCGAGCGCGCCGCGGCGTCGGTCGACGTCGTGCAGCGCCTCGCCGGCAGCGCGAGCGTCTACGACGCGCAGCCGTTCGGTCGCTTCCATCGTGACGTGCACGTGGCCACGCAGCACCTGATGGTGAGTGACACGACGTACACGATGGTCGGTCGCGCGATGCTCGGACAGCCCGTGCAGGAGAGCGCGTTCTGACGGCGGCTCGGATGATGATTCCGCTCGGAACGCAGCTCGCGGGCGCTCGTTTGTCCGACGTGTAGAATCGCCGTTCATGCGTCAGCTCTGCATCGCCTGTCTCGCCCTTTCGCTCTGCATCGCGCAGCCCGCGGCGGCGCAAGACGCGGAAGTCCAGTACCGGATGGCCGTCGCCGAGCGTCGTGCGGGACATCTCGACGCGGCGCTGACGGCCGTGCGCGAAGCGATCCGCCTGCGCCCCGATCACGCGGCTGCGCACTTCACGTGCGGCGCGATCCTGCGCCAGCAGGGCCACTACGATCAGGCGCTCGTCGAGTTCCGTCGCGTGCTCGAGCTCCAGCCGAACAGCCAAGAGGGCCACGCGATGGTGGGCGCCTCGCTCGTGCGGCTCGAGCGCTGGGAAGAGGCGCTGCCCGAGCTGCGCCGTGCGGTCCAGCTCCTTCCGACGGACGTGCCGAGCTGGGGAAGTCTCGGCATCGCGCTACGGCATCTGCATCGCGTGGACGAAGCGATCCAGGCCTACGAGCAAGGGCTGCGAACGAACACCGACAACCCCGACCTGCTCAACAACTACGCGGTCGCGCTGCGTCAGGCAGGCCGGCCGGAAGAAGCGATCGGCACGCTCGAAGGAGCGCTGGCGCGCCTGCCCGACGATCCGAACGTGAACCTCAACCTCGCGATCGCGTATCGCGCGGCGCAGCGTTGGCCGGAGGCGACCGCGCGCTACGAGCACTGGCTGCAGCTCGTGCCCGTGCCGAGCGATCCCTCGCCGCTCTTCGATCTCGGTTACTGCTACGAGCAGCTCGGCCGTCAGGACGATGCGGTGCGCATCTACACGCGCTACCAGGGCCTCGTACGCAGCGACGAAGCGGCGACCACGCGCGTGGACGATCGCCTCCACGGCCTCGGTCATTAGCGGGGGACCGCTCCTGCGGACGTCAGCCCGTCTTCCGGGTGCGGCGGCGCTTGGCGAGGACGTCGGAGCCCATCAACAGGCGCAGCAGATCGGCGCGCGACTCGGCGCCGAGCTTCTCGAGCAGGTTCGTCTGATGGAAGCGCACCGTGCGCGTCGAGATGCCCATCACCAGGCCGATGTCGCGGTGCGTCCGGCCCAGCACGAGCAGCTCGAGCACGGTCTGCTCTTGCGGCGAGAGCTCGTGATCGCGCTCGAGCCGCGTGATCCACGCCCGACACACGCTGTGCGTGAGGTGCGCATCGATCTCCACGGCTGCGACGTCCGCTTCGGTCCCGCGCTCCGAGACCATCATCAGCACCGGCATCCGGCTCTCGTCGATGGGCTCGGTGACGAACACGCCACTGCGCGGCGGCTCGCGCACCATCGGGCACTCCTCGCACGGCGAGTCCGCCCCGTAGAAGTACTCGTAGCAAGTCTCGCGGGAGCGCGCGCCCTTGCGCTGACCTTCGAGCACGACGAGACGGCCGAATCGCTCGCCCGTCTCGATCGTGAAAGTCATCGTCGCGGAATTTTTTCGCGCGCTCACGGCGTCGCAACGTAGGCAGCCGAATCGAATTTGGGACCTGTCGCTTGCGACAGGTGTTCTCGCTTTCGGCGGGTGGGACGGTGGAGACGCATGGGGGAACGCCTGAGCGAGGCGATCTTGCAGCAGGTCGCCGCGGCAAGCCGCGAGGCGATGATCGTAGTCGATCGTCACGACGCCGTGGTGTGGGCAAACGAAGCCGCAACAGTTCTCGACCTGGAGGGCCTGCGACACGGGAGGCTGCTGCCGCTGGCCCGCAGCAACCTGCACATCACGCGCGTTCGACTGGCGGGCGAAGGCGCGCTGACCCTGGTGACGGTGCGCGAGCTGGAAAAGAGCCCGCCGCTCGCGGCGGAGATCGCTCACGAGCTCGCGAGCTCGGTGAGCACGCTCGCGCTGGCGATCGCGCTCTCGAACGGAAACGATCCCGAGCGCGGCCGTGAGGAAACGCGCCTGGTCCTGCGTCAGCTGGAGCATTTGCTGGCCGATCTGCGCGCTGCCGCTGGGGCGCTTCCATCCCTCGGTGGGCAGGCCGACGTTCGCCTCGCCGCAGAGCTCGCCGCGCAAGCCGCCGGTGCAACCCTGCTCGCGCACCGAGCGAGCGTGAGCGTGAAGCTCGAGGCCCCCGTGATCGTGCAGGCCGATCAGGGCTCGCTCGAGCGAGTGCTCACTCACCTGGTGGTCAACGCAGCGAGAGC
>CAYSCF010000428.1:0-5290 GCA_964429305.1 uncultured Sandaracinaceae bacterium | reverse complement strand
CACGAGCATGCTTCGCATCCGCCCGCCGAGCGATGATCACGGCACGCCCGACGCGCTCTGGTACCTCTCGCTCGCGGGGAGCGTCGATGGCGCGACGCCCGGCAGCGGCCTTCACAGCGTCGAGCTCTGCTTCTGGTAACAGGAGTGCTCGCCCGCGGTGGCGAGCCGACGCAATCGAGAGCTCGACTATTTCTCGACGCGCATGAACACACCGAACAAACCGACGACGAGCTGCGTCGCGTAGCAGAGCAGGCTCGCTGCGAGCGCGTCGGCCTCCGGCATCCCGACCGACGCGTAGAGCGCGACGAACGCCATCTCGCGCGCGCCGGTCCCGCCCACGAGGAACGGAAGGAACGCGGTGGCCATCGCGAGCGGGATCGCGACGAGCGATGCGGTGAGCGGGATCTCGGGCGCGAGCGAGGAGACGATCAGATGTCCCCCGATCGCGCCGATCGTCTGCGTCGCGAGCGAGAGCAGCACCGCGACGCCGAACGGTCCCCACCTCCGAATCGGCGGCAAGCGCTCGGCGATCTTCGACAGAGGCCCCGGCAGAAAGCGCGCGACCCGTGCGCCCGAGGCGAGGCTGCCCACGACCAGCGCGCCGATCAGCACGCCGCCGATGCTCGCCACGGCGATGGCCTGCGGATCTCCCGCCGGCAGTGGGGCGACGGCGCTCGTGAGCGCGACGACCACGAGCATGCCGACGAGCCCGAGCACGCGCTCGACGAACACGACGGCGAGCGCGCCCGTCGCGCCGCCCTCCCCGAACGCCTCGCGGCTCGCGACGCCACGCACCGCATCGCCTCCGAGCCCGCCCGGAAGCCACGTGTTGTAGAAGAAGCCGACGAAGTTGAGACGAACCAGCGTCGAGAACGGAGGCATCTTCACCGCGCCGTACGCCTCGAGCATGGCGCGCCAACGCGCGCTCGAGACGACGAGGTTGAGCGCGATCGAGAGACACGAGAGCGCGAACGCGAAGAGCGACACGCGCGTCGCCGCTCCCGCGATCGCGCGCAAATCGACGTGCGTGAGGATCCACGCGAACGCAGCGACGGTGACCCCGATGCGGACCACGAGCAGGACAGCTCGCCGTGTCTTGCCCGGATCCAATGTCTGATCGCTCATCGCGCGCGCACGATACGCGAAACGCTCAACGCAAGCCCGCCCCGAGCGCGTCGAGGTCGGGTGAGCGAACGTCGGGATGACGCGCGTGGTACGCGGCCCACGCGTCGCGCGCCGGAGCCACGAGCCCGTGCGCGAGGTGGATCGCGGCGAGCTGCGCGATCGCGAGGTCGTCGCCACGCGCTTGCTGTGCCTCGAGCAACTGGATCGCGGTCGAAGCGCTCCCTGCGCGATCGAGCAGGACGGCGACGCCCCGCACGACGTCCTCGCGCGACGAGAGCGCGTACGCGGGATCACGGATCACGACCGCGCCCGGAGCGAGCGGTCCGCCGACGATCGTTTCGATCGCATCACGCGCGATCGGCGCCGCCGCCGCGAGCTCGGCGCGCGCTTCGGCCGCGTGGTCGCGCGTCACGAGCAGCGGAGCGCGTCGCGAGATCACGTCACGCAGGATCTGCGCGCCGATCTCGTGATCGCCCTGCGCCGGCCAGGCGAGGCTCGATGCGATCGCACCCATGGTGCGCTCGGCCGTCGCGTGCGCATCGACGCCATCGGGCCCGAGCGCGAGCAATGCACCACGCAGCACCCCGCGCTCCCCGATCGTCACCGGGCTCTCGACGTCGACCTCGACGTGCCCGCGAGCGTGAGCGATGGCGCCCAGCACGTAGGCGAGCCGGAGGTCTGCGCTCTCGGTCCGATGCGGTCGACCATCGAACGCCGGATGCGTCTCGAGCGAGCGCCAGTGCCAAGACGACGTCGCGAGGCCCTCGACGAAGTGCGCGGCGTCGGGCCGCAATCGGTCGACCTCTTGCCCGAGCATCACGGATGCGGCCACGAAATCGGTGCGCGTCACGATCAGCGCGCGCGGAGCCGGCGCGCCGAGCGTCTCGAACGCCAACGTCTCGAGCGCCGGCAGTTCCGCCGACTCGAGGTAGCCGCCCTGGATCGAGAGCCAGAGCGGCGAGAGCGGCAGCAGCACGAGGCCGAAGTGCAGACGTCGCTCGGCGCGCGCGAGCGTCGCGGCGGCCGCGGCGAGCAACATCGCGATCGCGGGCGCGTCGTAGGCGACGTTGTCCGGATTGCGCTCCTCGAAGGGCTGCACGAGCGCCGCGACGACGGCGACGAGCGCCAGCGCCCAGCCGAGCTGTCGTGGCGCGAGCAGCACCGCGATCGAGACGGGCACCGCGATCAGCAGGTACGTCCCGACCGCGAGCACGTCGCTCTGCGCGCTTCCGAGGTTGTGCCGGTACGGAGCGCCCGACACGTAGGTCCACCAGCCGAGGACGCTCGTCGGATCACCCCACATCGGTGCGCCCGCAGCGCCACGAAGCGGCAGATAGGCCATCAGCGCGATCGTGACGACGAGCCCGAGACCGAACGACGAGACGAGCTCGACGCGGCTCGGTCGCTTGGCGACGACGGCGACGAGCGCCATCGCTGCGAGCGCGAGCGCATGCGGTGGGTGCAGCGCGAACGCGAGACCGGCGCACACGGCGGTGACGCGCAGTCCGTGGAAGTAGCCTCGCGCGCGCTCCGCGAGCGCCCATGCGCCGAGCATCACGCACGCGAGTGCGAGCGTGTACACCTCCGGCCGCATCGCGCTGCGCAACACGGCGGGCGTGAGCAGGAGAGAGATCGACGCGAGCACGGCTGCCAAGCGGGTCTTGCCATCGTCGCGATCGGCCAGCGCGTGGACGGTGCGTCCGAGCGCATACGCCGCAATCGCCGCGCCGAGCGCGGAGAGCCACGACACGCGAGCCACCATCGAGCCGAGCGGAAGTCGCGCGATCGCGTAGCCGAGCAGCGCGTGCAGCGGCTGGCCGGGCGCGTGCGATCCGCCGAGACGAGCGGCGGCCGCGACGAGCTCGCCGACGTCCCAAGGATGCGGGCCAGCAGCGCCGCCCCACGCGAGCAGAACGAAACCGAGGAGCGCGACAGCGCCGAGGTGCGGTCGCTGCGCCCCGATCACAGCGGCTTGGGTTTACGGATCATCAACGCCGCGAAGCCGAGCACGGGCGAGAAGAGCATCGCGAAGTCGACGATCGGATCAGGCTTCATGGCCTTGACCGCATCCTCGTCGCTGACCTTGTTCAGCTGCTTCTTCGCCTCGGCCATGTCGCGCTCGACGTGCTCGACCATCTGCTCGGAGATCTCGATGAGCTTGGTGATCTCGCCCTCGTCGAGCCAGATGCCACCGCAGTGTGCGCAGCGATCGATCTCGACGTGGAGCTCACCCTTGGTGACGTCCTGCGCGAGCATGTGGCCCTCGCAGCGCGAGCAGTGCAGCGCGCTCTCCTTCATCGTGCCGCCGGTCTCGGTGCGATCCCAGTAGGACGGATCGGCCTTCATGCCAGCGGCGCCGAACATCTCGCCCTGATCGAAGAACATCCCGCCACACTTGTTGCAGATGTCGATCAGCGCGCCGTTCTTGTTCACCTCCTCCATGACCTGGTGATCGCGCGGACAGCGCAGCACCTTGTTCTTGGTGTCGACCTCTTGAAGTCCCCGGCCTCCCGACATGGTCACCCTCCGATACGAAGCATCGGTGAGCGCCGGCCGTGCGGTCAACGGCCGTTTTCTGTGATCAGATCTCCACGTCGCACTGCTCGATCACGGTCCCGTCGTAGCGCGGTGTGATCAGCACGAAGTGGGCATGATCGCCCTCGGGCGACTCGCCGACCGAGCCGACGCCGACGACGCGGATGTCTCCCAGGTCGCGCACGAACGGTACGTGGCCGCCGCTGGTCGCGACGATGTCTGCCGGATCGGTGGCGACGAGGGAGAGCATCTCGTCGTCGTCGAGGTCGTGGGTGATCTCGATGGTGGGATCGACGGGGGCACCGTGCGAGACGAGCAGCTCGCGCCCGTCCGCGAGCGGTACGCGCAACGCGTAGGGCAACGCGAGCAGATGGCGCAGCACGAGCTCTCCGACTTCTTTTCGCGTGCGCACGAATCGCTCGGTGCGTGCGCGCTCTTCGTCGGTCTTGGGCGTGAGCTTCTCGGGAACGAGCGAGGCGAGCGCGGTGTCGCCGAGCCCGCGTACGAGCTTGGCGCGCGAGTCCATCAGGAGCCTCCACGTCTCGAGCGGCGCGTCGCCGCCGACGAGGTGGTCCCCGAGGACGTAGATGCGGTGGACCGCGCGTCGCGAGAGCTCGTCGAGGACGGCGCGCAACGCGCGGGCGTTGCCGTGCACGTCGGAGAGAACGGCGATCTGCGTGTCGATGGGGACGAAGGCTTCGGGGGCGCTCACGAGGCCGAACCTGCGGACACGCACGCATCTGGTCAAGCGCTCCGATCGAGCTGTTGCCCCTCCGTGCGGAGGACGTACGATCAGAGGTATGCCCGCGCAGTTTCCTCCGCTGACGCCGACGGTCCGGACGCTGATCGTGGTGTTGGTGGTGTTCTTCCTCGGCCAGACGGCCGCCGAAGGACTGCTCGGCATCCCGCTGACGTCGTGGGCAGCGCTCGCGCCGGGGGTCCACGTCGAGCTCGCGTGGCAATGGGCAACGTACTGGCTCGTGGCGATCGTCCAGCAGCCGCAGGACGTGGTCTGGCACCTCGTCTCGATCTTCATCGTCTACTGGTCGCTCGCGACGTTCGAGCTCGAGCGCGGCCGTGCGTGGCTGCTCGGGCTGATGCTCGCGGGCGTGCTCGGCGGCGCCATCCCGGTGATGATCGGCGGCGCGATCGTCCCGAGTCTGTTCGGCTTGGTCGGTGGCCCGTCGGTGCTCTTCTACGCGTGGCTGGGCGCGTTCGCGACGCTGCAGCGCGGCGCCAAGATGGGGCTCTGGCTCGTCGGCCTGCCCGCGGTGTCGGCGTGGACGATGGTTGGCGTGATGGTGGGCCTCTCGGCGCTCCAGGCGGCGTGGATCCACAACATCGCGGGGCTGGTCGCTTCGGTCGGCGCGCTCGGCGGCGGCGTGCTCTTCGCGCGCCTCGCATCGCGTGCGCCGCGCGCGAGCGGCAAGCCGAGCGGCGTGCCGAAGAAGCGGACGGGGCGGCCGAACCTGAAGGTGATCGAGGGCGGCGCGAACGACGATGACAAGCCGCGCTGGCTGAACTGATTCGTCTCCCGACGAGCGCGGGCACGAGCACGCGACGACGAGGACGAAAACGAGCACGAGCTGGACGCCTCTCACGTCGGCGCTTTGCGCCTCGTGACTCGGCG
>CAYSCF010000427.1:0-5307 GCA_964429305.1 uncultured Sandaracinaceae bacterium | reverse complement strand
CTCGTAGGCATCCATCCCGACGTCGAGATCGTTCGCGTCGAGATCGACGACCACCGCGGCATCCACCGCGCTCGCGTCGAGCTCGCCCGCGTCATCGACGACGAGCGCCAGCGCGAGCGGCGTCGACGCGTCGGGCGTGTCCGCATCCACGATCGCCTCGGGCGCCGTCGACCACGGGCCCTCGAGCACGAGCACCGCGACGCCGATCGCGACCGCGGCGAGCACGAGCGTGCGCACCGCGACCAAGCATCCACCTTCGCTGCTCGCCGGCACGCTGGGCTCGGGCGTGCTCGTGTCGCTCGGCGGCTCCAGCGACACCTTCGGCGCCGCCATCGCGGGCAGCGTCCTGGCCTCCTGATCGGATGGCGTGAGCCGCGGCATCGGTCGCGAGCTCGCCTCGGCCGGTGCCGCCGCCGCCGCGAGCAACGCGGCGCGCATCGTGCGGGCATCGGGGAATCGCTGCGCACGATCGCGCGACATCGCGGTCTCGATCACGTCGACGACCGCGCGCGGCACCGTGGGTGCGAGCTCGCTCAGCGGCGTGATCGTCTCGTGCAGCACCTGGTGCAGCACCTCGGCCACGCCTCGCCCTTGGAAAGGCGGCTGACCGGCGAGCATCTCGTAGAGCATCACGCCCATCGCGTAGATGTCGACGCGCGCGTCGAGATCGGAGCCGCCCGCGGCCTGCTCGGGCGACATGTAGATCGGCGTGCCGAGCACGACGCCCTCCGCCGTGAGATCGCCGCGACCCGTGCGACGGGAGAGACCGAAGTCCACGAGCTTCGGGAAAGCTCCGTCTTCGTCCTCGACGAGGAACACGTTGTGCGGCTTGATGTCGCGATGGACCAGACCCGCGTCGTGCACTGCTGCGAGGCCGCGCAGCGTGCTGCCGACGATGTCGATGACGCGCGTGAGCGGCAGATGCCGCCCGTCCTCGAGCAGCGCGCCGAGCGAGCGGCCCTGCAAGAGCTCCATCACCATGTAGGGGACGTCTTGCGTCGCGCCGGAGTCGCTCGTGGTCTCGGCGAATCCGAAGTCGATGATCTCGAGGACGTTGCGGTGCTTCACCGACGCGGCGATGCGCGCCTCGCGGAGGAATCGCTGCGACGGTGTGCTGTCGCGCGGGCCCGTGCGGAGCATGAACTTGATCGCGAGCCGGCTGTGGAGCGTGACGTGCTCGGCCTCCCAGACCGCACCGAGGCCGCCCTGCCCGACCGGTTTGATCAGGCGGTAGCGGTCGGCGAGGACGGTTCCCGGACGCTCCACCGCCGCAGCATACTCGGCGCGATCGGAGGAGCGTGTCTCTTGCTCGCGTGCGGGAGCACGACGACGTCCGCGATCGCGACGACGCCTGCGATCGCCGCGTCGACCGACACCTGCCCGAACGCAGGCGGCCTCGTGCTGGAGGTGCCGACCACGATCGCCGGGCACTGGAGCGGTGGCATGACGACCGGTGGGAGCGTGTCCGCGACCGTCCGCTGGTGTGGGCCTGGCGTCGTGAGCATCGATCGCTTCGTGATGACGAGGGGAGGCAGCCTCCTGACGGAATGGGCCTTCGATCCGGCGGCGACGCATCTCGCGCACGGCGAGCGCTTCTCGCACGACGTGGCGGGCCCCGCCGAGCCGCAGGAGCTCGAGCTCACGGCGTTCGCGCACGACGACGCGGGCCACGAGATCCGTGCGAGCGCGAACGTGCGATCGGTACCGGATCCGCGATTCGTGGAGGCGCGCGCTGCGTGCGTCGCTCGCGGAGGGACGTTCGCGCCCGCAGGCCTCGCGGGCGCGTATGCGTGCGATGCGCCGACACGCGACGCGGGTCGGCGATGTCTGGCGAGCGCCGAGTGCGAGAGCTCGTGCGTGGAGACGCACACGGAGGTCACCACGAGCCCGCCCGATCACCGGGCGTGCGCCGCGGGAGAAGAAGTGCGGCTCCACGTCGGCGCGTGCTCGGCGCGCAGCCTGCACTTCGGCTGCTCGGCATTGCTGATCGACGTGACGACCGAGTGCCTACAGCCGGGACAATCGGCGCGCAGTCACGTCGTGTGCGTCGACTGATCGTCGAGGCGCGCGGTCACGGACGCATCGTCGTGCCGCCGGAGCTCGAGCTCGTCGACGTGCGCGACGAGCCGCTGTAGCCGCCCCCGCCGCCACTACCGAACGTCCCACGGCCGCCGTACGACGCGCCGCCTCCGGACGACGACGTCTGGCCCGACCCGTACCCCGTCCTCGATCCCATGCTCGTGCTCGAGGACGAAGACGAAGACCCGTAGGACGGCGCCGACGACGCGTAGGACGATCCATACGAAGGCGACGCGTACGAGGGCGCCGGACGCGTGTGATAGACGACCGGCGGCGCGATGATGACGGGCGCCGTCGTCCGCGCACCGGAGCCGGTCACCCACCCCGACGAGACGCGCTCGTCACCACTCGTCGCCGGCGCGTCGTCGTCCCTCGAGCCCGTGCGCGGGTCACCGTAGTACTGGTGGCCCAGCGTGACGGTGTGATCGATTCGCGTCCGACGCGGCGGCGACGCTTCCGCATGCGTCGGCAGCGAAGGCGCCGGAGACGCGACCACCACCGAGCTCGGATCGCACTGGTGCGTGCCGACGGTCGCCGTGGCGGGAGGCGTCGCGACGATACGGCCGTCGTCGTCGGCCCAGCCGCCGCCTTCCATGCCCCAGCCACGTCCGCGCGGGACCCAGTGCGCCGCGAGGTATCGATAGCCCACGAGCGTGGGGATCCAGCGGCCGACCATCCACGTGTACTGCCCGTTGGACCACTGCCAGTACGGTGCCATCCACGTGGCGCCCGGCGGCGCAGGGCTCGGCGCGACGACGACGGCATCCGCGGGGACGGGCGGCGGCGCGACGGGCGCCTCGATGACCTCGTACGACACCAACGTGTCGGTTCGCATCACCGTGGTGAAACAACCGGACACGCTCATCGCCGTGGCGAGAACGACGGCCACGATCACCCAGAATTTACGTTGCCCCATCGTCGTCTCTCCCCGCGGAGCATCCTAGAGCACGCGGCTTGCCAACGACGGACGGGCGGTCCGGCCTCGCGATTCAGCGCTTGCGGACGCGGGCGAGCGCGGCGTCCGAGAGACCCAGCGCGCTGGCGAAGATCAGACAGCGCGCTTCGAGGTTCGCCGCAGCCGCCGCCTCGAGCACGGCCACACACGCCCCCAGCAGGAGCTCGCGCTCGCTCGCGTTCCGCACCACGTCCGCCCGCTCGGCGAGAAAGCGACGCCGTGCCGCATCGCCCGCGAACGGCATCGCCGCACGAACCACGGAGAGCGCGCGCTGCACGTCACCGTGTCGCTCGAGCATCGCGCGCTCGGTCTCGGAGAGCGTTCCGTCGTCGAGCGCGGCCGCCGCGAGCAGCTCGAGCGCTGCGGCGCGCTCGTCATCGGTGCAGGTGCGCAGGAACGCACCGACGCCGTGTGGATCGGCGTCCTGCTGCGCGGTCTCGAGATAGGCGAGCAGCGCGGAGGAGATATCCATGGGCCCGAGCGTAGCGCGTCTGGAATCGGCGATCAGCGTGGGCGCCACTCGAGCAGGCTGCCGTTCGTCACGCGCCACGTCGTGCCGTTCGCGAGCATGCGCAGCACGCCATCACCGGCCCAGCCGGAGCTACGCGGATGCCACTCTTCCGCCAGATCCGACCACAGGATGCGCTCGTCCGCTTCTCCCGCTGCGCCGCGCGCGAACATCCACGCGCGCTCACCGATCAGCGCGCGAGCTTCGCCGGCGACGAACGTCGGGACGCCGCTGGCCGGCATGATCACGCCGCCGCTACCGTCGAGCATGAAGCGGTAGCGTCCGCCGGTGGACAGACAATCCACCGCATCGGCGCCGCGTGCGACGAGCGGCGCGCAATCGCTCGGTAGCGACGTGACCGCGACGTCCGTCCACGAGGCACCGTCGTAGTGGGAGAGCGACGTTCCGTGGATGGCCCACGCGGCGCCGCCACCGACGACGGCGAGCTCGGTGACGGGACCGGCCAGCGTGCCGTGCGCGACGAACGCGGTCCCTCCCCACGCGTACACTTCGCTCCCCGCGGCGACCCACGTCTCGGTGCCGTGCGTCGCGAACACGAGGCTGGTTGCGCCCGCGGACGGGACCTGCGCGGTCCAGGCCGTCCCGTTCCAGTGCCAGCGCGTGTCGGGCGCGTCGTGCACGTCGATCCACACGTCGGTCGCGGAGACGGCCGCCTCGATGTCGATCGTCCCGCTCGTCGCGCCCGTCGGGACGAGCGAGCTCATCGTCGTGAAAGTCATCGTCGTCGGGTCGCCGGTGCGCGCGCCATCGGCCGCGTACACGAGCAATGTGTTGCCCGTGGCATCGATCGGCGCGACGGATCGGACGGCGCCGAAGAGGCCGGCGCTCGGGGACGTTCCGTCGACGCCAGGCGACGTCGACGTCATGAGATCGATCGAGCACGCCCGCGTGCCCGACGACACGCGACTGCCGACGCGCAAGTACTGGCCGGTGGCGAAGGGCGCGACCGCGACGCGCGAGCACTCGGGCGAGCCGTCGGCGACGGGCACGATCGACGTGTGGAACGCATCGAAGTCCGTGCCGTCCGCCGAGAGCATGTAGACGTCGCTCACGCTGCTGCCGGTGATCGCGCGGATGTTCGCGACGCTCGCGCCCGTGGGCGTACGCCAGCTCGACATCGCCACGTCCCAGTAGCGTGCGCCCATGTCGCCGCCGATCCACGCGCTCTGCTGGCCGTCGCCCGTCGCGCCCGCCGGCGCCCAGATCGCATCGACGTCGAAGTCGGACGGCGCGTCGACGGGCTCCCAGTCGGTCCCGAAGTGCCGGACGATGCCGGCCGCGCCCGCGACCCAGACGTCGCCTACGGCTGCGACGTGCACGCTCGTGAGGTCACGGATGCCGACACCGGCGGCCACCGCCGTCCACGTCATCGTGGTGCCGTCGTAGTGCAGAAAGAGACCGCCGTCGCCGACGGCCCAGAGGTCGGTCACGCTCGCCGAGCCGATGTCGCGCAGGATGCCGGTGCCGCCGCTCAAGAGCGAGGCGGGGATGTCCGCGGCCGCGTGGAACATCGTGCCGTCCCAGTGCGTGATGCGATGATCGCCGGCGAGGAACCACACGTCCTGCGTGCTGCTGCCCGCGACGCGACGCGCGCCGACGCCGACCAGACCAGACCAGCTCGTTCCGTCGTAGTGCACGATCGCGCCTCCGGGCGTGACGTGATCGACGGGCTCCTCGGTGACGATCCACGCTTCGGTCGGCGTCACGGCCGCGACGTCGGACCAGCTCGCTTCGGGCGGCACCG
>CAYSCF010000426.1:0-5314 GCA_964429305.1 uncultured Sandaracinaceae bacterium | reverse complement strand
AGCGCGCGCAAGAGCTGCTCGCCGAGCGACGCGAGCGCGAAGCGAGCGGTCAGACCGGCCGCAAGGGCAAGCGCGGAAGCTTCCGTCGTGGCGGCGCCAAGCCGGCAGCCGCTGCACCGAAGGCCGCGAAGGCGCCCAAGGTCCCGAAGGCCCCGAAGGCGATCGCCGCCGAAGGCGCGGAGAAGCCGAAGAAGGCCAAGAAGGCTCCGAGCAAGAAGAAGGCAGCCGCCGCTCCGTCCGAGACGTGACCACGCTGATCGTCGGCTGCGGCTACGTGGGCTCGGCGTTGGCCGAGCGCCTCGTGGCTCGTGGTGAGCACGTCTTCGGGCTCACGCGCAGCGCCCACGCGCTGCCAGTCGGAGTCGTCCCGATCCGCAGCGAGCTGCCTTCCGCGGAGCTCACCCTCCCCTCGTCGATCACGCGTCTCGTCTACGCGGTCGCGCCCGGCGCGCGCGACGATGCGGCCTACGCGCGCGGCTATCCGCTCGGGCTCGGCTCGGTGCTCGACGCAATCGATCGCGCCGGCGCAAACCTCGTGCGTGCGGTGCTGGTCTCGAGCACCGGCGTGTACGCACAGGACGACGGGAGCCTCGTCGACGAGCGCTCGGCCGTGACGTCGAGCGGAACGGCTGCGCGCATCCTCGAGGCCGAGTCGTTGCTGCACACGCGCCTCGGGGCACGCGGCGTCGTGCTGCGTCTGTCGGGAATCTACGGACCAGGGCGCGATCGGATCGTGCGGGCGATTCGCGAAGGGCTTCCGGCTCCCGGCGATCCCACGCGCATCGGCAATCGCATCCACCGCGACGATGCCGCCGCCGCGATCGATCATCTGCTCGAGCTCGATCGCCCGGCGCCCGTCTACGTTGGCACCGACGACGCTCCGGTAGCGCTCGGCGAAGTCTTCGCTTGGATCGCCGATCGGCTCGGGGTCGCGCTCGCCCCGCCCGATGCGAGCGGTCGTGGGGCGACGAGCAAGCGTCTCTCGAATGCCCTGCTGCGCACGAGCGGTCTCTCGCTGCGCTACTCGACGTACCGCGAAGGCTACGGCGCTCTCATCGCGCAGAGCCCGTGAGGCTGTCGCGCGAGCGCTCCATCATCGTTCGCGCGCCGCTCATCTCGCTCACGCCACCCGACACGACGAACGCCATGAACTGCGCCGGCTCGGCGTCGACGTACTCGACGCGCTCCTTCGGCACCACGATCACGTTGCCCGCGAAGTTGTAGGCCTGCGGCAGGTACACGGCGACGTGCTTGGCGAGGCGCACGTCGTCGAAGCGCTCGCACGTGACGAACCCGAACACCTTCACGTCGCCGGACGCGTCGAGCGAGACCATCGCCGGACGATCGAAGCTCTTCTTGTAGCCGACGAACGCGCCGAGCAGATCCTTGAGCGACGTGTAGAGCAGACTGACGACCGGCAGGCGCTTCATTCCCGCCTCGAGCGCGTGGATCACCGCCTGGCCGATGACGTTCGTCGTGACGAAGCCCGTCACCACGATCAGCGCGAGCGTGATCACCAGCCCGAGCCCGGGGATCGGCACACCCAGCGCCGAGTCGATGTACCGCAGCACGAGCCAGACCGTGTAGATGGTGCCTACCGTCGGCACGAGCACGAGCAGGCCGCGCCCGAACGCGCCGGCGAGAATGGTGAGTGGATTCGTGGTGGGACGACGCGCCATGGGCCGACCTTAGCAGCCGAAATACCGCGGGCGGGCGGGCCGTAATGGCCTGCATGGAGAAGCTCGCCATGTTCACTCGCTCGGTCCTCGTCCTCGCTCTCGTGCTGCCCCTCGGCGCCGCGGTCGCGCACGCGCAAGACCGCGACGTCTCGACGTTCGGCGGCGATGCCTACGTCCGCCTCGGCGAGACGGTCGACGACGTCTCGACGTTCGGCGGCACCGCGCACGTCGACGGCGAGGTGCTCGGCGACGTGAGCGTCTTCGGCGGAGACGTGCTGCTCGGTCCGACGGCGATCGTGCACGGCAGCGTGGATGCGGCGGGCGGGCGCATCGAGATGAAGCCCGGCGCGCGCATCGCCGGCGGCACGAGCACGGCCGAGCCGCCCGCGATCCCCGAAGCGCATCGCGATCACGGTCACGAGCACGGAGGGGGTGAGCCAGCCGCGCTCGTCCGTGGGCTCGTGGGCTCGGCGCTCTTGTTCCTCTTCGCGCTCCTGCTCACGGGCGTGGTGCCGGAGCGCATGAGCGCGATGCACGTGGCGATCATCCGCGAGCCGGCGCGCAGCGCGGGCGCAGGTCTGCTCGGCTACGTGAGCGCGACGATCGTGCTCGTCGCGCTGATGATCACGATCATCGGCATCCCGCTCGCGCTCGCGCTCGCCGTGCTCGTGCCCGTCGCGACCTACGTCGGCCTCGCCGCCGCGGCGACCGTGATCGGCGCGGCGTTGCCGGCCGAGCGATTGCGCGGGCGTCCGATGCTGCAGATCCTCGCGGGCGTCGGCGTGCTCTTCGTCGTCGCGCAGGTGCCGGTCATCGGATCGATCGCGCTGGCGATCGTCGCGTGCGTCGGTCTGGGCGCGCTCCTGCGTACGCGCTTCCGCCCGCAGCCGCCGGCCGAGCTCGCCAGCCAGGCGGGTGAGGGGCCGTACCGCGAGACAGCCGCGATCTGAGCAGCGTCGCGCGCTCGCTCGTGGCAAGACGCAACCGCTCGGCGAGGCCGCCGAGAAGACGTCCAGCGGATGAACGAGCTCGCGCAGCGCCTCCAGCAACGCTTCGGCCTGCCAGGCTTCCATCCCTGGCAGGAAGAAGCGATTCGCGCGCTCTTGGAAGGCCCGGGGCGCGCGCTCGTGATCGCCCCGACCGGCGGCGGCAAGTCCCTCTGTTACCAGTTCCCGGCGACCGAGCTGAGCGGTACGACGATCGTCGTCTCACCGCTCATCGCGCTGATGGACGACCAGGTGCGCGGCCTGGAGGCGCGCGGGATCGCCGCGACGTACCTCGCATCCACGCTCGACGTCGAGACGCGACGCGAGCGCGAGCGAGGGCTCGCGGACGGCAAGTACCAGCTCGTCTACGTCGCGCCCGAGCGGCTCGGCAACACGGGGCTGCTCGATCGACTTCGCGCGCTGCGTCCGCCGTTGATCGCGATCGACGAGGCGCACTGCATCTCGCAGTGGGGACACGACTTCCGGCCCGACTACCTGAAGCTAGGAGAAGTCCTGAAGACGCTCGGGGCATCGCGCGTGCTCGCGTGCACCGCGACCGCGACGCCTGCGGTGCGCGAAGAGATCCTCGAGAAGCTCGGCCTCGATCGGTCCAACACGGCGATCGTGCTGCGTGGGTTCGCGCGACCGAACCTGCACCTCGCGGCCGAAGAGGTCGACTCGCCCGGCGCGCGTCGCTCGGCGATGACGCGCGTGCTGAAGGAAGCGCTCGGCGCGCCGAGCAAGCCGGCGGGTGCTGCGATCGTCTACACCGCGACGCGACGCGCGGCCGAGGACACCGCCAAGCGTCTCGCGCAGCTGGGCTTCCGAACGGCGGCCTATCACGCAGGCCTGCCCGCGCAGGAGCGCGCGCGCGTCGGCGAGGCCTTCACGCTCCGCAAGCTCGACGTCGTCGCAGCGACGAACGCGTTCGGCATGGGCATCGATCGGCCCGACGTGCGCGCCGTCATCCATGCCGCGCCGCCCGGATCGATCGAGGCGTATTACCAGGAGGTCGGCCGCGCGGGCCGCGACGGCAAGCCGGCGATCGGTCTCTTGCTCTCGTCGTCGGCCGACATCGGACTGCGCCGCCGCATGGTCGAGCGCGGCATGGATGGCGCCCCCGTCGATCCCGCCGAGGTGAAGCGGCAGTGGAACCTCTTCCGCGATCTGCTGCGCTACGTGGAAGCGGGTAGCTGCCGCCACGACTTCATCCTCCGCTACTTCGACGACGACGAAGAGCTCCTCGGCGGCTGCGGCCACTGCGACGTGTGCGAGCGCATCGAGCAGAGCGGCGCGAAGGAGACGGGCACGTCGGACGAGGACGCGATCGTCGTGCGCAAGGCGCTCTCCGGCGTCGCGCGCGCCGATCGACGGGCCGGCATGCTCGCGGTCGCGAACATGTTGCACGGGGTCGACGACGACAAACAGGCGCGCCTCGGCTTCAACCGTCTCTCGACGCACGGCCTCTTGCGCGATCGATCGGCCGAGTGGTCGCTCGCGCTCTTGCGGCGGCTCGTGACGGCGGGCCTCGTCGACATCACGGCGAGCGATCTGCCCTGCCCTTACCTCACGCAGAGCGGCGTGAAGGTCATGCGAGGCGAGGAGCCGGTGCGTGTGCTCTTGCCGGAGCCGGTCGTCGCGCGTGGCGAGCGAAAGCGATCGCGCGAATCGTCGGGACCGAAGCCCGCGACGGGATCGCTCGCCGGGCCCGAGCTCGGCATCTTCGAGCGGCTACGGACCGCGCGCCGCGAGCTCGCCGACAAACAGGGCGTGCCGCCCTACGTCGTCTGCCACGATCGAACGCTCATCGAGATCGCACGAGCCAAGCCCAAGTCGCGCATCGAGCTCGGCTCGGTCCACGGCATGGGCCCGGCGCGCATCGGTGCCTACGGCGACATCTTCCTGCGCGCCGTCGCCGAAGGCTGACTCAGACGCTCAGTGATGATGATGGGGGTGCAGACGGGCCACGAGGGCCGCGTGCTCCGCCATCCGCTCGACGTTCGGCGGGGCGCCCTCGAAGAGAGGCGTCGGATCCGCCGGAGCGCCGCGCTGGTAGAGCTCGAAGTGCACGTGCGGTCCGTGCGCGAGGCCCGTCTGGCCGACGAGCGCGATCGGATCACCGCGACGAACCGTCTGTCCGACGCGGACCTGGAGCTCCGAGTTGTGCGCGTACGACGTGCCCCAGCCGTTGGCGTGCACGATGACGATGAAGTTGCCGAAGCCGTCGATGTTGTCGCCTGCGTAGACGACGAGGCCGTCGGCCGCCGCGCGGACCTGCGTGCCGGCCGGCGCGTTCATGTCGACGCCCAGATGCGCCAGCTCCGGACGGAGCGCGCGCGTGTAGCCGAAGCCGCGACCGAAGTGCGCGCCGTCGACCGGCCAGAGCAGGTGCGTCGGGGCCTCGCCCTGAACGGCTGCCACGATCTCCGGGTTCGGCGGGAGGCGCATGACGCCGAGCGCCGTGAGGCGGGTGCCGAGGTGGAGCTCGGCCGTGAGCGCATCGGGATCCGGGACGGAGGGAGCTTCGGCGACGGGCGCCGTATCTTCGAGCGCCGGTGCTTCCACCGGAGCGGCCTCGGGAGCTTCGACGATCGGGGCGGCCACGCCACTTCCCGGGACCTGGGCTTCGTCATGGTCGGCAGCGGCCGG
>CAYSCF010000425.1:0-5329 GCA_964429305.1 uncultured Sandaracinaceae bacterium | reverse complement strand
CGCCGTGTTCCCGATGCTCTATCTCCGCGAGGAGCCCGGCAGCTCCGAGCTCGTAATCCCGCCCGTCTACCACCGCGAAGCGCCCGAGTCCGCCGACGTGGTGTTCCCGCTCTTCTGGTGGTGGCGCGATCGCCCGCAGACCTGGCACACGTGGGTCGCCGGTCCCGTCTTCCATCACGAGGACGCCGACAGCCACGACTTCGGCATCGTGCCGCTCGTGTTCAGCGGGCGACACGCCGACCGCTACTATCACATCCTGCCCGAGCTCCTGACGGTCGGCTGGGGCAGCGCCGACGAGGACCTCCTGTTCGCGGGCGCGCTCTTCTATCGCTGGCGCCTGCGCGACGACGAGCACTGGGGCGTGTTCCCGTTCCTCTGGGTCCACAACTCGCCGCAGGAGGAGTACACGTTCGTCCCGCCGGTGTTCTGGCGCTGGAGGAACCCCGAGATCGATCGGACGCTCCACATCGTCACGCTCTTCTATCACCAGCAAGATCGCGATCAGTCGTTCTGGGGCTTCGGCGGCCTGATCCACCACAACGAAGGCACGGGCTTCCACTCGACGACGATCCCGCCGCTGCTCTTCCACTGGTCCGAAGAGGTGGCGACCGACGAGCACGCGGCCTCGTTCCGGCTCTCGACGCCGCTCTTCCTCTACATGAACGAGCGCGGCGTGGAGACGGTCGTGAGCTGGGCGTACCAGCGCTATCGCGGCGCGACGGAGCTCGACGCCGTCGTCCCGTTCTTCCTGCACACGTTCGATCCGCGCGATCACAGCCAGACGACGATGGCGACGCCGCTGATCTGGAACTGGTCGGATCCGGGACGGAACAACTGGGCGGTCATCCCGTTTCTCCTCCACCTCGACGACTACGGTCGATCGCGCCTGTGGCTGACGCCCGTCGCCGGTCAGTTCACCAACCACGAGACGCACGACGAGACGACGTGGGTGCTGCCCACGATCCAGGTCTCGCGCTGGCACGACGGCGATGCCGTCAACATCCACCCGCTCTTCTATTACGAGAGCGTTCCATCGCATCGACACGCGGTCGTGATGCCGCTCTGGTGGGACTTCGAGCAGTTCGACACGACCGTCGCCGCCGGACAGCCGCGGCGCACGACCAACCGCTATCAGGTCGCGCTGCCCTTCTGGGTCAACGTCGAGGAAGGCAACACGGACACCGAGCTCGTGCTGACGAACTACTACCGTCATCGCGAGTGGCCGAACGAGGGACGCTGGGAGTGGGAGATCCACGTCAGCGGGTTGTTCGACTACGGCGTGAGCAGCGAGAACGAGCACTGGTGGCGCGTGCTCTACG
Source organism: uncultured Sandaracinaceae bacterium (assembly GCA_964429305.1). Taxonomy (GTDB): domain Bacteria; phylum Myxococcota_A; class Polyangia; order Polyangiales; family Sandaracinaceae; genus JBBSAT01. The sequence continues at coordinate 4,010 of CAYSCF010000425.1, read as the reverse complement.
GCCTCGTCGGCTTCGAGCACCGCAGCGATCACGATCGGCTCTGGCTCTTCTGGATGCCGATCGACTTCGGTCACCCGGTCGCGGAAGCGACGACGCCCGCGCCCACGGCCACGCCCGTGACCGAGACGGCGCAGCTGCCGATCTCGATCACGCTCCAGTAGTCGAGCTCAATGCATCTGGACGGGCGGCGGACGCTCGTCTTCTTCTTCGACTGGATACGCGACCTGGCTGTCGGGCGACGCGGGGCGCACGGTCGCGGTGCCGGCGCTGTCGTCGCGACGCGCGGGCGGCGGTGCCACGGGCGGCGGCTCTTCGGGCAGGTAATGGCCCGCGGCGAAGTCGATGTACGTGAACGTGAAGCCGCTCGGATCGGCACCGCTCGAGAGCACGGGAACCACGTTCGCGCGGAGCTGCATGACGAGCACCATGTCGCGCCGTCGCCGCTCCAGGCGTGCACGCACGACCGGCGTCTCGAAGAACTGCGTCTCGAGCCAGCGGCGCGAGTTCGCGAGATGGATCGTCGTCTCGTGGAACACGATCTCGACGCGCCCCGGCGAGGCGTGCACTTCGGTCGCGACCGTGCCGGTCGTCTCCACGAAGAAGCGCGAGGCGCCGCTGGGCTCCATCTGGAATCCCGGCCACGCGATGATCGTCTCCGTGTGCGCACGCGGCGAGTGCGCACGTGCGCGCAAGCTCGCGACGCGCGGCGGCGGGTTCGGGCTGCCCGGCGTCACTCCGCCGTAGTCCGACGGCGAATGCGGCTGCGCGACCGGCGGCTGCGCCGCGGCCACCGGCGGCCCACCTGCGAGGCCGAGGAGAATCACGATCGCACGGAGGTGACGCACGAGTCGATCGTAGGCCCGCCGAACGGGCCGGGGCAACAAACGCGCGGCCGCCGGGATATCCTCCCGCCCGGAATGCAGCCGGTAGCCGCGATCCTGCTCGCTTGGTCGGCGATCGCCATCTACGCGTGCCTGTTCCACGGCGCGCTCTACTGGTACCGGCGCAGACAAGCGGCTGGACACCTCGCGTTCGCCCTCCTCTGCGCGACGCACGTCGGCTACTCGTACGCGCTCTCGCTCGGTCTGCGGGCCGACACGCCGTTCGCGGCCGCCCGCGCGCTGGATGAGTACGTCGCGGCCGGTCTCTTGATGGCGGCCGCGTTCTATCAGTTCGCGATGACGATCTCGGGATCGCGGCTGGCGCGGCTCGCGCCCGCGGCGTGGGCGTCGATGGGCGTGGGCGCTGTCGCGTGCCTCGCAGGCTTCGGCGCCGTTCCGCCACGGACCGAGGTCTGGCAATCGGCGGGTCTCGGGTTCGATGCGCCACGACTCGTCGCGCCCGGAACGCCCATCGGCGCCGTCTTCGCGCTGATGGCCGTCGTCTGGTCGACGCTCGGCCTGCTCACGCTGGTGCTGCGCGCGCGCGACGGAACCGAGGCCCGCATGGTCGCCGGCGTCTCGCTGCCGGCGATCGTCATCTCGGCCTACCAGGTGATCGTCCGCATGAACGGCGGCGACGTTCCCTGGCTCGCCGATCTCACCTGCATTCCGATCGCGCTCGCGTGCAGCTTGGTGCTGCTACGCCGCTTCGCCCGCAGTGCGAACGAGCTGAGCGCGCAGTCGGTGGCGCTCGAAGAGAGCTACGAGCAGCTTCGCCGCACGCAGGAAGCGTTGGTCCGCAAGCAGCAGCTCGCGGCGGTGGGCGAGCTCTCGGCGGTGATCGCCCACGAGGTCCGCAATCCGCTCGCGATCCTCAAGAACGCCGTCTCCGGGCTCCGTCAGCGCGCGCTCGGCCTCGAAGATCGGCGCGTGCTGCTCGGGATCGTGAACGAGGAGACGGACCGGCTCGCCCGGCTCGTGCGCGACTTGCTCGCGTACGCGCGGCCGCTCTCGCCCGTGCGCGCGCCCACGAAATTGCGCGAGCTGGTCGAGCGCGCGTGGGCGGATCCGCGCCTGCTCAAGTCCCGTGGTGAGGCCACGATCGAGATCGACGTCTCGCCAGGCATCGCCGTGATGGTCGATCGCGAGCACGCCAGCTATGCGATCGTGAACGTGATCGACAACGCGGTCGTCGCGATGGGCGGTCGCGGCACGCTCCACGTCCGTGCGCGCGTCACGAGCCTCGGCTCGCGCGGGTCCGGAATCGAGCTCGAGGTGCACGACGACGGTCCCGGGATGGACGCTCAGGTGCTCGACAAGGCGCGCGACCCGTTCTTCACGACGCGACCCTCGGGCACCGGCCTCGGGCTCGCGATCGTGGACCGGGTCATGCGCGGTCACGAAGGAACGCTCGAGATCCAGAGCCAGCCCGGCACCGGAACGACCGTTCGCCTGGTGTTCCCCGCATGGGACACCACCGCCGAGGTAGCGTCCGGCCCGCTCGTCGAGAGTCGCGCCTGATGATGTCGTGGCGCGTCGCTCTGCAGATCGCCGAGGCGGGGCTCTTCCTCTACGTCGCCCTCTGGTTCGGAGTGCTCTACGCGCAGCGCTCGGCCGCTCGCGAGAACGGTCTCTTCGCGCTCGTCGCATGCGGGGCCGGCGTCGCGGCGATCGGAACCGAGCACGTCGTCCGTGCGCACGCGATCGCCGACGCCGCGTGGGGACAGCGCATGATCCACGGCGGCATCCTCGGCGCTACGGCAGCGCTCGCGGTGCTCGTCGAGACGCTCACGTTGCGCCGCGCGCGTATGGCGGCCTGGCGCGACGTCGTCCTCGTCACGCTCACTTGCATCGCTTTCGCCGGCGGCTTCTTCGATCCGGGAATTCCGTCACGCAGCTACGACGGGTCCTGGGCCGCCACGCCCTCGGCCCAGCTCACGCCGATCGGCATCCTGGGCCTCTCGCTCTGCGCGCTCGTGTTCCTCGTCACCACGCTCACGCTGGGGCGACAGGCACGCCGCGAGCGCCGCTTCCGCGCGGCGTTCATCGCGACGCTCGTGCCCCTCTTCGTGGGCGTGTTCGATCTCGTCTCACGCGTCGTGGGTGGACCGACGTGGCATCTATCGGCGCTCGGCGGCGTGTTCTTGGTCGTGTCGATGAGCCACGTCCTGCTGGAGCGACTCGTGGACGTGGACGCCGCGCTCGAGCGCAAGACCACCGAGCTCGAGGCAGCCCACGACACCGTGCGCGCTGCCGAGAACACGCTCGTGCGCACCGAGCAGCTCGCCGCGGTCGGAGAGCTCTCCGCCGTGATCGCGCACGAGATCCGGAATCCGCTCGCCATCCTGAAGAACGCCGCAACGGGTCTGTCGCGCGAGCGCCTGAGCGAAGTCGACCGCGAGACGCTCCTGACGATCCTCGATCAAGAGGCCGATCGCCTGAACCGCCTCGTGAACGACCTCTTGGCGTATGCCAGCCCGCTGGTCCCCGACGCGCGACTGATCGACATGGTCGATCTCGTGAGGCGCGCCGCGCAGCTCGCGCTCGAGAGTCACGCGCAGCGCGAGGACATCCACGTGAACGTCCTCGCGGAGCCCGCGCCGCAGCCCGCGTGGGCGGATCCGGCGCTCTTGCGCCACGCGCTGATCAACATCGTCGACAACGCGATCCTCGCGATGCCTTCGGGTGGCGACGTCACGATTCGGCTGCAGGACGTGGTGCGGCGCGGCGCGCGCTACGTCGCGATCGCATTCACCGACGAGGGCGAAGGGATGGACACGATCGTCCGCAAGCGCGCACGCGACGTCTTCTTCACGACGCGGTCGAGCGGCACGGGCCTGGGGCTCGCCATCGTGGATCGCGTCGCCCGCGTCCACCGCGGATTCGTGGAGATCGAGAGCCGGCACGGACAGGGCACGACCGTCACGCTCTACGTGCCGGCCGATCGCAGCTCGATGCCGCCGCCGACGGGCTAGCTCTCGACGAAGATCGGGCTCGACCACGCCATCTCGCCGTCGGTCGTCACGACGCGCGCGTACCACCAACCGACGCCGACGTCGGCCTTCAGCTCGGCTTCGAGCGCCCCCGTTGCGTGCTCTGCGACGACGCCGTCGGCGCCCACGATCGCGA
>CAYSCF010000424.1:0-5333 GCA_964429305.1 uncultured Sandaracinaceae bacterium | reverse complement strand
TCCGATCTAATGCGAGCGCAGGCACGGCCCACGGCGTGAACCTCGCACCGGGCGCCGCAGTGCGCTGACGCTTCTCGTTCGCCTCCATGGGGTCCGCGAGCGCCGCTACGACCAGCAGGGATGCGACGACGAGGATTCCCGGCATCTCGGTCGCGAAGTCCACGAGCTCGTGAGCTCCCAGACCGACGAGCGAGCCAACCGCAGCCATCCTTTCGATGGACATCGCGCTTCGTAGAACTCGCGCGAGCGCCACCACGAGCGTGGCCGCGAGCACGATGGCGAAAGGCGCACCCCACTCTGCCGCCCATTGCACCGGGAAAGACTCCGGGTACTCGTAGCGGACGTCCGATCCAGCGATGCCGACGAACGCTGACGAGTACCCGCCGCGACCGACGCCGACCCAGGGCGAACGGGCCACGAGATCCAGCCCTCGAACCGCCATGCGAAGCTTGAACAAGGTGGTCGACTGGACCTCGCTCGACAGCGCTTCGAACCAGAAGCATCCGGCGACTGCCGCGGCGACGCCGACGATGCCGACGGCCATCCATGCGCGACGCGATGGCGTGCGCTCTCGCGACCCGCGCTTGGTAAGCCCGAGCGCGACGAAGACCACAGCGGCGACGCCTAGTCCGAGCAGTCCCCCGCGCGAGAGTGCGCCGATGCAGAGCACCGCGAGCATCGTTGCTGCCGCCAGCCAGCCGGCTGCGGTCGTTCGTTCCGCCGAGGTGAGCGCGAGCCCGAAGCAGAGCGGAGCACCCATCGCGAAGAACGCGGACAGATGGTTCTCGTTCACGAGGGGGCTCGGGAGCGTCATCGTCGCGTGAGGAGAGATGAAGCCGAACACTTCGTCCGTACCCACGACGAGATGCGCGATCACGACGAGCGCCATCACGATGGTCGAGCACGCGATGGCGCGCAGCAGTGCGCGGCGGCGCTTGCGCGCGACGAGCAACAACGCGGCGAGGACGAACGCGAGCGTGGCAGCGCCCGCGACGACTGCCAGCTGCGTGTCCACCGGTGAGGCGGTCCACGGAAGCCACGAGGGTGCGGGGCGCTCGAGCAGCATTGCCGCGACTTCGGCGTGCTCGATGCTGATCGGGGGCGAAGACCCAGCCGTCAACGCGCGTAAGAGTCCCGCTGGCAGCGGCACGAGACCGCACGCGGTCCACACGAGCGCCGCGATCGCCAGGTACAACACGACGGGTCGTCGCCACCGCGCATCATCCGAGCCGACCCACAAACCGACGGCCGACGCGATCCCGCCGAGCGCGCAGGTCACCAAGGTTGCCCACGGCGGGAATCCCGCGAGGCAGAGCGGAGCGATGCTGGCGCCGAGCGCGAGCGCGACTTCGGGAGCCACTCCCACCGCCGACTGAACCTCGGCCTTCTTCCGCCGATCGCGGCGGGAGCCGACACGTCCGCGCGCGGGGCCGGTGTCCAAGCCGTCCGGTCTAGGCGACAAGCGGCTCATCGGTCAAGACGCGCAGGATCGAGCCGCATGGCCCGTACACCGATGCGCCGTCACACCGCCGCATTCCGACCGGCCCCGTCCATCCATCCAACGAGCGCCGCGAGGGCGAATAGCCGAGGCGACTCATCGGAGCGTTCTCGGAGGTGAGCGTCGAGCAGCGCGGTCACGCGGCGGACGTCGAGCCCGTCGACTCGAGCGAGTTTCGATGGCGTGAGCATGTCGGTCACCCACGGCCGAAGCGGTCCACGCATCCACTCCCCCATCGGAACGGAGAAGCCGGTCTTGGGACGGTCGACGAGTTCCCGTGGGACGTGACGGTACAGCACGCGGCGCAGCACCGCTTTTCCTTGGCGACCGCGGAGCTTCGCATCGAGGGGGATGCGCCACGCGAGTTCGACGACTCGGTGATCGAGGATGGGCACACGCGCCTCGAGCGAGACGGCCATCGACGCACGATCGACCTTCGTGAGGATGTCGTCCGGAAGGTAGCCGATGCCATCACGCAGCATTGCGTCGAGTGTCGCGTTGCCGAGCGACGCCGCGCGCCAGGACGAGGGCTCGCCCGACGGCACGGGAGGTTCCTGGAAGATCGAGGCAAACGACTCGTAGAGCGCCTCCGGTCCGCCGGAAAACGCTCGTGCGAGCTTGTGCGACTGAGCGCCGGGCCGCCGCACCAGCCCCGCAACGGGCGAGAGCATCCGCTCTGCGCGCGCTTCCGGAACACGCAGCACCGCTCGCGCGAGGATACGTAGTGGGGTGCGCGGCATAAGGCGCATCGCCCGCTCCAGCCGCGCAATCCAGACGTGACGATTGTAGCCGGCGAACAGCTCGTCACCGCCATCACCAGACAGCGCGACCGTGACGTGTCCGCGGGCGAGCTCACTGACGAGGTACGTCGGTACGATCGACGAGTCGGCGAAGGGTTCGTCGATCTGCGTGATGAGCCGCGGAACGAGCGTGGTCGCCGTCCTTCCGTCGATGCGCAGTGCCGTGTGCTCCGTTCCGAGCACGCGAGCCACGGCCTCGGCAGCGCTCCCCTCGTCGTAGTCGCTGCGTTCGTTCGATATCGAGAACGTTCGCACACGGCGCGACGACTGTTTCTGCATCAGGGCCACGACCGCGGAAGAGTCGATTCCGCCGCTGAGGAAAGCACCCACCGGCACGTCGGCCTCCATGCGAAGCGCGACCGCGTCCTCGAGGCACCGTTCCAGAGCGTCCGCGGCATGGTCGATGGTTCCGACGAATGGGTCGGCGAGCCCCCGACGCGCGACGTCCACAAGAGCCCAATACCGCTCGACGCGGGGCGCTGCGTCCGCCGCGGCGAAGGTCGCGAGGGTGCCCGGCTCCAGCTTCGCGACACCGCGGGCGATGGCGCGTGGTGCTGGAACGCACCCGCGTCGGAAGTACTCCGCAACCGCGTCTGGATCGAGCGACCGGCTCACGCCGGGATGCGCGAGGATCGCCGTCAGCTCCGATCCGAAGACCATGCCGCTCGCTACGCGGGCGAAGTACATGGGCTTGATGCCGAGTCGGTCGCGCACGAGCGTGAGCGTGCGATCGCGACGGTCCCACACGGCCAGCGCGAACATCCCGACGAAGCGGCGAAGCGCCGGCCGAACACCTTCCTCGTCGAACCAGGCGAGCATCGTCTCGGTGTCCGAGTGCCCACGGAACGGTGCGCTCGGGGGTGCACGGTCGATCAGCTCGCGCCGCAGCGCGACGTGGTTGTAGACCTCGCCGTTGAACGTGACGACGTACCTACCCGACGCGCTCGTCATCGGCTGCGCGCCCGCAGGGCTCAAGTCGACGATCGAGAGGCGCCGATGGGCGAGCACGACGCCCGTGGAACCGTCGGCGAAGACCCCGTCGCCGTCGGGACCTCGGTGAAGCAACGTCTGGTTCGCGCGCCGAACGCGCGCCTCGAGCTCCGTGATCGGAACCGTCGGATCCCAGGCCCCGGTGACACCACACATTGCGAGCGCGCTCTGTAGCCCGAACGCTCGAGCCGTGCAGTAATGTTGCCGCCCCCACGTGGAACATTCGCGCATACGCCCGGGTCAGCGGCTCGCGTACGTCGTCAACGACCCGTCGTTCTTCGTCTCGCACCGTCTCGCGCTCGGGCTCCATGGCAAGAAGCTCGGGCTCGACGTCGTCGTCGTGGGTCCCGAAGGGCCTGGTCGCGATGCGATCGAGCGCGCTGGCATTCGATTCGTTCCGATCCCACTCGCGCGCGCGTCGACCAGCCCGCGCATCGAGCTACGTACCGCGCTCGCCGTAGCCGCAACGCTGCGCAATGAACGTCCTACCCTCGTGCACAACGTGACCATCAAGCCAGTGCTCTACGGCGGGATCGCAGCGCGAATGGTTCGCACGCCCGCGGTCGTCAGCTCGGTCTCCGGCCTGGGCTACACGTTCCTCGCGAGCGGCCGTCGCGCCCGCGCACGCCGTGCGGTCGTGGTCGCTGCCTACCGCCAAGCGCTGGGTCACCCTAACTCGCGCGTCATCTTTCAGAACGACGACGATCGGCGCGAGCTGCTCAGCCTCGGGTGTGTAGACCGCGCGAGAACCGTCGTGATCCGGGGTGGCTCCGGCGTGGACGTCGCGACGTACGCGGCCGAGCTGCCGCCGGCCGGAAGCCCGCTGGTGGTGCTGCCCGCCCGGATGCTGCGGGACAAGGGCGTCATCGAGTTCGTCGAGGCCGCCCGCGCGATCCGGGCGAAAGGGGTCGACGCGCGTTTCGCGTTAGTGGGTGGGCTTCACGAGAATCCCGCTGCGCTCACGCCGACGGAGCTGCGCGCACTGACTGCGGACGGCGTCGTCGAGTGGTGGGGCCACCGGACGGACATGCCCGACGTCCTCGCTCGCGCGAGCATCGTGTGTCTACCGTCGTACCGCGAGGGCACGCCCCGCGCGCTTCTCGAAGCGGCGGCCGCTGGCCGGGCGGTGGTGACGACCGATGTCCCGGGATGCCGCGACGCCATGCTCGACGGTCGAACGGGCCTGCTCGCCAAGGTGAGATCTTCGGACGATTTGGCGCGCCAGCTCCTCGCGCTGCTGGTGGACCCAGCGAGGCGAGATGCCATGGGGGCTGCGGGCCGCAGGCTCGCCGAGGAGCAATTCGACGTCGACCGCATCGTCGGCGCGGTTTTTGAGGTGTACGCCGACGTGTGGCCTGCTGAATCTATGGCATACGGTCAGCAACGGTAGTCTCGACCGATGCCCTTTCAGACTTATCTGTTCGGCTTCCTCGCGGCGGCGACCGCGAGCTCGCTCCTGACGCCGCTGGTCCGTCGGCTTGCGCTTGCGCGTGGATGGGTCGCGACGCCGGGCGGGCGGAACGTCCACACGACGCCAACGCCGCGCGTGGGCGGGATCGCCATCTTCCTCGCGTTCACCGGGACGCTGGGCGGCTTGGTTGCGATGGTCCCCGAGGCGCGCGAGTTGGCGAGCGAGCACGCCGGCTGGATGCTCGGTCTCTTCGCGGGCGGCGCGATGATGTTCGCCGTCGGTCTCTACGACGACCTGCGCAAGATGCGGGCGCTCCACAAGCTGCTGACGCACTTCGCGGTGGGGGCGCTGGCGTGGGCGCTCGGTTTCCGAATCGACTCCATCGACATCCCGCTGCTGCCCCCGATCTCGATGGGCGTGTTCTCGCTCCCTGTGACCGTCTTCTGGATCGCGGGGATCATCAACGCGGTCAACCTGATCGACGGGCTCGACGGGCTCGCAGCGGGCGTCGTCTTCTTCGCCGCGGTGACGAACCTGGTGGTAGCCATCCTCTCCGGGTCGCCGCTCGTCGCCGTCTGGATGTCGGTGCTCCTCGGCGTCCTGTTCGGCTTCCTCTTCTTCAATTTCAACCCGG
>CAYSCF010000423.1:0-5354 GCA_964429305.1 uncultured Sandaracinaceae bacterium | reverse complement strand
GGTCGCAGACGCCGGGCGCGCACGCGAAGAGCGCGGCCGCGACGAGCGCTTCGTCGCGCGAGGCGCCGCCGCGCCGTGCGAGCCCATGGACGCACGCGACGCCGGCCGCGAGCGCCGTCGCGTTCACGGCGACGAAGAGCAGGGTCGGCTCGCCCATCCACGACGCGACACGAAAGAGCGCGCTCACGCTCACCACACGCAGGCTGTCGTCGCTGAGCAAGCCGCGCGTCCTTGCCGCGACGAGCTGGAAGAAGTCGTCGCTGTGCAGCTCGAACCGCGCGAGCGCCGCGATGGTGTGCAGGACGGCGAACGCGACGAGGAGCGCAGGCAGCCGAGCGATGGGCTGCGTCGGCACGTTCTGTTCGCGCCGCGTCGGCGTGCGAAGGGCGAGCACCAGCGTCGCGATCACCAGCAGCGCGAGCCACGCCGCGGCGAGCGCGAGCCCACACCGCGTCTCGCCCGACGGATCGATCAGCGTCTCGACGAGCGAGGGTGCCGACAGCAGAGAGCGAAAGAACGAGGGCACGCGCGGCGGTCGGCGACAATAGCAGTGCCGCGGCTACGTCCGCCCGGCGGCGATCAACTGCGCGCCAGGCACGGCGCGCATCACCGCGTCCGGGTTCGTCAGGAACATCTGCGTCAGCCCGCAGTTCTGACAGGCGATCATCGAGAACGAGAAGAAGCTGCCGGCTTGGTGCTTCATGGCCGCCATGCCGAGCACCGTCGTCGCGGTCTCGACCGGCAAGGCCATGTTGGGGAAGTAGTGGTACGTGGTGTGACCGCAATAGCTGCAGGGCTTCGGCGCGTTGGACATTCGGTCATCGTACCTCGACGAGGTCGCGTGATCTCCGTTGCGGCGCCCGAGTCGATCGCGCGTCAGGTCTCGACGCGGAGCCGCTCGACGACGTCGTCGAGGAATCGCAGCACGCTCGCGCGCGCGACACGATGCCCGACGAGCGCGTCGGCTGCGGACCCGAGCAGTCCACCGGGCGGCGTGTAGGTGCCCTCGAAGTCGAGCTGCGTCTCGGTCGGCGAGAGCGGATAGATCATCAGCTCGCCCTCCATCGTGGGAAAGAAGGGCGTTCCAGCGAGAGCCGACCACGCGAGGCGGAAGCGCGCGGCGGGCGTGCGCGAGTCGGCGGGCATGTGCGTCGCGGTGTCGGCCTCCAGGATGCGGATCTCGACGCTCTTGCCCAGCTCGATCCCTGCGACCTCGATCTTCAGGCTCGTGGCGAGCGCGCCTGCACGTTGCGCGGCGCTCACGGTGGCGCGCTGGAAGAGCCCGCTCGGGTCGACGCTGAGCGCGGCCTTCACCGATTCGAAGGGTCGGTTCACGTATTGATAGCAATGGAGGCGCGTCATTCCCTCCGAAGAGCATGCGCGGTGCCACTCGATTCCGCCGGGATCTGCGCGAGATTCCGCGTGCGAGGCGCAAGGAATGCGCCTCGCAGCAGAACTTGCGGCGCCTACCCCGCGAGCGCCGCGCCCGCACGCGCGAAGTGCGCGACGAGCGCGTCGATCACGACACGCAGGCGTCCCTCGCTCCGGCGCTCGGGCAAGAACACCGCGAAGGCATCGTGAGCCACGATCACTTGATCGGTGATTCGCGTCAGCGGTTGGTGTCCGACCACGTAGCAAGGCAAGAGCGCGACGCCCATCCCCGCCAGCGCGGCATCGAGCGCGGCGCGGGGACTGCTGCAGCGGACACGGATCGACTCCGCGCGCGCGTGCTCGTCGAGCCAGCGCGGCCCGATGGCGTTCTTGATCTCGTCGCCGTAGCCGACCACGTCGTGCCCATCGAGGAAGCCGCTCCCCGTCGGACGACGCGCGAGGTACGCAGGGCTCGCGTAGAGCGACCAACCGATGGTGCCGAGCTTGCGCATCGCGAGCCCGTCGCGCTCTTCGCGGAAGAAACGCACGGCGACGTCGGCCTCTCGTCGACGCAGATCGACGGTCTCGGTCGCGACGACGAGATCGATGATCAGCTGCGGATGCAACGCGCGCAGCGGGGCGACTGCGCCGAGGAGCTGCGCGGCGAACGAGTCGGTCGACGACACGCGCACGCGTCCGGCGATCTCGTCCCGCCCGCCCGCGATGCGTGCGCTCAGGTTCGCGAGCTCCGTGGTGATCGTCCGCGCCGACTCGGCGGCGAGCCGACCCGCGTCGCTCAGCGTCATGCCCTCGGGTGTTCGAGCGACGAGCTCGGTTCCGAGAGCCTCCTCGAGCGCAGCGATGCGGCGGCTCACCGTCGAGGTGTCGACGGCCAGCGCCTTGGCTGCGCCCGCGAGGCCTCGCTCGTCGGCCACGGCGAGCAGGTATTTCAGGTCGTCCCAGCGCATCCCGCCCACGCCACGCTATCACGCGGCGTTCGTGCAAGACCCGGTTGCAAGCTTGCCGCTGTGCCCACGCGCGGCGGCGGCGTATTCGGAGGGCGGAGGGTTCGACCATGCACGACGATCAGATTCCCGCGCCGCAGCAGATGTTCCAGATGATCACCGCCTACTGGGTGAGCCAGGCCGTCGGCACGTTCGCCGAGCTGGGCCTCGCCGACGGGCTCGCGAGAGGTCCGTCGACGGCTCGGGAGCTCGCGCGCGCGTCCGGCACCGAGGCCGGCGCGACGTTCCGGCTCCTGCGAGCGCTGGCGACTGCCGGTGTGGTGCGGCGGACGAGTGACGACACGTTCGCGCTGACGGCGCTCGGTGAGACGCTGCGCAGCGACGTGCCGGGCTCGATGCGCGACATGGCGCGCGCGCAGACGGCGCCGGGCCACTGGTTGCCGTGGAGTCGCTTCCGAGACGTGGTTCGCACGGGCAGCCGCCAGACCGGCGCGGCGCTCGGTGCCGAGATCTTCGGGTACTACGAGCGAGAGCCCGCGGAGCGAGCCGCGTTCCTCGGTGCGATGAATGGCCTCTCGTCGCTGGTCGCGGCCGAGGCAGCGCGCGTGTACGACGCGAGCCAGCACCACGAGCTCTGCGACGTCGGCGGTTCGGCGGGGACGATCGCCGCCGGCTTTCTCCGCGCGAACGAGCGACTGAAGGGCGTCGTGATGGATCTGCCCGAGGTGCAGCCACTCACGACGAAGTCGATCGCCGACGCCGGGCTCTCCGAGCGATGCCGCGCGGTCGGAGGCGACTTCTTCGTCGACGTGCCGGAGGCCGATCTCTACGTGCTCAAGCACGTGCTCCACGACTGGAACGACGAGCAGTGCAAGACGATCCTCGCGAACGTGTCGCGCCGCATGCGGCCCGGCGGCCGCCTGCTCGTGATCGAGATGGTCATCCCCGACGACGGAAGCCCGAGCGCCGCAGCGCTGATGGACATCAACATGCTCGTGCTCTTGCCCGGTCGCGAGCGCAGCGGACGAGAGTACGGCGAGCTGCTCGCCTCGGCCGGGCTGCGTCTGCAGGAGATCCTGCCGACGCACTCGCCGATGCAGGTCATCGTCGCCGCGAAGTGAGAAAGGTTGGCCGCCCCGGACTCACGCGACGTGGCGCCGCAGTAGGAACTGCGACGTCGCGTCGCGCGCGCTCTCTCAGCGATGACCGCCGTGGCCACCACCGTGGAAGCCGCCACCACCGTGGAAGCCGCCACCACCGAAGCCGCCGCCGCGGAACCCGCCACCACCGAAGCCGCCGCCGCGGAACACCGGGCCGCGCATCGGGGGGGCGACACGGACCGCGGGACCGACGCCGCGAGGCGCGACGACGATGCCGGGGCGGACGATGACGGGGCCGGGCGCGTAGCCGTAGCCGCCATAGGTGGGCGCGTATCCATAGCCGCCATAAGTGGGGGCGTATCCGTAGCCGCCGTATCCGTATCCGCCGTAGCTGGCTCCGTATCCGGCGTAGCTGCCCTGATAGTAGCCGCGCGGCGCGCAGCCGGCCGTGCTCGCGCCGAGCGCGAGCAGCACCGCGAAGAGAACCGCACGCGGGCGCGCGAGCGCCGCGATGCGACGACCAAGACCGACGAACAGTTCGAGCGTGCTCATGACGAGCTCCTTTTTCGAGCGAGCGATACGACGCGCGTTGCCGCGTTTGCTTCGAGTCTCGCGAGGCCCTCTGGCCTCTTCTCCAAGTTAAGCATCGCTCGTGCCGACGCCACTCTTTCGAGACACGTGCACGACGTTCGCCGCGTGAGCGCATGGTCTCGAGCGAGATGGCCATCGCGGGGCTCGTCTACGGCGAACCGCCACGGCAACCACGGTGGATTGCGGCGCTCACACCTCGAAATGACCGCTCATTCGGCTGGCATGGCACCTGCTGTTCTGGGGGCATGCGTCAGCGTGGGTTGTTCTGCGTCGCCGTTCTCGCGGGCGCGTTCGTGGTCGCCGGATGCGGTGCGAGCACCTATCGGGTCGTCCACGGTCCTGACTCCTGCCGAGTGGCACTTCGCGGCGACAGCGCATTCGGCGAGCAGCTCGAAGGAGCCGTCTTCGACTGGGACCACGACTACCTGGCGCTCGGCTTGTTGGCCACCTCGGGGCAGCCCACGCAGCTCCAGACGTTGTGGGCCGTTCCGGGACTGGTGGACGCGACGATGAGCGCCGGGAACCCGATCGAAGTGGCGCTCGAGGACGGTCGAGTGATCCACGTCCGCACCCGCGCGGCCAATGCGTCCAGGCGCTTTCCCCACTCCAATCGTCACACGCCGCCTTCGTTCACGCAGTGGAATCCGAACGCGGACCTGACGGACGACGAGCTGGTCGCGCTCAGCGAGTCGCCGGTCGTCGCGATCCGCACTCACGCGCCAGCGGAGCTCCAGTTCGCGGTGCCACTCGACGCCAGCGCGCGCTTGCAGACGCTCGCCATTTGTCTCGCTTCCCCGAGCAGAGCGCAGCACGCCTCGATGCGTCGCCCTCGCTTGCCCACCACGTTCGGCACGCGCGCGTCGGCTCGCCCCTGACGCACGCCGGTCGCGGGCCGGCTCACGTTCCGTTGCCACGGAAGCCCCTACAGATCCGAGCGGCATCGTCCGATTCGATCCCCGAGCGCGGAAACGTGCTCACCAGCGGGCAAGGACGCTCGCTGGGGACCCAGCAATGGATTGCACGAGGCCACCATGTTCATCGCCGAGCAGACCGCTCCCCTCTCGTTCGAGCACTTCGCCCCCGACCACGAGCGCTGGGCGCGCGCGCTGGAAGCATCGACCAAGGCCGCCGAGCCACGCGAGGCATCGCCCGCGTTCCGCGAAGAGTCGAGCCCGGCGTCCACGCACCTCACTTTTCCCGCAGGTCTCTACGGCTTCGGGAGCTACCGCACGTTCGTCCTCGCCGAGGTAGATGGGTCGGCCGCGCTCGTGGCCGTCGACGATCTCACCGTCCGGCTCTCCGTCATGGACGCCGCGCTGGCCGTGAG
>CAYSCF010000422.1:0-5395 GCA_964429305.1 uncultured Sandaracinaceae bacterium | reverse complement strand
GCGGCGAGAGCCTCCGGCCTTTTTTCGTTCTAGTCCTTCTGTCTTCGGGTGTGGCGCTCTTCGTTTCTGGCCGTCCCGCCCCGAGGCGATCGCGCACGCAGCTCACGCTCCAGCCTCGGTGCGTGGGACGCATGTCGCAGCTGCGACTTCCACTGCGAGGCCGAGCGCCGAAGAGCGCGCGATCTCCGTGGGCACGAAGGCTGCTCGGGTGCGCTCCACGTTCGTGGACGCGAAGGAACATAGACACCGCTCCATCTCCAAGCTCGCCTTCGTCATCGGCGCCTCGTCGCGCATCGGGCTCGACCTCGCCGACTGCTCCGCAGCGGCGGGCTACGATCTGTTGCTCGTCGACGAGGAGCCTCGGATCGAACAGACCGCGATCGCGCTGAGGCGGCGGGGCACGGTCGTCGATGCGGTGCAGGCCAACCTCGCGACGAGCGAGGGGCGCGATGCGCTCTACGCGGCCGCTCGTGGGCGGCCCGTCGATGCGCTGCTCACCAGCGCGACGGAGGTCGCGGGCCCGGATCTCGTCCACGCGCGGTGGCCGGACGCGCAATGCGTGATCGACGCGAACGTGAGCGGAAGGCTCGCGCTCATCCAGAGAGTTGGCCACGACATGCGCGGTCGTGGCATCGGCAACATCCTCGTCACCGACCCAGCGCCCGAGCAGGCCTCGAGCGGAGCGCCGAGCCTGCGTCACGGGACCCGATCGCTGCTCGACTCGTTTCTACGCGCGCTGCGCGCGGAGCTCGCCGGCTCGGGTGCGAGCGTCACGCACTGGAGGCCGCGTGCGGCGCAGACCGACGTGCTCGACCGAGCGGCGATGCTCGAGACGATGCGAGGGTGGATGCGCCACCCGTAGCCGGATGCCTGTGCGCGCGCTTCTTGCACCGAGCGCCGCATGTGCGGAATCGTCGGGTACGTCGGGTCGGAGCAGGTCGCGGACATTCTCTTGGACGGGCTGCGGCGCCTCGAGTACCGCGGGTACGACTCGGCCGGGCTCGCGATCATCGGGCCCGACGGCGAGAGCCACATCGCGCGCGCGGTCGGCAAGCTCAAGAACCTCCAGAAGGCGCTCGCGTCGGCGCCGCTCGCAGGCACGACGGGCATCGGGCACACGCGCTGGGCCACCCACGGTCGGCCGACGGAGGTGAACGCGCACCCGCACGTCTCGGGGCCGATCGCGGTCGTGCACAACGGCATCATCGAGAACCACCTCTCGCTGCGCGCGCGCCTCGTCGAGCGCGGCGCCAAGATCGTCAGCGACACCGACACCGAGATCGTCGCGCACGTCGTGAACGAGAAGCTGAAGGAAGGCCTGGGCCTCGAGGACGCGGTCCGCGCAGCGCTCAAGGAGATGCGCGGCGCGTATGCGATCGCCGTCCTATCGAAGAACGAGCCCGACCGCATCGTGGTCGCGAAGTCGAGCTCGCCGCTCGTGCTCGGTCTCGCCGACGGAGCGACGCTCTGCGCCTCCGACGTGCCCGCGCTCTTGCCCTATACGCGCCGGATGATCTTCCTCGAGGACGGCGACATGGCCGTGCTCGAGAGAGGCGGCGTACGCATCTCGCGTCTGGATGGCACCGCCGTCACGCGCGAAGAGCAGTACATCGACTGGTCTCCCGTGATGGCCGAGAAGGCCGGCTACAAGCACTTCATGCTGAAGGAGATCTTCGAGCAGCCACGCGCGCTGGAAGACACCCTGCGGGGGCGCCTCGATCGCGAGAACGGCACCGTCCACGGCCACGAGATCGGCCTGACCCAGGCCGACGCGAAGGCGATCGAGCGCGTCTACTTGCTCGCGTGCGGCACGAGCCACCACGCCGCGATGGTCGGGCGCTACTACTTCGAGATGATCGCGAAGATCCCTGCGACGATCGAGCTCGCGAGCGAGTTCCGCGGGCGCGACCCCATCATGGGCCCGGGCGACCTCGTGATCGCCGTGAGCCAGTCGGGCGAGACCGTCGACACGCTGATGGCCGCGCGCGAGGCGAAGGAGAAGGGCGCCAAGTTGCTCGCCATCGCCAACGTGATCGGCAGCGCGATCCCCCGCGTCGCACACTCGGCTTTCTACACGCACGCGGGCCCCGAGATCGGCGTGGCATCCACCAAGTGCTTCTCCACGCAGATGGCGGCGCTGCTGATGCTCGCGGTCTGGCTCGGCCAGCAGCGAGGCACGCTCGACGCCGCCGAAGCACGCGAGATCGTCGAGGGCATGTCGAAGCTCCCCGAGCAGATGCGCGAGGTGCTCACCGGCACGCGTCAGCTCGTGAGCAACGTAGCCAAGCGCAACGTGGGTGCTCGCGATGTTCTCTTCCTCGGCCGCGGGCTCTCGTTCCCGATCGCGCTCGAGGGCGCGCTCAAGCTCAAGGAGATCTCGTACGTGCACGCCGAAGGCTATGCGGCGGGCGAGATGAAGCACGGACCGATCGCGCTCATCGACGCCGAGGTCCCGGTCTTCGTGATCGCGCCCAAGGATCGTTGGTACGACCGCACGCTCAGCAACCTGCAAGAGGCCAAGGCGCGCGAAGGCCGCATCATCGCGATCGCGACCGAGGGCGACGACGCGATCCAAGGCCTCACCGGTGAGGTGATCGAGATCCCGAAGACGCACGAGGCGCTCACGCCGTTCCTCACCGTGCTGCCGCAACAGCTCTACGCGTACTACGTGGCGGATGCGAAGGGCACCGACGTCGATCAGCCGCGCAACCTCGCCAAGACCGTCACGGTCGAGTGACGGATCGAGCGAGACCCTTCGTGTCGGCGACGCTACGGCGCGCAGCTGCTGCGCCAGGCGGCGCGCAGGCCGGGATCGAGGTAGTCGGGCACGGTGTAGCCGATTCGGCGCACGTCGAGATCCGAGAGCAGCGCGGCGCGCACGGCGTCGGGATCGGCAGGCTGCGCGGAGAACGCGCCGTCGTCGATCGGCGGCCCCGAGCGCTGTGCGAAGAGCTCGACCACGAGCCACGTCTCGGTGCCAGACCGGCGCAGTCGTTCGGCGAGCGGTACGAGATAGCGGCGCACGTCGTCGGGGCTCGTGCGGCCGGTGCCGGTGCCGCCTTGTAGCATCACCACGTCGATGCCGAGGCCCTCGATCACTTCGGCGATGAAGGCGGCATGCGCATCGGGCGTGAGCGCACGCGTGAAGTACGGTGCGATCGCGAAGCGCGCGCGCGGGACGCGAGCGCGGAGGATCGAGACCGCATCTGCGAGGAACGCGTGCAGCTGCGGCACACGCGAGGGCCAGGTCACGTCGTCGATCTCCGGCGAGAGATAGAACCCCGCGCAGCTCGCGTGCGTCTCGCAGAGGCGGCCGAGCTGCTCCACGGCGCGTGGGTCCGCCAGCGGCGGCATTCGATCGGGAACCGTCTGGGGCCAGCCCGGTGCGTGCGCGAGCCCGAGCCAGATCGAGAAGCCGCCCCGCGCGTCGGCCTCTTCGAGCAGTGAGGTGATCGGATGTCGGTCGTAGCTCTCGTACGAGCCGTAGGGGTCGCCCGTGTGCTGGAGCACGATCGTCGAGAGGCCGATCGCGTGGAGCTCGTCGAGCGCTCGTGACCAGTCGGCGCGGCCCCAAGCGATCTGGTCACCACGAAGCTGCACGAACGTACCGTCGAGCGGACAGCGCGCCGTGATCGTGCTCGATTGTCCGCCCGCGCTTCCGCAGGCGAGTGCGAGCACGCCGGAGAGGCCGAAGCCGATCGTCAGCACCATTCTTCTCCTCGCCGCCGGCGACGGCGTCACGCGGCCACACCTTGCGCTGCAGCAGCGCCGCTCAGGAGCACGTCGGCGATGCGCTCGCCCGCACGACCGTCGCCGTACGGGCTCAGCTCGCGCGTCATCCGCGCGCGTGCGCCGGCGTCGGAGAGCAGTCGATCGGTCGCTTCCACGATCGGCTCACACTCGGTTCCGACGAGCATCGCGCAACCCGCGGTGATCCCCTCGGGTCGCTCGGTACGGTTCCTCATCACGAGCACCGGCACGCGGAAAGAAGGCGCCTCTTCTTGCACTCCGCCCGAGTCGGTCAGCACGAGCTCGGCACGCGCGAGCAATGCGAGAAAACCGTCGTAGGGCTGGGGCGCCACGAGATGCACGTTGTCGACGTGCGCCAGACGCGCGTTGACCGGCCCGAGCACGTGCGGGTTGAGATGCACCGGATAGACGAAGGCAACGTCCGGGTGCCGCTCGGCGAGACGGGCGATCGCATCACAGATCGTGGCGAGCCCGCCCCCGAACGACTCACGACGGTGGCAGGTGACGAGGACGAGACGCTTCTCGCCGTCGAGCACCGCCTGTGGCACTCCCGCGATCATCGCTCGGCGCGCCGAGATCGTGCTGCGAATACGCTGCAGCGCGTCCACGACGGTGTTGCCCGTGACGAAGATGCGTTCATCCGAGATGTGCTCGCGGCGCAACAGGACGGCCGCCTCCTCGGTGGGCGCGAAGAGCCACCGCGCGAACAGGTCGACCACGCAGCGATTTGCCTCTTCGGGAAATGGCTCCCCCATGTTGCCAGTGCGCAGTCCAGCCTCGACGTGAGCGACCGGGATTCGCCGGTGGAAGGCCGCCAGCGACGCCGCCATCGCCGTCGTGGTGTCGCCCTGCACCACTACGACATCCGGTGCCGTCGCCGTGAGCACTCCGTCGATCGCATTCATGCAGCGCGCGGTGAGCTCCGAGAGCGATTGGTCCTTTTGCATCAATCCGAGATCGACGTCCGGCACGAGGTCGAGCAGCTCGAGCATCGGCGCGAGCATCTCGCGATGTTGGCCGGTGCTCACCACCGTCGTGCGAACGACGTCCGGACGGGCGCGTAGTGCCCACACCACGGGCGCCTGCTTGATGGCCTCCGGCCTGGTTCCGAGAACGACGAGTGCATGAAAGCTCATATAGGGGTTCCTCGCGCGCCGCCATCGCAACGCGCGTGCCGCGAGTGGACACCAGAGGCACGCGTGTTGCTCAGCCGCGGTCGCGAGCCGCACTCACCTCGGCCGCGGGAGACGCATGCGGGACACATACGAGCATCGAGACGACTTCACCTCGCACGATCGACGACGTGCCCCGCGCGAGGCGCTACCGCACGGAGCGACAGATGCTGCCCGCAGTTCTCGCTCGCCGCGCACACAGACCACATCGAGGCGTTGCAGCATCACGCGTGGTGCCGAGCTGGCTGTGTTGTTCTCGTTCCTGATCGCTGCAGGATGCACCGTGAGCGCCGACCCGCCGTCGAGAGCGAGCTGGTCGCGCGAGATGGAGCGCAGAGCTCTCTGGAATCCCGCGCCCGATCCCGGCAGCACCGACGGCAGTTACATGGGAGTGCCCGTCACGAGCTCGGGCGGCTCGATCCAAGGCGCAAGCGCCACTCACACGCTCGTGCTCTACGACACGACCGGCGCCT
>CAYSCF010000421.1:0-5401 GCA_964429305.1 uncultured Sandaracinaceae bacterium | reverse complement strand
TCGGGTCGTCCACGCGCGCTCCGGCGTCGCGCTGAAGCGATATGCGCAGCTCGTCGAGAGCTACCGGCGGGAGGACGGGGTGCCGGCCCATCGCGTGCTCGCGAGCCTCGGGGAGCTCGATGATCGCGCGATCGAGAACCTGCGGCGCGCGCTCAAGGCGTCGCGACGTGGTGAAGCGGTCGTGCTGCCGTCGGAGACGCAGGCGCAGGACTGGCAACCGAAGGTCCTCGCGAACCTGCGCTACCTCGACGTCGCCGTCGTGCTCTCCATCTGGAGCTCGTGGAAGCTGACGGAGCTGCTCAATCGGTTGCTGCCGCGAGGGGCTGAGACCGTGCCGACGTCGCTCGTCATCGCGCCGCTCGTCATCCAGCGCTGCATCGCGCCCGGCTCGAAGCTGTACGCGCAGCGGTGGTTCCCGACGACCGCGCTGCCGGAGCTGATGCATCTGAAGAGCGAACACTTCAACAACAGCCGTATCCACCGCGCGCTCGAAGATCTCGATCGCGTCGACGCCGATCTCCAGCGTGAGCTCGTCAAACGCTACGAGCACAAGGACGGCGTCTTCGCGGCGCTCTTCCTCGACGTCACGGACACCTACTTCCAGGGGCGCGGATGCGATCTCGCCCAGCGCGATCGCACGAAAGAGGGCCTCCACAACATGCACAAGATCGGGATCGTGCTGCTCTGCAACGAGCACGGCTTCCCGGTGCGGTGGCAGGTCGTGCCCGGCAAGCGGCGCGATCCGCAGTGCATGACGGAGATGGTGGACGCCATCGAGGGGCTCTCGTGGGTGCGCGGCGTGCCGTTCGTGTGCGACCGCGGGATGGGGCACTCGTCGGCGGTCGCGCGGCTCGTGAGCAGCGGCCTCTCGTTCCTCACCGCGACGCGCATGACCGAGATCGCGAGCTACACCGACGACGTGCCGAGTGAGGCGTTCGCCGATCTGATCCCGATCGGCACCGACATGAGCTTCGAGCACGATCTGGCTCGCGCGCGCGCCGCCGCCGAGCGCGCGGGCCTCGAGAAGATCGACGACACGCTGTTCATCCAGGACTTCGGCGTCGTTCGGAGGGACCTCCACATCGACGTCGATCCCGTCGACAGCACGGGCGCATCGCACGATCCCGCCGACTACGAGGGCGGCGCTGCGTTCGTGGCCTTCGCGCGGATCCTTCAGCGCAAGCTCGAGACGAAGGAAGTGAAGAACCGCGCAGCGCTCGCGCGCGAGCACGATCTGACGCGGGCGCGGATCACGCAGCTCTTCAACCTGCTCTTGCTCGACGAGGAGCTGCAAGAGCGCCTGCTGCGCGGCGACTTCGGGTACGTGCCCGAAGCGCTGCTGCGAAAGGCGGTGAAGCGGACTGCCAAGACGCAGCGCGAGATGCTGGAAGAGCACGCGGCGAAAGGCCTGCATGGTGGGACGCCGCGACCGTTTCGGCGCACCGGCAGGCAGACGGTGGAGCTGCGCCTCGTGGCCTACTTCAATCCGCAGATGTTCGTGGAGCAGCGCGATCGCGCGAACCGCAAGCGGCTCGGCGTGGAGGCGTGGATGCGAGAGCTGAACGAGCGGCTGCCGCAGCTCTCGCGCTCGCGCGAGGACGTGTACCGCGACGTCTCGAACAAGCTCGCCGCGCACAAGATGCTCGCGCTCTACGATCTGACGATCGACGTGATCGAGCGCCCCGATGGCAAGCCGTACTGCCGCGTGTCGCTGACGATCGACGAGGACGGGTGGCGTCGTCGTCGTCGGTTCGACGGCTTCGTGCTCCTCATCGCGCACCCGGAGCTGCCGCAGTCGGGCGCAGAGCTCGCTCGCCTCTATCGCGCGAAGGACGCGGTCGAGAAGGACTTCCGCACGATCAAGGAGGTCATCAAGGTGCGGCCGGTCTTTCACCACACCGATCCGAAGGTCCGCGCGCACGTGACCGTGTGCATGCTGAGTCTGCTCCTCGAGCGCACCCTGGAGCAGCGCCTGCGACGAAGCTCGACGCCGATGACGACGCCGGCATGTCTCGAGCAGCTCCGCGGATGTCACCTGAACCTGCTGCGCGGTGCGCCCGAGCTCGCTCCGAGCTACCAGCTGACGGAGCTCACAGCCGACCAGCGTGCGATCGTCACGAACCTTCGGATGACCGACCTCGTCGACGCGGAGTCTCTTCAGACGCAGCTGCGACCGAGGGCCGTCGCGTGATGCACGAGCGGGGACGATGACGAAGATGAGGAAGACGAGCAGCCGAGACACGAAGAAGAAGCGAGCCGAGAGCGTCGTCGCATCGCGCCGACGACCGACGGCGGTCGTGCCATCGTCGTTACGCGAACGCGAGACGCCGGCATCGCTCGTGCACCGGCCCGCTGGCTACGCGAAGTGGCTCTCCGAGCTCAAGAGCCGCATCGCCGAAGCGCGGCGGCGTGCAGTGGTCGCCGTGAACTCGGAGCTCGTGCGGCTCTACTGGGGGCTCGGTCGCGACATCCTCGAGAGACAGGCGAAGCACGGCTGGGGCGCGAAGGTGATCGAGAAGGTCGCGCACGATCTGGGCGTCGCGTTCCCCGACATGCGCGGTTTCTCGCGGGCAAACCTCATGTACATGCGCGCGTTCGCCGAGGCGTGGCCTGACGAGTCAATTGTCCAACAGGTTGTTGGACAATTGAGCTGGGGCGCCAACCTCGTGCTCCTCGCGAAGACGAAGGACGCCGCTGCCCGTCGATACTACGCCGAGCAGTCGATCGCGCACGGCTGGTCGCGCAACGTGCTGCTGCACCAGATGGAGAGCGGCCTCTTCGAGCGGAAGGGCCGTGCGACGACGAATTTCGAGCAGCGGCTCTCGGAGCCCGACGCGGCGCGCGCGATCGAGGCGCTCAAGGATCCGTACCGGTTCGACTTCCTCGGGCTCGGGGTGGAGGCGCAGGAGCGCGATGTCGAGAACGCGCTGATGAGCCACATCTCGCGCTTCTTGCTCGAGCTCGGCGCTGGCTTCGCGTTCGTCGGCCGCCAGGTGCCTCTCGAGGTCGGCGGCGAGGACTTCTTCCTCGATCTGCTTTTCTACCACCTGCGCCTGCGCAGCTACGTCGTCGTCGAGCTGAAGGCCGGCGACTTCCGACCCGAGCACGCGGGCAAGCTCAACTTCTATCTGAGCGCTGTCGACTCGCTGATGCGCGGCGCGAATGACGGTCCGACGATCGGCCTGCTCCTGTGCAAGACGAAGAATCGGGTGATCGCCGAGTACGCGTTGCGCGACGCGAACAAGCCCATCGGCATCGCCGAGTACCAGCTCGTGCACGCGCTGCCGGCGAAGCTGAAGACGAGCCTGCCGAGCATCGAGGATCTCGAGCGAGAGCTCGAGGAGCCGACCGCGACGGCCAAGCCGGCACCGCCGAAGAGCGCGCGCAGAAAGAGAAAGGGCTGAGCCACGATGGCCACGAAAGGGAGACAGCAAGGCGAGTGGGTGGGCGGGCTCGGCCTGATGCCCGCGTACGTCACGGGTGAGCGCGAACCGTATCGACCCGAGATGCTCCTCTGGATGAGCGAAGAGGGAGCCATCCTCGGCCACGACGTAGGCAAGCCGGGTGAGATGATCGCCTCGGCCGCG
Organism: uncultured Sandaracinaceae bacterium; assembly: GCA_964429305.1. Classification (GTDB taxonomy): domain Bacteria; phylum Myxococcota_A; class Polyangia; order Polyangiales; family Sandaracinaceae; genus JBBSAT01. Next base: position 1,814 of record CAYSCF010000421.1, on the reverse strand, counting down.
CAGAGCCTGCGCGAGGCCATCGAGCACCCGATGGTGGGCCGTGCACATGCACCAAAACGCGTTCGGGTCGCATCGGTCGAGCTCGCCGAGGCGCTTCGCTCGGCACACCGCGAGATCGAGATCGTCTGCGCGCCGACACCCGAGATCGACGCGCTGCTCGCCGCGATGCGGGAGCGAATGGGTGAGGACCGTGAAGTCGAGCAGACGTACCTGTCGGCCGAGGTCGATCCCGAGAAGGTCGCGGCGTTCTTCCGCGCCACGGCAACGTTGTTCCGCGCCAAGCCGTGGACGATCGTGCCGGGCGACGACGGGATCATCTCGGTGACGATCGACAGCCTCGACGTTCGGGGTGCGGTCCTCTCGGTCATCGGGCAGATGCGGCAGAGCTTCGGCTTCATCCTGTTCGCGAGCTTGGACGACTACGAGAGCTACCTCGACGCGGCGGACGCGATGGAGCATGGCGAGGAGCCGATCCTGCCGCGCCAGTTCGCACTCAACTTCGAGCGTGGCGCGGACATGAGCGCATCGCTGCGCAAGGAGATCGCGGCGCACCGCTGGGAGGTCGCGGGTCCGAACGCGTATCCGTGGCCCGTTGCCGTGGATGCGGACCTCGTCGCCCGCCCGGCCTCCGCGAAGGAGATGACGATCGCAGAGGCAATCTCGCTCGCGCTGCCTCACTTCCTGTCGGAGAAGAAGAAGGTGCTGCGGGCCGCGTGGTACGGCGGAGCTCCGGTGGAGCGCACGATCCGCGTCGGCACCCATGGCGGCGAGCTCGACGTGACGCTGCGCGCTCCGTGCGAACGAGCCATCGGTGGCTCTCCTTTCGACCTTCTCGCCGAGCTCGGCGCGCTCGGTCAGGACGGCGAGGAGATGGACGAGGACGCACGTCGCGAGCTCGAGGACGAGCTCCTCAACCGCTTCGCGGACTCGCCCGAGGCCAAGGCGGTCTCGGACGTGGGCGCATGCCGCTTCATCATGGACTTCGCGGCGAGCTACTTCGGGGCCACGGTCGCCACGCTGAGGCCGCCGGACCTACGCGAGATCGTGTTCGAGATCATCCCGCGCAAGGTGATGATCGAGGCGAGCGAGGCCTCCGCGATCATCGCCGAGGCGCGAGCCTTCTACATGTTTCTCAAGCGCGAGTTCGGGCTGAAGCAGGCGGACGGATGCTTGCGTGTGCTCGACGGCGACGCGACGAAGAAGCTCGAGGCGGCGCTCACGGACTCGAGCAAGTTCGGCATGGCGAAGTCGCTCTTCGCTGGCGGACGCGAGGCGGGCTTCGACATGAGCTCGAAGGAGGGCATCGAAGCCTGGATGCGCGCGATGGAGGGCCAGCCGCTTCCCGACTCGTTCCCGCTCTCGCCGTTCGGGTTGGCTCCGTCCGCGCCGCGTGGCGCCACGCGGGCGAAGAAGGACAAGCGGAAGGCCGTGCGCAAGGCGCGGAAGAAGAACCGATGACCACGCGCGCCGCGTGACGCGATCACCGGGTCCTGTGTCTACGCGATCGCTCCAAGCGATCGGAAGAACACGGCTTTCCAATTTCGGTGGTCAAGATGGGGCTAACCAACGGGTCGCGGTGCGCTCGCGAGCGCCCGCCTGTTAACCGGCGCGAGAGCGCGTGGGCAGAACGCGCCCAGAACGGTCGCTCAGAGCCCGCCGAAACGCGTCGCGCGCTCTCCGTCGCGGCCCCGAGACGTCGAAAGCCGCGCGAAAATCGCGCGGCCTTCTGTTAACCGCCATGTTCGTAACCACAACGAAAAGCTCCGGGAACTGGACTCGAACCAGTGACCATTCGGTTAACAGCCGAACGCTCT
>CAYSCF010000420.1:0-5411 GCA_964429305.1 uncultured Sandaracinaceae bacterium | reverse complement strand
ATCCGCGAAGCGGAGAGGCTACGACGAGTACGAAGACGAAAACGAAAACGAAGACGACTACTCGTGCAGCGGAAACGTCCTCAACCAATGCGCTGGCCCATGCAGCGCCACCGCCCGCCGCACCATGGAAAAGACGGACCCGGGATTCCAGAACAGGTACCCGTCCGCGCCTCCGGTCCGCGCACCACGCAGCTGCTCCGCGATGAACTCTTCGTTGTACTCGTCCGCTCCCTGTTCGAACGCTTGTAGGAACGGTCGGATCACCGGTCGCCGCCCGAGCCGCTCGCGCAAGCGGTGCACGCCGTACTGCACGAGATGCTGTGCGCGATGCTCGTCGTCACGACGCCAGTCGCGCATCGCGTTCATGTAGAGCATCGGCGTGAACACATCGACGTGTTGCGCCCAGAGCTCGAGGTCCTGTCCGAGGCCCGAGTGATCGCCGCCCCAGTACGCCTGGATGCCGAACACGTCGACGCCGAGCGGCACGTCGATCGCTGCGTCGACGCGCGCGAGCAGTCCGAGCAAGAGATGGCGACGATCGATGTCGGTGCGCTCGTGCGGATAGCGCGCGAACGGCGTTCCGTCGTCGACCGGGAAGCGGATGTAGTCGAGCTGGATCTCGTCGAACCCGAGCGCCGCCGCTTCGGTCGCGAGCGTCACGATCATGTCGTGGTTGCGCTGGTCCCACGGATCGAGCCACTCGCCACCGGTCCCCCAGCTCACCCAGACCTCGTCCAGATGGCGCGGGCGGGCGTCCATGATCGCGCGGTCCGGCGCTTCCAACGCGAGCACGCGATCGTTGAAGCACACGATGCGTGCGACGGCGCGCATGTGCTCGGCGTGCAGGCGGGCCACCAGCGCACCGACGTCGCCCATCATCCCCGTCTCGTGCGCCTCGAGCTCCGGGATGTGCGTGTCGTAGTTCACACGCCCCGTCGCGTCCTTCAGATCGAGAACGGCCGTATCCATGCGCGCGTTGCGCAGCATCTCCACCAATGCATCGACGCCGTTGTCGCGGACGAAGGGCGCGGTGATGTAGAGGCCGTGCGACTGACGCACGCCGGGCGTGATGGAGTCGCCTGCATCCTGCGTGTGAGCGCGAGGCGCGAGGGCGAGGCCGAGAAGCAATAACGTTGCGAAGACGAGCGGACGTACGACGCGCACGATCGGATCGTGCCGTGAGCGCTCGCGCGCGTGAAAGAAATCGTCAGCGCAAAACGGAGAGGTCGTCGGGGGAAGCCCGACGACCATCCGTTCAGCGAAGGGGAATGCTCATCGCACCGGCTCGAGCCGAGACTCGCGATGGATGCGCGCGCGCGCGACCTCGACGCGTGCTCCGTCGAGCCGGAACGGGATCCGCGTGTCCTCGTCGAGCGCGCGGATACGCAGCTCGCCGACGATGGGCCGACCCATCTGCGCCGGCGTCGTCGCACCCTCGGGCGCATCGGTGCGGGAGATCTCGATCACGTAGCTGCCGACCGGCGCCGTGCGCAGACCGAGGTGCTCGCGACCGATCGCGTTCGCATCGGTGCCGATGACGGTCGTGCGACCGCCCATCCACGACAGACGCGTCCCGTCCGGCGCGACGATCGTGACGTCGAGATCCGTCGCCGCCGACCACGTCGCGTCGATCGACAGGTCCTGGTGGCTCGAGCGCGCCGTCGGTGTGCTCGACGCCGCGTCGCTGGCACGATCCCGAACGCGATCGTCGGGGACCGAGGCGAGCAGTGCATCGGCGAGCGTGCGCTGACCGGCCGCGCGCTCGCATCGGAGCGCCGCGCCGACGATCGCCGGATCGCCCAGCGCCGTCTCCGCGCTCGAGATCCGCACGTCGCACGAGCGATCGGTGTCACCGGCGCGATCGAACGCGTCCGCGAGGCGCGTGAGCAACACCGGATCGTTCGGGCGGAGATCGAGCACGCCCGAGAGCACGCGGATGGCTTCGTTGCGCTGGCCCATGCGGCCGAGGATGTCCGCACGCGCTGCGAGCGCCTCGGCGTCGAGCCGGTCACGAGCGATCCACTCGTCGGCGATGTCGAGCGCGCGGTCGAGCCGGCCCACGCGCGTGAGAGCACGCACCGCGTCACGATGACGATCGCGGCTGTCGGGCGCGAGGCGCAGGTTGGCCTCCGCCTGGCTCGCGAGCTGGATCTCGCGCGGGCTGTCGACGCCCTGCGGCGTGACGTCGCCGACGCGATAGTAGACGCGATGCATCCACTGACCCGCCGGCATGCGCGGCGTCGGCATCGGAGCCGCAGGCACGCTCGGCGTCGTCGTCGCCGTCGTGTCGGGGCGAGGCGCCGCTTCGGTGCGGGCCGCGCTATCGGTCGGCGGTGCAGCCGCTTGCGCCGCCATGATCTGTGCGGGCGCCGCTGGCCCGCGCGCGGCGCGCTGATGCTCTTGCTCGATGTCGGCTCGGTCGTCCGCGGCCATCGCGCTGCGAGACGCCGATGCGTGCCCCGCCGGAGCCGGCGCCCCGTAGCCGCTGCCCGTACCGCCCATGTGGCCGCGACCACCACCGCCCGCTCCCAGGCCGCCGACCCCGAGTGTGCCCGACACCATGTCGCCGGAGCTGCCGAGGCTCGCGACGGCCGACTGCGCCTGCAGCTCGTCCATCACCTGCGCCTCGCCCGCGGCCGTGTCGCCCTCGGCGTCTTCTTCGCCGGTCCACTGCGCGGTCTGCTCGGTCTGATCGACACCGAACGCGCGGTACATCGCCTCGCTCTCGAGCACGAGAAGAGAGGTGTGGTGGCTCATCACCGAGTAGGCGCGCGAGAGCGCGATGATGCGCGCCTCGTCCGACCCGCGGTTGTCGAGCTCGAGCCGATCGATCGTGCCCGACGCCCAGAGCGAAGGGACGAAGAGATTGCCCGCCGCGGTGCTCGCCGCGAGGTGCACGGGATACGTCTGCTCGAAGGGCACGCCGCCGACGCTGCCGCGCAGCACGACGTTGCCAGTGACGTCGGGGCGATCCATGCGCGCCACGATCACGACCTCTTCGCCGGCGCGGATCGTCGGCAGCTCCGACGGTGCCATCTCGGAGAGGCCTTCCGGGAGCGTGAGCTCCGGATCGTGGAGCGAGACGCCGTACGTCGTCTCGAGCACCGAGAGCGCCGTGCTCGAAGCACGCTCACCCGGAACGAACGCGAGGTAGTGGCCACCACCGGCGCGCGCGATCGCGCCGAGCGCCGCGCTGTCGGCCTCTTCGCCGATGCCGACGGTCGTGAGCACGACGTGCTCGCCCGTCGCGACGAGATCCGCCGCCGAGCGCAGCGCGCCGACGCCGCGATGGCCCATCGAGGCCAGGCCATCGCCGACGTACACGACGTGCACGTCCCGTGCTGCGTCCCGATCACGCACGTGACTGACGCGACGGAGCGTGGCCACGAGATCGCTCGCGCCTGCCGGCGTCACTTCGCCGAGCCAACGCGTCAGCGACGCGACCTCGCTCGCGCTCGGCGTGCGGAACGTGCCCGGCTGCGAGCCCTGATCGTTGCCGCCGCCCTGTCCCGTGTACTCGCGGCAGTCGAGATCACACGCCACGACGCGGAAGCGATCACGACGATCCATCTCGGAGACGATGCCGGCCGCGACGGTGCTCGCGCGCTGCCAGCGCTCGCCCACCATCGACTGCGACGAGTCGAGCACGAGCACGTAGTCGTGCGGACGGCCCTCGGTGCGCGCCGGAAGACGCGGATGCAGCGCGAACGCGACGTAGCCGCGACTGTCGGCGGCGAGCGCGCGCTGCGCGTCGACGACCTCGGTGTCCTGCTCGCGTGCGTGCTCGGGCGGCGCCGTCGCGGCCGCGCCGGAGTAGGTCCAGTACGAGAGCTCGCCCGCGTCCTCGGGGCGCGTGTAGTCGATCATCAGATCGCCCGCGGGAAGGAAGTCGCGCGCTGCGTAGTGCATCACGCGCGCGCCGTCGGAGTCGCTCCCGTCGACGGGATAGCCGACCGCGTGCACGTCCTGCGCGCCGGCGACGCGAACGTCGACGTCGAGATCGCCGATGCGCAGCGAGCCATCGCGCGAGTGCGCGAGCGGGTACACGTAGCGACGGCCTTCGGGCGTCGACTGCACGACCTGCGTGTACGCGAGCACGACGCGACGCGAACCGTGCGCGGGGATCGGGAAGATGCGCAGCTCGAAGTTGCCGCCGCGCTGCCACTCGAGCAGGGCCGGATCGCGCCACGGCCCGGGGACCCACACGTACTCCTCGTGCGGATCGCGATGCGCGACGGGCGTCGCGTGTCGGATCACGCCGCGCCAGATCGCGGCCGCGCGGTTCTGCGCGACGAACGCGCCCTCTTGCAGCTGACCGTCGACCTCCAGCGCGAGGCGCGAGATGCGCGCGTCGGCCGGGAGCGGGAAGCGGTACGTGCCCTCGAGCTGATCGCCCGAGTCGTTCTCGAACACCTGCTCGACCTCGGTGCGCGCGACGTTGCCCGCGATGCGGACGCGCACGTGCTGTGACTGCACGAAGAGCGGGCGCTCGCGGTCTTGCGACTCGCCGGGGCGACGCGCGCGGAGCGAGCCGATGCCGGGAACGGTCGAGTCCGCCGACTGCGCGGTGGTGTTGTCCTCGTCGAGCGCGGCCCACGAGACGGCGCGCGCGAGATCGATCGTCGGCGCGATCTGCGGGGCGCGACCGTTGCGCAGGATGCCTTCTTCTCCGACGTCCACGTCGGCCTCGGCCGTGCCCTCGCTGCCGACGCGCACCTTGCCGCGCGTGACGCGCACGGAAGAGACGGCATCCGCGGCGGAGAGGACGAACTCGGTGCCGACGACGGTGACGTGACCGGTCGGCGTGGTGAAGAGCGCGGTCGGTCCGTCGTCGAGGTGGGCGACGTCGGCGACGATCTCGCCGCTGCGCACGTCGAAGTGACGCGGGCGGGCGGCGTCGATGAGCATCTCGGTGGTGTGGTTGAGCACGACCTCCGAGCCATCGGAGAGCGTGATGCGCGCACGGGTGCGCTCATCGGTGCGGATGGTGGAGCCCGCGGGGATGTCGGTGCCGAGCGCGAGCGCGCCGTAGGTGCCGCCGGGCGGCATGATCTCGACGCCGGTGCCGGTCTCGCCTGCGGCTGCGCGAACGACCTGCGCGAGCCGGCCGGTGATGGCGGCGTCGTCGGAGATGCCGTGCGCGACCGTCGTGCCCGGCGTCGCGGGCCACATCGCGATCGCAGCGGCAGCGGCGACGCCGAGGACGGCCATCGCGGAGAAGAGGACGATCACGCGACCCAGGCCGCGGCGAGGAGCCGGGCTCGTCGGGCTCGTCGTCGTATTCGTCTTCGTCTTCGTCTCTCGCGCTTCACGCGCTGCTTCGAGCGACACGACGGGCGCGGCCGATGCAGAGACACTCTCGCTCTCGCTCTCGCTCTCGCTCTCGCTCTCGCTCTCGCTCTCGCTCTCGC
>CAYSCF010000419.1:0-5426 GCA_964429305.1 uncultured Sandaracinaceae bacterium | reverse complement strand
CGACGTCCAGCAGATGCCCGAGGTTGTGGTGGTACCAAGGATTGCGCGGCGCGATCGCGAGCGCGCGACGATAGGCCTCTACCGCCGCACGGAAGTTCGAGAGAAGCGCCTGCGCCAGGCCCATGAGCGCGTGCACGACGTCGTCGTCGGGCTGCGCCGCGACGACCTTGCGCAGGCTCAGCAGCGCGCGCCACGGATGCTCTTCCACGCGGTACTCGGCCAGATGCCGATGCGCGTAGAGCGACGCTGGGCTTCCCTCGGGCGCGACGGTGACGAGGCGCTCGAGCAGCGGCACGATCACACGACGGCCCTGATCGGAGGCGATGGCCTGCTCGGCCCGCCGGCGTAGTTGATCGACGCCGCTCTCCTCCGTCACGTCCGGTCGTATAGACGGGATGGTCGCCCGGCGCAACGGCGGGAATCGCCCCGATCAGGCCTTTCTGACGATGGCGATCAGAAATCCCCCGAATTTCGCCAGAGGCCCTTCGGCGACCCGCCGCTCGAGCTGGGAGAGCCGTTTTCCGATCATGGGAGACCTGTACAGAACGGCAGCAGGTGTCACGATCCGCACCCCGACGAAACGGTCGAGCCGGAGCCCACGCGGCAGCGACCGTTCGATCGTCCGCGGCGTGTCCCAGCGCGTCGAGATGTCGTCCTCACGATGAGCGCGCCCGATGCGGCGTGCGCCGGCGGCGAGCCGGGCCAGGTAGCGGAGGCTGTGTCGGTTGTAGAACTCGAGCACCGCGACGCCGTCCGGGCGGAGCACCCGCTCCACCTCGCGCAACGCGCCTTCGATGTCGGGGACGTGAGCGAGCACCTTGAAGCTGCAGACGACATCGAAGCTCGCATCATCGAACGGGAGAGCCGTCGCCGAGCCTTCGCGCACGTCGAGACCGCGCTCACGTGCGTGCGCGAGCATGCCGGGTGAGAGATCGACACCGACGGCAGCCAGCGCGTGGGGCGCGACCTTCTCCAGCACGAGACCGGTTCCACAGCCGATCTCGAGCACACGTTTGCCGCGGACGAAGGGGATCACAGCCGAAGCCTCGAGCTCGTCGACCAGCGCGTGATACCCCTCGTCCCTCCCACGCTCGTAGGTGGATGCGAAGTCGTCGTAATAGGCGCGCGTCTGGTGCTCGGTCATCGCGTGAGCTCGTCGTAGAGGGCCTCGTAAGCAGCGGCCGCATGCATCGGTCGATAACGTTCGTAGGCAGAACGCGCGGCGTCGGCGAGCCCCGAGGTATCGGACACGATGCGTGTCAGGCACCTTTCCAGGGCTTCCGGTGTCGGGTCGACCGCCGACGCCCCGCCATCTTCGGCGAGGTCCTCCGCCGAGCTGCCGCGCGCGACCACCACGTGCACGCCGAGCGAGAGCGCCTCGAGCAGCACGATGGGCAGATCGACCTTCGCGACCAGGTCGGTCGCTGGGAGGGCAACGACGTCCGAGGCCGCGATCAGCGCGTGCATGTGTGCCGTCTCGCCGACCCATCGAACGCGATCCGCCACGCCGAGCACGTCCGCGGATCGACGGAGCGCGCGCTCGGCTTCGGCGGCACGCACCGTCTTTCGTCGAGCCGCGATGACGAGCAACGCACCGAGCTCACGCGGCATCCGCGCGAAGGCCTCGATCGTGATCCGCGCGCCGCGGTCTCGCTCGAGATCGCCTGGAAACAGGACGATCGGCGCATCGCTCGGGAGACCCGCCAGCCGGCGGCCGCGCGCACGCATGTCGGGACTGCTGGGAACGGGCGCGACGCATGGTGGGATGCGATGGAGGCGCGCGCGGTCGACCCCTCGCTCGAGAAACGCACGCTCCGTCTTGCGCGAGAGCACCACGACTCGATCACCGAAGAGCGCGACGTCGAGATCCTCGTCGTCCGTGGGAACGCTCGCCACGGTCTGGACCGTCTTCACGCGCCGCAGCCGGCTGAGCGCGCGCGCGGTCCGGCTCGTGCGCGCGTTGGGAGCGAACACGAAGTGCCACAGATCCCCGCGGCGGCCGGACGCCAGACGCGCGGCCAAGCGCATCGCGGGTGTGCCGCCGAGACCGAAGCCCTCGTTCGGCTGGTAGAACAGCGGCTCGACGCGCACGCGCCCGAGGGTGAGCGGAACACCGCGCACGCCGAGCACCACCGCATCGTGACGCGTCAGTGCGCCCGCGAGGTCGCGCACGAGCGTCTTGCTCCCGTCGTTCCACGGCGGCGCGATGGGCTTACTGACGAACAGGATCTCCGACATGGCAGGGGCCGGGGTGGTATACGTCCTGAGTGGCGGAAGGCGAAGATCGCGACGACGAAGACGCCCCGGATCTCCACGAGGATCCGCCGGAGGCCGACGCCGACTCCGACGCGCATCCCGAGGGCCGGCGGCGTCGTCTCGAGCGTCTGCTGCCTGGTGTGATCAAGCGCGCGATCGAGCGCGGGATCGAGACCGGGATCGGCTCGATCACACAGGCGAACGACTCGATCCGCAGCGTCGTGGGCAAGACGGAGCTGCCGAAGGAAGTGGCTGGCTACGTGTTCTCGCAGGTCGACGAGACCAAGAACGCGATGGTTCGCGTCGTCGCACGCGAGGTCCGCGACTTCCTCGAGGCGGCCGATCTCGCGCAAGAGCTGCAGAAGGTCCTCACGACGCTCAGCTTCGAGATCCGGACGGAGATCCGCTTCGTCCCGAACGACTCCGGAGGCATCACGCCCGATGTCAAAGCGCGCGTGGGCCCGCGCGTCGCGAGCCGCAGACCTTCCGACCGCCGCCGGCGCCCGCGCCGTCCGACGCCGGACGTGCCCGACGACGAAGGTCAGGATCCCGACCCGGAGGGCTAGGCCTCGATTTCCGCCGCGATCGGCTGATCGGCATGTGACGAGAGCGAAACGGCACGCAAGCAAGGTGCCTTCGGCCCCCGGGAGCCGTACGATCTGGGAACGATGCACGACGGTTCGCCGGAAGGTCCCGATCTCGTTCGCGGTAGCGCCGATCTCTTCGTCAATCGGGAGCTCTCGTGGCTGGAGTTCAACCAGCGTGTCGTCGACGAGGCGCACGAGCCGAGCGTTCCTCTGCTCGAGCGTCTGAAGTTCGTCGCCATCGCGGCGAGCAACATCGACGAGTTCTTCATGGTTCGCGTGGCCGGGCTCGTCGGTCAGCAGCGCGACCGCGTCAGCGCATCACCCGCCGACGGCATGTCGCCGTCCGAGCAGCTGCAGTCGATCACCGCGCGTGTGGCGCGCATGCGCAGTCAGCTCGGCGAGGTCGTCGTCCAACAGCTCCTGCCCGAGCTCGCCGCCCGAGGCGTTCGACTGTTCCGCACGCGCGAGCTCTCGGCTGCAGGGTTCGCGCACGCACAGCGCCACTTCCACACGCAGGTGCTGCCCGTCCTGACGCCGCTCGCAATCGATCCGGGACATCCGTTTCCGCACCTTCGTAACCGGAGCCTGAACCTCATCGCGATGCTGAGCGGCTCGGGCCGCGCGGGTGGCCCGCGCAATCTCGACGAAGACGCCTTCGCCGTCGTGCAGGTGCCCGGTGTGCTGCCGCGCCTGGTGCGCATCCCGCCGGAAGAGCACGACGGCGTGCGGGCGGCGTTCGTGCTGCTCGACGACCTGATCGGCGCCCACGTGGGCGACCTTTTCCCCGGTTTCGACTGTCTCGGCGCGTGGCCGTTCCGCGTCATCCGCAACTTCGATCTCTCGATCGACGACGAAGAGGCCGAGGATCTGCTCGAGAGCGTCAAGCAAGAGGTGCGGCGCCGCGATCGCGGCAATGCGGTGGCTGCGCTCGTCGACGTAGGTGCGCGCCCCGAGGCCGTCGAGATGCTCCGTGACGCGATCGCGCTCGATGCGGCGTACGTGCTGCGCGTGGAGGGACCGCTCTCGCTGCCGGACCTGACGTCGCTCGGCGACACGCTCGAGAACGAGCCCGGCCTGCGCGACGACCCGACGCCGCCCCAGATCCTGCCGCCCTTCCGTGAAGCGGAGGATCTCTTCGCGATCATCGCGCAGCGCGACGTGCTGCTGCATCACCCGTACGAGTCGTTCGACCCGGTCGTGCAGTTCATCGAGCAGGCCGCGGCCGATCCGAACGTGCTCGCGATCAAGCAGACGCTCTACCGGACGAGCGGCGACAGCCCCATCGTGAAGGCGCTCATGCGCGCGGCCGAGAACCGCAAGCAGGTGACGGCGCTCGTCGAGATCAAGGCGCGCTTCGACGAAGAGAACAACATCGCCTGGGCCCGCAAGATGGAGGAGGCCGGCGTCCACGTCGTGTACGGCCTCGTGGGCCTCAAGACGCACGCGAAAGCGGCGCTCGTCGTGCGACGCGAGGCGGGCGAGCTGCGGCGCTACGTGCACCTCGCGACGGGCAACTACAACCCGAACACCGCGCGCATCTACACGGATCTCTCGTTCTTCACGTGTCGCGCCGACATCGGCGAGGACACGAGCTCGCTCTTCAACCTGCTCACGTCGTGCACGGCGCCGGCCGCGTGGAAGAAGCTCGTCATCGCGCCGCTCGGCCTGCACGAGCGGATCCTCGGGCTCATCGAGCGCGAGGCGGCCAACGCGCGCGCCGGCAAGCCCGCGCGGATCATCGCGAAGATGAATTCGCTCGTCGATCCGGACGTGATCCTCGCGCTCTATCGCGCGTCGGTCGCGGGCGTGAAGATCGATCTGCTCGTGCGCGGCATCTGCTGTCTGCGACCCGGGCTTCCCGGCATCTCCGAGAACATCCGCGTGCGCGCGCTCGTCGACCGCTTTCTCGAGCACGCGCGCATCTTCTTCTTCGAGGCCGGCGGGACGCCCGAGGTCTACGCCGCGAGCGCGGACTGGATGCAGCGCAACTTCCAGCGCCGCGTCGAGGTGCTCTTCCCGATCGAGGATCCGAAGCTGAAGGCGCGCGTCGTCGACGAGATCCTCGCATTCGAGCTGCGCGACGACGTGAAGGCGCACGAGATGCTGCCCTCGGGCGTGTACCAACGCGTGGCGCCCGGCACGGGGACGCGCGCGCAGCGGCTCTTCTTCGAGCATGCGCGCGCGGCGGCTCAGGAAGCCGACAAGCGCGTGCAGGTCGAGCGGCCGTTCGTGGTGCGGCCGGTGCGCAAGTCACCGACGCTCACGCCGGCCTCCACCGATGCGCCGCCCCGCGAGTCCGCGCCGCCCGAGATCTTCGTCGCGCCACGCCCGACCGAGCCGGTCAGCTGATCTCGCTCGGCGGATCCGCGATCAGCTCGCGCGGTGAATACTCGCAATCGTCTCGTCGAACGCATCGGCCGTCGCGCCGATCACGTCGGCCGGCCCCATCAGCTTGAAGAACACGAGGCCGTCGGGCCCGTCCACGATGGCGCCCAGCATGCGCTGGCTCTCGGCGGTCACCGTGGCCTCCGTCCCGCGCATGCCGCTGAACGAGCCCGACACGTCGACGAACGTCACCGGCAG
>CAYSCF010000418.1:0-5427 GCA_964429305.1 uncultured Sandaracinaceae bacterium | reverse complement strand
CGCGGTTCTCGCGCAGGCCTCGCGCGAGCCTTCGTTCATCACCGGCGTGCTCGAGAAACATCTGGAGAAGCGCGGCGCCCTCGAGGCGCTGAACTATCCGGTCGTGTCTCTGACGCCGGCGAGCACGCCCTACTTCGAGCTCGCCGTGAACTGCTGGATCCCGCTCCCGAGCGCAGACACCAACGTCACGACCAAGGCCATCCACCACCATGGGACCCTGCTGCTCAGCACCGCGACCATCTTCGGGCCCGGGTACGAGCACTTGCTGTTCACGCGACCCGAGCTGGTCGATCGCGAGCAGGACCGTTTCGCGATGGAGCTCACCGAGGCCGCGCCCCATCCGCTGCACCACGTCGCGTTCGTAGATGCGTGGATCCCGCACGTCCCGCTCTACCCGTCGGATCTCACGATCACTTTGGCGCTGTGGAGCGGAAGCCAGCCAACGACGTGGAAGGACCGCGTGAAGCGCATCCCGCTCTTCAAGAAGAACGAGAAACGCCTCCGAAAGATTGCGGGCGCCCTCGGCGTGACCAAGCACCTCGACCTCAAGGTGGTGGAGTACTTCGACTACTATCCTTCCACCGAAGGCGGGTTCCGCGGGATGAGGGAGCGACAGGAGTTCCCACTGGGGCCCAACGAGCACCATCTCAGGAGCCTGTTCCACACCATCCAACGTACGAACAACGCTGGATTGGCCTCCTCGCTGCGTCGGAGTCTCAGCACGTGCGCGCCCGCGACGCGCGCGTCTGCCGCCCCTCTGCTCGATGCGTTGCTGAGCGACCGCCCCATCGACGGCCACCTCTCGGAGGGGCATTTCGGGGTTCCCTTCGCGAACTTCACCAAACCCGAGATCGTCCGCGCGGTAGCGCGCCGGGACCCACCACAGATGAGCAAGATTCAACATGGGCGCTGACTCGCTTCCCCGTCGTCTCGCAAAGCGCATCCTCGCGCCGTTGCTCGACGAGGGTACCTACAGTCTCCTGCAAACGGTGGCGATGAGCTGGGACATCGGGACCGGCGGCTGGTCCGAGCCGGAGCTCGATCTGATTCCACTCGCCGTTCGACCAGGCGAGACCGTCATCGACATCGGCGCCAACTACGGGCTCTACAGCTATCACCTCGCGCGCGCCGTCGGACCGCGGGGCAAGGTCTTCGCATTCGAGCCCGTCCCTTTCACGAGCAAGACGTTCCGCCGCATCGCGCGCGTGCTGCGGTTCGAGAGCGTCGAGCTCGTCGACAAGGCCGTGGGCGACAAGCCCGGCACCCTCGACCTCACGGTTCCGATCAGTGAGAGCGGCAGCATCATCGCAGGGACCGTGCACGCTGCGGCACGCGACAACGCGCGCGAGGGGCAGGAGCGCCACGCGAGATTTCAGAAGAGCAAGATCATCACGCGCGAAGTCGTCGTGCTCGACGACTACCTGCGCACCGCGACCGACGTCTCGATGATCAAGTGCGACGTCGAGGGATTCGACTACTTCGCCCTGAAGGGATGCACTCGCCTCATCGAGCAGAACCATCCGACCGTGATCTGCGAGATCAATCCCTGGTTTCTCACGGGGCTGGGCCTGCAGGTCCAGGATCTCGTCGGCTTCTTCGAGGAGCGCGGCTACTCGCTCTATCGCTACACCCGAGGACGACTGGTGCCGACGCAGACGCGCGACGTCGAGGAAGACAATTGGGTGTTCGTCCACCCCGCTCGAGCAGACCGGCTCCGTTCGGTCATCGTGGGCGCTTCGTAGGGCATGACCTCGCTTCGCGCGACACGCCGCTCGGCCGTCTTCGTCACCTACAACGGCCTCTTGGATCCGTTGGGGCACAGCCAGATATTGCCGTATCTGGAGCGCCTGAACGTCGACTGGCCCGTCCGCATCGTGAGCTTCGAGCGGAAGGAGAAGCTGGCAGACGCCGGCCGCCTTCGCGAGATGGAGGAGCGACTGCGACGACAGGAGATCCGCTGGATCCGTCGCCGATACCATCAGAAGCCGAGCCTCCCTGCGACGACCTACGACATGCTCGCGGGCGTGATGGCCGTCCGAAGACTGATGTCGCAGGAGCGCGTCGGACTCATCCACGCGAGGGGCTACGTGCCGATGGAGATCGCATCGAACGCGACCATCGCCTCGGATACCTCGGTGCTCTTCGACATCCGGGGGCTGCAGGCCGAGGAGTACGTCGACGGAGGCGTATGGCGCGAAGGTGAGCTCAAGTGGCGCATCGCGAAGCGGTCCGAGCGCCGCTTCTTCCGGCGTGCGTCGGGGGCCGTCGTCCTCACCGAGGCCATCAAGCCCTACGTCACCTCGCGCTTCGGCGAGGTACGCCGCGTCGTGCCCCCCATCGCAGTCGTGCCGTGCTGCGTGGACCTCGATCGTTTTCGGTTCGCTCCCGACGCACGCACGCGCGTGCGCACCCGTCTCGGCGTGTCCGACGACACGATCGTGTTCGTCTACTCGGGGAGCCTCGGCACCTGGTATCTCGGAGACGCGATGGCTCGCCTGGTGCGCCGTTACGGCGACAAGACGGGCCGGAAGGTGTTTCTTCAGTGGACCGTGAACAACGGGCAGCCGCTCGCGCACGAGGCGAGCCGGCGCGCCGGGTTGCGGCCCGACGAGTACACGGTCGGTTCGCTTCCTGCGGACGAGATCGCGGCATCGCTGTCGGGCGCGGACGTCGGGCTGGCGCTCATCCGCGCGTGCTTCTCGAAGCGCTCGTCGTCTCCGACGAAGTACGCGGAGTACCTCTCGGTGGGCATGCCGATCGTCATCAGTCGAGGCGTGGGCGACGGGCCGCTCCTGGAGCGGGAGGGCGGAGCCGTGGCGCTCCCCGACGAGATCGACGACGACGCGATCGAGCGCGCCGTCGCGGCTCTCGAGCCACTCGTCGGTCGGCCGAGACAAGAGTTTCGTTCCGTTGCGGAGCGGCTGTTCGATGTGGACCGCGTCGCCCTGCCCACCTATCGCGAGCTCTACGGAAAGCTGATTCCGTCGTGATCCATCTGCCCTCGTCGTCGCGCCTCGGAGGCCGTGCGTGAACGTTGCTTGTTTGGTGCCCTACCCGACCGAGTTCGCGCCCTCGCAGAGGTTTCGCGTCGAGCAGTGGGCTCAGCCCCTACGCGCGCGAGGGATCGAAGTAGACTTCATTCCCTTCTTGCAGCCAGCAACGATGGGCTTCCTCTACAAGCCGGGACGCGTAGTGGACAAGTCCCTCGACGTGCTCGCCGGGATGGCGAAGCGCGTCGCATGGTCGGCACGGCGCGCGCGTGACTACGACGTCGTGGTGATCCATCGCGAGGCCTGGTTGCTCGGCGTGGACTGGATCGAGCGCTACCTCGCCGCGCGTGTGCCGACGGTCTTCGATTTCGACGACGCGATCTGGATGCCGAACGAGAGCACGGCGAATCGGATCACCGGCCGACTCAAGGGATTCGCGAAGATCAATCGCATCCTCGGCATGGTGACGAGCGTCTCCGCGGGCTGTGAGTACCTCGCGACGCATGCGCGAAAGTTCAACTCCCAGGTCCACATCGTCCCGACCAGCATCGATCTCACGAAGTACTCGCCGCCGCGTGAGCATGGCCCGACCGACACGCTGAACGTAGGGTGGACCGGGTCGGCGACTACGGCCCGCTATCTGCGAGACATCAGCGGACCGCTGGCGAGGGCGGCGAAGCGTGTGGACATGCGGCTCTCCGTCCTGGGAGCGCGGCTCGAGATGCCCGGCGTTCGCGTCGAATGCGAGGACTGGACCGCCGAAAAGGAAGTGCGCTTCATTCGGGGCTTCGACATCGGCCTCAAGCCTGCGGTCAAAGAGGAATGGGCCTTGGGCAAGTGTCCCATGAAGGACATTCAGTACATGGCTCTGGGCGTCCCCTGTGTCGCCACTCGGTTCGGCACCTCCCTCGAGTCGATTCAACAGGGGGTCAACGGTTTCCTCTGCGACTCGGAGGAAGACTGGGGAGATGCGCTGGTCGCGCTGCGCGACCCGGAGACCCGGGGTCGGATCGCAGCCGAGGGCCTGAAGGTCGTTCGTGAGCGCTACTCCTCGACCGTCGCTGCAGACGCCTTCGCCGAGGCGCTCGAGTCCGCGCGGCGTCGGTTCCGGTCACGCGGGAAGCCTGGCGCTCACGTTAGTTCGTCATCGAGCCGGCCTTCCAACTGACGACGCGCTCCGTCGCGAAGCGTGCACAGATTGGTCACGCGACCAGCTAGTCCAGCTGATGCCTGACGCTACATAAGGAATACAGCCCGGAAGGTTGTGATCCGCACGCGAGCAACACGGCTGCCCAGCTGCCCCACACGGGATGCAGCTGTGGCTCGCTCCCGCGGTCCCGCACGTCTGGCCCATTCCGCCGAATCCCGAGCAGCCGAGCTCCCAATCGTGCCGTGATTCTCCGGGCAGCAACGCTGCCCGCAGAAACCACACTCGACGCACATCGAGCTGGAGTCACAAAATCCATAGGGCGGCCCCAACGTCGGAAACGAGCACCCCGACGCTAGCAATGCGCAGCGCGGCTGACCGGCACGCAGGTCCCGCTCGAGCATGCGAGTCCTGGAGAACCGCACGGTTGCGGCCATTCCACTGGACTGCAGCAGCGCGTGTCGGCGTTACCGCACGCGCCGGCATCCGTGCCAGCGTCCGGTGGAGCCCAAACAGCTGATCCAGCTTGTACGCATCATCATCCGTATTCAGCTCGATCCACAGCGGCAGGTGCCTACCCCTTCCCCCGTGCACCTACATAACTACGGTCGATCGGTGCGGGCGATCGATGGACCATCGTCGGTGACGGCGTCGCCGTGTGCGCGCGGACGCTGCGACGGCCGAATCTCGGTGTCGTCGGCTACGACACCATCATTCGCGATGGTGTTCGTCGCACGGTCCCGCTGTCCCGACGAGCCCTCGCCGAATGCTGAGAGCGCAGGTTGGGAAGGTTCTGGTTCGACGGCGAACGGACGACGATCGGCCCGTGCCGTTGCCGCCGGACAATCTGGTGTACCGCGTGGCCGAGCTGCGCATGGCGCGGGGCCTCAAGCAGGAAGCCCTCGCCGAGAAGCTGGGCATCGAGACGAAGAACCTGCGGCGTCTCGAGCGCGGCAAGCAGAACATGCGGTTGGCAACGCTGGCGCAGATCGCGAGCACGCTTGGCGTTGACCCCAACACGCTGCTTCTGCGGCCCGGCTCGGGCATCCCATGCATGCCCGACGGCGGGACGAGCAGCCTGACGAAGGCTCTCGCGAAGGTCGGCTGGATCTCGGAAGAACCAGACCTTCCGCGCGCCCGGGATGCGGTACCGCTCATGACGCTCCGTGCGGCAGCGAGCCCGCTGCTTCCCAACGAGGAGCCGGTGCGGCTCGCCTGGCTGATCCCGCCGAAGGATGGACCCCGGCCGAGCGACGAGTCGTTCGTCGCGCAAGTGATCGGGCCGTCGAT
>CAYSCF010000417.1:0-5447 GCA_964429305.1 uncultured Sandaracinaceae bacterium | reverse complement strand
AGGCGGAGACGAACGCGCAGCTCGTGGCCGAGAACATCGCCACGCAGCTCGAGCGTCGTGTCGCGTTCCGCCGCGCGATGAAGAAGGCCGTCCAGACGGCGATGAAGTTCGGCGTCAAGGGCATCCGCGTGTACGCGGGTGGCCGTCTCGGCGGCGCCGAGATCGCGCGCTCGGAGAAGTACCGCGAAGGCCGCGTGCCGCTGCACACGCTCCGCGCCGACATCGAGTTCGGCACGGCGACGGCCAAGACCACCTACGGCACGATCGGCGTGAAGTGCTGGATCTTCAAGGGCGAGGTGCTCCCGCAGCGCCGCCGCCGCCAGCCGGTCTGAGACCGCACCGTTTTTTTGCACCAGGTTTTCGCACCAGGCTTAGAGAGAGAAAGTCATGCTTCAGCCCAAGCGCACCAAGTTCCGCAAGTCGCACACGATGCGGCTCACCGGCGTCGCGAGCCGTGGCAACAAGTGCTCCTTCGGTGACTTCGCCCTGCAGGCGACCGAAGGCGGCCACGTCGACTCGCGCGAGATCGAGGCCGCACGCATGGCCATCATGCGCAAGGTCAAGCGAGCCGGAAAGCTCTACATCCGCATCTTCCCGGACCGCCCGTTCACGCGGAAGCCGCTCGAGACCCGCATGGGCACCGGCAAGGGCGGAGTCGAGGGCTGGAACGCCCACATCCTTCCGGGCCGCGTTCTCTACGAGATGGAAGGCATTCCGGAGGAGCTCGCGCGCGAGGCCTTCCGCATCGCCGGCCACAAGCTTTCGATCAGCACGCGTGTCATCGCGAGGAGTGAGCAGCTGTGAAGACGGACGAACTGCGCAAGCAGAGCGACGAAGAGCTCGTCGAGCTCGAGAAGACGATGGCTCGTGACCTGTGGAAGTCGCGGTTCGCGAACCACAGCAACCAGCTCGACGACACCAACAAGGTGCGTCGCCTGCGCCGCGACATCGCGCGCGTCAAGACCCTCCAGGGCGAGCGCGTTCGCGCCGCCGAGAAGAAGTGAGTAACTAGTCATGGCCGAGACGACGCAAGCCAAGACCGAGAGCACCGACACGCGCGGCACCCGCCGCACGATCATCGGTCGCGTGGTCAACGACACCGCCAACGCGGGTCGCGCGAAGAAGACGATCGTGGTCGAGGTGGTTCGCCGCCTTCGCGATCCGGTCTACGGAAAGTACGTCAAGCGCAGCAAGCGCTTCCACGCGCACGACGAGACCGAGCAGTACAAGACGAACGACATGGTCGAGATCCGCGAGAGCCGTCCGCTCAGCGCGACGAAGCGCTGGGTGGCCATCCGCCTCGTCAGCCGTCCGGAAGAGGTCTGATCCCATGATTCAGCAGCAGAGCGAGCTCGACGTCGCCGACAACAGCGGCGCCAAGCGCGTGGAGTGCATCAAGGTCCTCGGTGGCTCGCGCCGCCGCTACGCCGGTCTCGGCGACCTGATCGTCGTCGCGGTCAAGGAAGCGCTTCCCACCGCCAAGGTGAAGAAGGGCGAGGTCAGCAAGGCCGTCATCGTCCGCACGACCTACCAGTACCAGCGCTCGGACGGCAGCTACATCAAGTTCGACTCGAACTCGGCGGTGCTCCTCAACGCACAGCTCGAGCCGGTCGGCACGCGCATCTTCGGCCCGGTCGCTCGCGAGCTCCGCGGCAAGAAGTTCATGAAGATCATCTCGCTCGCGCCGGAGGTGGTGTGATGGCGAGCCGTATCAAGAAGGACGACCAGGTCGTCGTGATCGCGGGCAAGGACAAGGGCGCCAAGGGCCGTGTCCAGCGCGTCCTGCGCGAGGCCAATCGCGTCCTCGTCGAGGGCGTGAACAAGATGAAGCGGCACACGAAGCCCACGCCGAAGAACCCGCAGGGCGGGATCATCGAGAGCGAGCATCCGATTCACCTGTCGAACGTGATGCTGCTCGACACGAAAGAAGACAAGCCCACGCGCGTGAAGATGGGCACCGACAAGGACGGCAAGAAGGTCCGTCAGTCGGTTCGCTCGGGTACGACGCTCGACTGATTTTTTGGTTTCGTAGTCATCGAGGGCCGCTGAGGCGTCTCTCGAAGGACGGGTAGGAAGATGTCCGAAGAGAAGACGAAGAAGAAGAAGACCGAGAAGGCTCCGAAGGCTGCTGGCGCGCCGAAGGGCGAAGCGAAGCAGTCGACGAACGGCGAGCTTCCGCGTCTGCAGAAGTTCTACCGCGAGCACGTGGTTCAGGCGGTCATGAAGGACCTCGGCCTGAAGAACGTGATGGAGGTCCCGCGCCTCGAGAAGATCGTGGTCAACATGGGCCTCGGCAAGGCGGTCGGGAACCAGAAGCTCATCGAGAGCGGCGCGGAAGAGCTCAGCAAGCTCACCGGCCAGAAGCCCGTCGTCACGAAGGCCAAGAAGTCGATCGCGACGTTCAAGCTGCGTGAGGGTCTGGCCATCGGAACGATGGTCACGCTCCGCAAGAACCGCATGTGGGAGTTCGCGGATCGTCTGATCAACCTCGCGCTCCCGCGCGTGCGCGACTTCAAGGGCGTCTCGCCGAAGGCCTTCGACGGCCGCGGCAACTACACGCTCGGCCTTCGCGAGCAGATCATCTTCCCCGAGATCGACTACGACAAGATCGACGAGATCAAGGGCATGAACATCACGTTCGTGACCACGGCTCGTACCGACGAACAAGGGCGCGCGCTTCTCCGCGAGCTCGGCATGCCCTTCCGCAAGTAATTCAGGAAAGAGACGAGACGACCATGGCCAGCGCCCGTGCATTCGCGAAGATGGAGAAGGAGCCGAAGTTCCGAGTTCGGTATCGCAACCGCTGCAAGTCCTGCGGCCGGTCGCGTGCCGTGTACCGGAAGTTCGAGCTCTGCCGCATCTGCCTGCGCAAGTTCGCCCTCGCGGGTGACGTGCCGGGCGTGACCAAGTCGTCCTGGTGATCGAGAAGCGAAGAGAAACAGCACCATGAGCACCGACCCGATTTCTGATCTTCTCGCGCGCATTCGTAACGCCTCGCAGGCGCACCACGAGCGCACCACCATGCCGCTTTCCAAGGTCCGTCATCAGGTCGCCGAGATCCTGAAGCAGGAAGGCTTCGTCTCGGACGTGTCGATCGACAAGGCCGGCCACGGAACGCTGACCGTCACGCTCAAGTACGGCAAGAACCGTCAGGGCGCGATCGTCGGCATGCGCCGCCGCAGCCGTCCGGGCCGCCGCGTGTACGTCGGCTGCACCGAGATCCCGAAGACCCAGCACGGCATCGGCATCTCCATCCTCTCGACGTCGTCGGGAATCATGACGGACCGCACTGCGCGCGAAAAGGGCGTGGGCGGCGAGCTTCTGTGTGAGGTCTGGTGATCATGGTCGAAGCAACTGCAGCTGTTGATCGAACGAAGCAAGGTGCTGGCCTGGAACAGCGCGTCTCGCGCACCGGTAAGAAGCCGGTCGCCGTTCCGGCGGGCGTCACGGTCACCGTGGCGAACGGCAAGCTCTCGGCGAAGGGCCCGAAGGGCACCGTCGAGCGCGCGCTCCACGCCGACGTCGACGTGATCAAAGAGGGCACGAACCTCGTCGTGAAGGCGAAGGCGTCGAGCGGCGATCAGGGCGCGCGCGTCCAGGGTCTCACCCGTGCGCTCGTTCAGAACGCGATTCAGGGCGTGTCGGCGGGCTACAAGGTCTCGCTCGATCTGATCGGCACCGGCTACCGCGCCGAGGTGAAGGGCCAGGACCTCACGCTCTCGCTCGGCTACTCGCACCCGGTCAACTACAAGATGCCCGTCGGCGTCTCGGCGCAGGTCGAGATCATCGACGTCGGCGGCACGAAGAAGCCGCGCCTGCACCTGAGCTCGTCCGACAAGGACTTGCTCGGTCAGACGGCCGCACGCGTTCGCTCGTTCCGTCCGCCGGAGCCCTACAAGGGCAAGGGCGTGCGCTACGTCGACGAGAAGATCCGCGAGAAGGCTGGTAAGGCCGGCGGCAAGGGCAAGAAGTAACTAGTTCCGAGATCCTAATGTCGGGTCGGCGGTCTCTCGCTCGAGAGAACGCCACATGGCCCCAGAGGAAACGAAGATGGCAACCGATATCGCTCGTGGTCACCGCAAGTCCCGCATCCGCAAGAAGGTCGAAGGAACGCCGGAGCGCCCCCGTCTGTCCGTGTTCCGCAGCGCGAAGCACATCTACGCGCAGGTCATCGACGACACGAAGGGCTCGACGCTCGTCACGGTCTCCACGCTGACCAAGACGCTGCGCGCCGACGCGGGCGAAAAGGCGAAGACCGACGCCGCCAAGATCATCGGCACCGAGATCGCCAAGGCGTGCAAGTCGAAGGGAATCGAGAAGGTCGTCTTCGACCGGAACGGCTTCCTCTACCACGGTCGCATCAAGGCCCTCGCGGAGGCCGCTCGCGAAGCCGGCCTCGACTTCTGATCCATCTGAGAACCAGAGAAAAAGAGAACCATGCCTTCACAGATTGATCACGAGAGCCTCGAAGACCTCAAAGAGCGGGTGATCCACATCAACCGCGTCGCGAAGGTCGTCAAGGGCGGTCGTCGCTTCAGCTTCAGCGCGCTCGTCGTCGTCGGCGACGAAAAGGGTCACGTCGGGATCGGTCTCGGCAAGGCCAACGAGGTTCCGGACGCCATCCGCAAGGGCAACGACCGGGCTCGCAAGAACATCGTGAAGATCCCGCTCGTCGGCGGGACGATCCCGCACGCGGTGCACGCGAGCGCGGGCGCGGGCAACGTTCTGCTTCGTCCGGCCAGCGCCGGAACGGGCGTCATCGCTGGCGGCGCGGTTCGCGCGGTCGTCGAGGCGGCGGGCATCAAGGACGTTCTCTCGAAGATCGTCGGCACCAGCAACCCGCACAACGTCGTGCACGCGACGATGAAGGCGCTGCTCTCGCTCGAGTCGGTCGAGGCCGTCGCCCGTCGTCGTGGCAAGGACGTGTCCGAGGTCGTTCACCAGCACACGCACACCGCGCCGACGGCGGGCTGAGCGACACATCGGTCTTTTTGGATGGGGCAGCACTGCCCCTTCGGCGGTCCTCGCCGCGGAATGAATCAGTAGGGTAGCGACATGAAGGCGAAGCTGAAGGTTACTCAGGTGCGGAGCGGGAGCGGCAAGGCCGACACGTTCCGCCGTACGCTCGCAGGCCTCGGCCTGAAGGGCCCGCACTCGCAGGTCGTCGTGGCGAACACGCCGGCGTTCCGCGGCGCGATCAAGAAGGTTCTCCACATGGTGACCGTCGAGGAAGTGTCCTGATCATGGCCGACGAACAGCAGCAAGCGATCATCCCGATCCTCTCGCGCCTCCGCGCGCCCGAGGGCGCGGTCAAGCAGAAGAAGCGCGTCGGTCGTGGCGTCGGCTCCGGCAAGGGCAAGACGTCGGGTCGCGGCCAGAAGGGCCAGAAGGCCCGTCAGCCCGGCAACATCCACAAGCTCCACTTCGAGGGCGGCCAGATGCCGCTC
>CAYSCF010000416.1:0-5464 GCA_964429305.1 uncultured Sandaracinaceae bacterium | reverse complement strand
CTCTACCGTCTCCGAGATTGCCTGCGCGAGCGCACGACACCCCTCGTCTCGCCGCCCGGCGTCGAGGAGCATCTCGCCTTCTTCGACGAGCGCGTCGTCGCGCAGCAGCGAGGTCGGAAACGCGTCGTGCATCCGCTGGAACGCCGCCGCCGCGCGATCGACGTCGTGGAGCCCGTCCCGCAGGATGCGCGCGATCCGGATCCCGGCGTCCGGCATCTGCGGCAGCGTGTAGCTCCCCGGCGGCAGGCCGAGCGCGTGCGGATCGATCATCCGCTCGAGATATCGGATCGCCGCCTCGTGATCGCCGTCTTCCTCGGCCATGTCCGCGAGGCGCATGAACGTGTCGTCCCAGCGCTGGCCGCGCGGATACGGATGCTCCAGGGCGATCCGCTCGTAGAGCGCGCGCGCCTGCTCGCGACGCCCGTGATCGCGATCGATCTGCGCGAGGTCCGTGAGCACGTCGTCTCCGAGATCCGTCGTTCGCACGTGCGTGTCGAGATCGGTCAGGTACGCCGCGGCGACGTCGTCGCCTTCGTGCGCGCGCACCTCGGCCACCAACGTGCGCAGCGCGCGCGATGCCTGTCCATCGTCGGGATGCTCGAGCACGATCGCGCGCAGGCCGTCGAGCGCCTCGTCGCGCTCGCCTCGCTCCATCTGGATGCGCGTGACTTCCCACATCGCGCGCACGGTACGCCGCGAGATCGGACGACGGGCCGCGATCGCCGAGAACGCCGCGAGTGCCTCGTCGAGACGTCCTTCGCGACGCAGCGAGAGCGCCGCGCGATGCTCGGCCTCGTCGCGATCCACGCGCCGCTCGGCCGCGCCCGCCGCCTCGCGCCAGTCCGCGATCGCCGCATCGTCGCGCCCTGCCACGTGATCGCGATCCGCCGCGGCCATCGCGCTCAAGTACCGATCGCCGCGCTCGGACGAGAGCGTCGGAGGGCACCCCGAGAGCAGCGCGCACGCCACCGCGATCGTCTGCCAGCGCATGGCGAGCCGGGTGTAGCATGCACGACGCGCATGAATCGCCGGGGGCCGCTCGTTCTCGTGTGGGTGCTGGTCCCGTCGGCGTGGGCCCTGGCTTGCGGCGGTCCGCCGCCCGACACGCCGTCGGCGGTGATCCTCTTCTCCCCGGAGACGATCTGTCAGGGCGACGCCCATCGGACGACCGTCGCGCTCGACGGGACGATGTCGTCGCGCCATCTCGCGCTCATCCCGCTTCCTCCGGAGGACACGGCGTACCCCGACGGTGCCACGGTGGCGCCGCTCGCCTACCAATGGACGCTCGAGGGCGACGAGCACACCATCGTCAGCGGCTCGCTGACGGCACCCACGCTGAGCATCACGGCGCTCGGGGATCGACCGCTGCACGTCACGCTCACGACGACGAACTTGGTCGGTGGCTCGGCGACGTCGCTGCGCACGTTGCCCATCACGGTTCCGACGACGTGGCCGCGTCACTGCTCGTCCGACGCCGCGTGCCCGGGCGGCGCGTGCGCGCTCATCGATGCCGCGACGGGAGATGCTGGAGGATCGGGCGTCTGCGTAGGCACCGCGCACTGCACTACCGATGCGACGTGCGATCCCTGCTTCGTGTGCGACCCGATGCAGATGGCCTGCGTGCCGAGGCCGGCGTCGTGAGAGCGCTCCTCGTTCTGTCGTTGCTCGTGCTCGCGGCGCCAGCCCGCGCGGACTCGGGCGCCGTCGACGGAGAGTCGGCCCGCGCCGCCGCGCTCGCGGACTCCGTCGTGGGTCGCGCCGGCGACACGAGCGCGATCGCGCTCAACCCCGCGGGCATCGCCGATCTCGATCGCACGACGATCACGATCCTCGGGCACGCGGCCTACTACCACCTCGACTACGCACGCACGGGCGAGCCCGCCACTTCGAGCGATCGTGCGATCGGCGGCTACGGCGTCTCGCTCGTCGTGCCGCTACCCGGCCCCGAGTGGCTGCGGCGCGTGCGCATCGGCGCCGCCATTCACGTGCCCTCCTCCGGAATCATCAGCGTCGATGCGCCGACGCGCGCTGACATCCCGAACGCTCCGATGTACGAGGCACGCCTCGAGCGAACGGCCGCGACCTTCTCGATGGGCATCGCCCTTCCCGGGCACATCGACATCGGCGTCGGCGTGACCGTCGCGCCTTCGCTCATCGGGCCCACGTCGGTGACGTACGACGTCGGTCGCGGCACCACGGTCGACTCGGGTGTCGTGGTCCGGCTCGATCGCGACGTGCGCTTCGGCGGCTCGCTCCTGCTCGGCGCGCGCTGGGCGCCCGTCCCGCAGTTCTCGGTCGGCGCGGCCTATCGACAGGGCGTCGCGCTGCGCGCGGCGGGGCCGATCGATCTGCGCGCGGGCAGCATCCGCGCGAACGATCCGCTCGACTTCGTCGACACGTTCTCGGTGGACGAGGTCGCGATCGGCCTCGCATTCCAGCTCTCGCCCGAGCTCTCGATCTCGACCGACATGACCTGGGCGAACTGGTCGTCGTTCCGCAGCACGCGCGATCAGATTCCGACGCCCGGCTTCCACGACACGGTCTCGCTGCGTGCGGGTGCGGAGTACGTGGTCGATCGATGGGCCGCGATCCGCCTCGGCTACGCGTTCGAGCCGACGCCCGTGCCCGCGCAGGTCGCGCTCTCGAGCTATCTCGACGCCGATCGGCACGTGCTCACCGGCGGCTTCGGCGTCGATCTCGAGCCGCTCACGCACACGCCCCTGCACATCGATCTCTACGTGCGTGCGCACGCGGTCGGCGGGATCTCGTTCACGAAGGACCCTGCGCAGATCCCCGACGGCCATCCGTCGATCCCCGGCCAGCAGATCGACGCGCTCGGCTATCCAGGGATGAGCGCGAGCATCCTCTATTTCCAGGCAGGGCTCTCGCTGACGCTCTCGCTCGGGGATCCCTCGACGGTGTCGCGATGAGGCGCGTCTTCGCGTTGCTCGCGCTCCTCGCGCTTCCTTCGATCGCGCGCGCGGATCTCGAGGACGAGCTCGGCGTAGGCCCGGAGGTCGCCGCGCTCGGCAACGCCGTCACCGCCGTTCCCGTCGGCTTCGCGTCGGTGCACTACAACCCGGCGTTGCTCGCGCCGCGTGGCATGCGCCCGGGCCTGTCGGAGCTGACGATCGGATACGTGTACGGACAGCCTCTCGTGCACGTCACCGGCCAGGGCGGCATGCCCCTGATGACGGCCGGCGCCGTGACGGGCACGACGATGACGCCCCGCACCGCCGAGACGAGCTCGATCGTGATCGGCGGCCGCTTCGATCTCGGCCACGCGCTAGGGCTCGAGGGCCTCGTGGCCGGCCTCTCGATCACGACGCCGGTCACGAGCCTGCTCTCGTACACCGTGCGGCCCGACGACGACGTCCAGTGGATGACGCTCACCGACGGCTCGCAGCACCTCTCGCTCGAAGCAGGCCTCGCGTATCGCCCCGTGGACTGGCTCTCGATCGGCGTGACGGCGCGCCTCGGCCTCGGCGTCTCGCTCTACACCACCGCCGCGACGACGAGCATCGACTCGTCGATGGCTGGCACGATCCTCGTGCACACCGACATCGGCGCGGTCGGTCAGGTCTCGGCGCGCGTGTCGCCGATCGCGAGCATCGCGATCATGCCGATCGACGAGCTGCGCATCGGCCTGACGTATCGCGCCGCGAACTACATCGACGACTGGGGCTGGAGCCGCGTACAGGGTGTGCCCGGCTTCGCCGACATCGGCTACCAGCATCGCTTCGCGCACTGGGTTCAGCCGCACGAGGTCGCGATCGGCGTGAGCGGGCGGCCGGTGCCCTGGCTCGAGCTGAGCGCCGACCTGACGTGGCAACATTGGTCGGAGGCGATGACGGGCAACCACGACCCCGGCGAAGGCCGCTTCGGCGACACGTTCGTGCCCGCGGGCAGCGCGCGGATCACGGCGAGCCCCGGGCTCGATCTGATGTTCGGCTACAGCTACGTGCGCGCACCGTTCCAGAACTTCGGCGGGCCCTCGAACCTGCTGATCAACGACACGCACCACGCGTCGCTCGGCGTCGCGGCGCGGCTCGACGAGCTGACGGGCGATCGATCGCTGACGTTCACGCTGCGCGCGAGCTTCCGCCTGTCGATCCTCGAGGAGGCGCACGAACAGAAGGACTTCCGGCGCTTCACCGACGACGCCGCGTGGATGGGCAACCCGGGATATCCTGGCTACACGTACGGCGGGTTCGTTCCCTCGGTGCAGGTCTCGGCGGAGGCGCGATGGTGAGAGGCATCGTGTTCGTTTTCGCGCTCGTGGCTGCGTGTGGCCCGAGCGCGGATGCCTATCCGATCCTGCACGAAGGACACGTCGCCGCGCGCGACGCGGGCCCCGTGCGGGGCGACTCCGGGCCGCCCGTCGTGCCACCCGAGCCGCTGGAAGACTGGGACACGACCGGCGCTGGGCCGCTCAGCGGGATCTTCTCGCTCGAGGTGACGGTGCTCGCGAACGTCGTCATCGATCTCGAGACGCGACAGCTCTATCGCGTGCGCCTGCTGCAGAACGGAACGAACGTCCGCGCGCGGATCCAGGCATGCGTGATCGATCTGGCGACCATCCACGGCGTCGCGTCGCTCACGTTCACACCGGCGGCCGAGGACGCGATCCGGTCGCACATCCTCGACTTCCAGGGCGACTTCCTGTCGAACGCCAACCCGCTGAACGCGGTCTTTTCGCCGCCGCGCGCGATCGTCGTCATCGGCGCGAACCTCGCGATGCCACAGACCGATCCTCTGCCGACGATGATGGATCCGTCGCTCGCGATCGACGAAGACCACGACGGAAATCCGGGCGTGTCGATCGATGCGACCGCGCTCGTGTGCACGGCGCCGCAGCAAGCCTACGCGGCGTTCCGCGCGACCGTCCTCTTGAACGGCACCGTCACCGATCTCGACGCGTTCGATGGCACGGCCGATCCCACCGTCGATCAGTCCGTGCTCGGCTACACCGATCCGTGTCTGTCGATCGCGACGACGCTACACGTGACGGTGCGACCGGGCTCGACCTTTCGCGCGCGACGCGTCGGTGACACCGAGGACCTCGATCACAACGGCAACGTGAGCTGCCCGGAGATCGCGTGGGCCGGACCGCGATTGTTCGGCGACTACTGGCTTCGCTGAGCGTCGCCCCTCAGCGGCTCGAGACCCACGCGACCCAGGCGCCGATCGGCGTGTCGCACTCGGCGCACGCAGCGCACGGCTGGAAGACCTCGACGTCGCGAAGACTGCGCACGTGAACCGACCCGAGATCGCGGTCGGTACCGCCGGGAACGTCCGCTTCGCCTGCATCGCCCCGCGCGTGGAGCCGCCAGCTGCCGCCGAACGTGCAGTCCGTCATGGGACAGACGGGCGCGCCCTGCGAGAACGCCATGGGCGGAGGCACGACCCGCCCGTCGGGGCTCTGCGTCGCCGCGTAGAGATACAGTGGCTCGCTGCAACCGCA
>CAYSCF010000415.1:0-5468 GCA_964429305.1 uncultured Sandaracinaceae bacterium | reverse complement strand
GCCACCCTGCCAGAACCGGATCCACGCCCAGCAGTCCTGCTGCGTCGGGTGGCAGACGTTGCCGGCCGCATCCCAGCTGCCCTGCACCCACTCGCTCGCGCACTGCGCCTGCGTGATGTGCCAGTCGACGAGGTGGTAGTCCGTGCAGAGGTGCACGTAGTCCATGAAGAAGCCGTCGAAGAGCACGTGCGCGAGGCGCGAGCCCGCGACGCCCGTGATGATCGAGGCGAGCGAGAGGTCGATGACGACCTCGTGATCGAGCTTCTCTTGCTTGGCCCAGCGGACCCCGAACCACGTACACGCCGCGAACGCGGCCATCAGCATGACGAAGTACGCCGGCAGGTCCTCGTCGAGGAACGGGACGTGGCCGAAGCTGGGGATCACGGCAGGCCCTCAGGCAATTGGATCATGCGGTCTCGCGCTTCACTTCGGCTTCGGGCTCGTCGTCGTCTTCGTCCTCGTCGTCGTCTTCGGCGTCCGGCGACGTGAGCTTCGCGTCGGGCGTCGTCGGCGCCTTCTTCTCCTGGCGCGTTCCGTCGATGAGCAAGAGGACCACGCCGATGGTGATCGCGATGTCGGCGACGTTGAACGTCGGGTAATCGAAGCGATCCATCCAGAGGATCGGGTGCTCGTAGTGGAAGTGGATGAAGTCCACGACGTAGCCGTAGAGAAAGCGATCGAAGAAGTTACCGATCGCGCCCGAGATGACGAGCGGCACACTGACCGCGAAGTACGGCCCGCCACGACCCTGGATGAAGAGCCACATCAGCACGCACGTGGCGGCGATCGCGGCGATGCCGAACACGATCCGGCGCACGATGGTCGGCGCCTGGCGCAGCAGACCGAAGGCGGCGCCGCAGTTCTCGGCGTACTCCAGCTCGAACACGTTGTCGACGAGCGAGATGGTGTCGGCGGGCACGCGCTGGTAGCGGACGAAGCCGCTGTCGTCCATCGCGCAGACCTCGGGCGGGTCGCCCACGCGCGCATGCGAGAGCGCGCCCTCGGCCCACGACTTCGATGCGAGATCCGCGGCGGTGAGCGCGGTCGCAGCCACGACACAGAGCACGATGGCGCGCGTCGAGCGGCGCGGGCCGCTCGGAGCCGCCTTCACGGCAACGGCGTCCGCCATCAGTGCCCCCGGCCCTGACCGTTGGCGGGAGGAAGAGGCCGACCTTCGCCGCCACGCGTGAAGACCGGGCATCCGCCGAGCGCGAGCGCGGCGAAGACGACGAAGGCGACGAGAAGAAGACGCATCGGCCTGGCGGTGTAGCAAGGGGGGCGGCACCGGCGCCAGTGGAACGCGGGACTTCGGGGGACGTACGCGGGAACCCAGGAGGGCGCGGATCGCACCGCCCGTCGATCTCTCGGCACGAGCATCCTCGGAAGAACGTGGCCGCCGAGAGAATGATGTATCGGCCCTTTCGCGCCCTCCTGGGTTCCCGCGAAAGTCCGGTTCCGATCGTACATTGACCGTCATCGATATTCGTTCTACATCGTTGGCATGGATGGCTCCGCGTCCGAGTCTCCGTTGGTCGACACGGCCGAAGTCCTGCGCGCGCTCGCCGATCCGACCCGCCTCGCCATCGCCGCGACCCTCGCGCGCGAGACCGCATCGCTCTGCGTCTGCCACATCGAGGCGCGCTTCGCGCTCTCGCAGCCCACCATCTCGCATCACCTGCGCGCGCTGCGCTCCGCACGGCTCGTGACCACCGAGCGACGCGGCACGTGGATCTACTACGCGCTCGATCGCGCGCGCGTCGATGCCGTCCCGGGGCTCGCGACGCTGCTTGCGTCGGTCTCCACCTCGAGCGCGCGCGACGCGAAGGCGTGCTGCACGTGACGGCGCGCGTCGTCGCTGGCGAAGCGGTCGGCACCGCGGCGCTCCTCGCGATCGTCGTCGGCTCGGGGATCATGGGCGAGTCGCTCTCGGGCGGGAACGTCGCGATCGCGCTGCTCGCCAACTCGATCGCGACGGGCGCGGGGCTCGTCGTGCTCGTGCTCGCGCTCGGCCCCGTCTGCGGCGCGCACCTCAACCCGATCGTGTCGTTGCTCGCACGCTTGCGTGGCCACCTCGGCACTGGCGAAGCGCTCGCCCGCGTCGTCGCGCAGATCGGCGGCGCAGCCCTGGGCGTCGTCGTTGCGCACGCGATGTTCGATCACGCGCTCGTCGTCGTCTCGACGCACCCGCGCACCGGCCTCGGCCAAGCGATCGGCGAAGCCGTGGCCACGTTCGGCCTCGTCGGGGTGGTGACGCTCGTGCCGAGACATCGACCCGACGCGACCGCGCTGGCCGTCGGCGCGTACATCACGAGCGCGTACTGGTTCACGTCGTCGACGTCGTTCGCGAACCCGGCCGTCACGCTCGCGCGCACGCTGACCGACACCTTCGCCGGCATTCGTCCCGCGGACGCGCCCATGTTCGTCGCCGCGCAGCTCGTCGGCGCAGCGCTCGGGGCAGCCGTCTTCGGCTGGCTCGGCGCGCCGAGCGTGGAGGCGCGGACGTGAAGCGCGTCGTGTTCCTCTGCGTCGCGAACTCCGCGCGCAGCCAGATGGCCGAAGGCCTCGCGCGCGCTCGGTGGGGCAGCGACGTGAAGGTCGAGAGCGCCGGCAGCGCGCCCTCGCACGTCAGCCCGTGGGCGATCGAGGTCATGGCCGAGCTCGGCATCGACCTCGGCACGCATCGCAGCAAGTCGACGGGCGAGATCGATCCACAGGATGTCGCCGCCGTCGTCACGCTCTGCGCCGAGGAGGTCTGCCCCGTGCTGCTCTCTCGCGCTCCGCGCCTGCACTGGCCCATCGCCGATCCCGCGACCCGCGACCCGTCGCTCGATCGCGACGCGATCCTCGCGCGCTTCCGCGTCGCGCGCGACGCCATCGCCGAGCGCTTGCCGTCGCTCGACGAATTCGTGCGTCCGTCCGCGCCGAAGGGCGACGGATCGTCGTGACCATCGCGTCGATGGCAGAGGAGTGACGAAGATGACCGAGCGAACGAACGACGAGATCCGGAGCGAAGTGCGCGCCCACTACGGCAAGGTCGCCGAAGCTCCCTTCGCGGTCGGCTGCGCGCCTGGATGCTGCGCGCCGACGCAGGGCACGAGCACCGCGCTCGGCTACAGCGCGGACGAGCTCGCTGCCGTTCCCGCGGGTGCCGACCTCGGCCTGGGATGCGGCAACCCGCAAGCGATCGCCGGCCTGCGCAGCGGCGAGACCGTGCTCGATCTCGGCAGCGGCGCCGGCTTCGATTGTTTCCTCGCGGCGCGCGCCGTGGGCGAGACAGGCAAGGTGATCGGCGTCGACATGACGCCCGCGATGCTCACCAAGGCGCGAGCGAACGCGCAGGCCGGTGGTGTGACGAACGTCGAGTTCAGGCTCGGCGAGATCGAGCAGCTCCCCGTGCAGGGCGCGACCGTCGACGTGGTGATGTCGAACTGCGTCGTGAACCTCTCGCCCGACAAGGACGCCGTCTATCGCGAGGCGTTCCGCGTGCTCAAGCCGGGCGGTCGCGTCGCGATCTCGGACGTCGTCGCGCTCGCGCCGATCCCCGAGCAGCTGAAGACCACCATGGCGCTCTCGGCGTGCATCGCGGGCGCGGCGAGCGTCGCGGATCTCGAGGCGATGCTCGCGCGCGTCGGCTTCACCGACGTCGTCGTCGAGGTCGCGCCGCAGAGCCGTGACTTCATCACGGGCTGGATGCCGGGCTCACGCGCCGAGGACTACGTCGCCTCCGCGTCGATCCGCGCAACCAAGCCCGGCGCCACGAAGTCCTGCTGCGGCCCGAGCTGCTGCACGTGATCGACACGCCTGCATGGGACGCGCTGCGCGACGAGGTCCGCCGCTTCGTCGTCCGGCGCGCGGGCGCGGCCGACGTCGACGACCTCGTGCAGGAAGTGCTCGTCGCGATCGCCACGAGCGAGCAGAAGCCCCGCCGCATCGGCGCGCTCGCGCACGGCATCGCGCGGCGCACGGTCGCCGATCACCACCGACGCCGCGCCCGCGAGCACGCACGTCTCGCGCGTTTGGCGAACGAGCCCGAGCCCGAGGGCGACGAGCCCGTCTCGAGCGTCGAGACCGCCCTCGCCCGCGCGCTCGCGCGCTTCCTCGACGACATCACGCCGTCCTACGCCGAGGCCGTCCGCGCCGTCGACGTCGAGGGCCAATCGCAAGCCGAGGTCGCCCGCGCGCTCGGCATCCCGCTCTCCACGCTGCGCACGCGCGTCCAGCGCGGCCGCGCCGAGCTCCGGGCCCAAGTCCGCCGCTGCTGCGACATCGAGCAGGACCGACGAGGCCGCGTCACCGCGTGCACGCCGCGCGCGAGCAACGTGTCCTGCGAGTGCTGACCACGAGCCGAGCTCGAGTCGCTCGGCGCTCCTGATCAGATCCCAGCGGGCGGAGCCGCTGGCGGCGGACCGCCGCGCCCGCGACCACGCCACTCGCCGCGGTGCGACTCGCGCCAAGCCCGCATCCGCGCCAGTTGCGCCCGCTGCGTGTCGTCGAGCACCGCGTCGATCCGCGCATGCACCGACTCTTCGAGCGCGTGCATCGCCGCGATTTGCTCGGCCGACCCGCGCGGCATTGCACGGATGCGCTCGCGCTCGCCGCGCGTGCTCTCCATGATCTCGTGCACGAGCTCCGTCTGGTGCGCGTCGAGCCCGAGCGCGTGAGCCAAGAAGTCCGCGCGCCCTTCGGCACCTCGCGGGCCAGCATGGCCCTGACCTCCGTGAGGGCACGCCGGCGGCGCCGGATCGGTCGACTGGGCCGAGGCCGTGGATGCCAGCGCGAGCGCGCCGCAGACCAACACGAGCCCGAGAGATCGCTTCATCGAGACACCCTCCGAAGATCACTCTACGCCCCGCCGGACTCCGCGATGTTGCGAACGTGTGTGGGTCGCATGCGGGTACACGTCGGCCGAATCCGCAGTCGCGCTGCGGCTTCCGCAGATCCCCGCCGACGAGAACCTGCGAAAAACGCCTGGATCGGTCGTTGCTGTAGGCTCCGCTCGTGCGCGCGTCCCGCTGGCCTCTGCTCTCCGTCGTCTTCGGCGGCCTCACGGCGGCGGCGTTGCTCGCGAGCGTCATCCTCTCGTGGACGGGTGTGTACTGCGCGGCCAGCACCGTCGCGCGCGGCGATGCGCAGCACGCCATGGCGCACCTCCAAGAGCAGCTCGATCAGCTCGGCCATCCGGTGACCGCGAGCGAGCTCGACGCGATCCGTCGGGACCTCGCGAGCGATGGTGTCGTGTTCATCTCCGTCAGCGAGCGCGACGAGCTGGTCACGTCCGGCACGGAGCGCGGCTTCGGCGACGCCGAGCCGCATCCCGGCGACGTCGACCGCGAGGGCGAGACGTGGCGCGCGGTCGGCATGCGCGGTCCTCCGCCGGGTGGGCCCGGTGGACCGCACGACAAGGGACCGCCACCGCCGTTCGGTGACGGGCCGCCGTTCGGAGGCTTGTCTCCGTTCGGTGACGGACC
>CAYSCF010000414.1:0-5469 GCA_964429305.1 uncultured Sandaracinaceae bacterium | reverse complement strand
GCTAGGGCGTTGCCCGCCCATCGCGCCAAGCGCGACTGCAGACGCGCGTGCTCCGGCGTTCCGCCGGCCATCGCGTAGATGTGCCCCTTCACGTACTCGTGCTTCGACTCGCTCGCTTCTTCGAGCGCGAGATACTCGGCGTACGTCATGTGGGCTCCGAGGTCGGCGCTCGCGGCAGGAGTATAGCGTGCATCAGCCTGACGGCGGCGCGGACGCCGCGCTTTGTCCCGTGGGGAACGTGATGCACGCTGCCGTGATGCGGAGCTGCGACGTCCATCTGCTCGTCGCGATGCTCCTCGCCAGCTGCGGCGCGCGAACCGCGGTGCATGCGAACGGCGATGCTTCCACGCCAGCGGCGACCGTCTGCGCGCCTTGCTCCGCCGATGCGTGCGACGTGCTCGTCGACGAGACGATCGCACCGGCGTTCGCTGGGAACGACACGGCGAGTATCGCGCTCGGCGAAGGCGGACGCTTGTTCGTGCTCCTCGAAGAGCCGACGGCCGCGTATCAGGCGTCGATCTACGAGCGCGTCGCGCCGGGCTCGTGGCAGCGCATCGATGGAGGCGTCGCGGCGACCGGCGCGCTCGCGATCGATCCGCCTCCATGGGCGCCGAGCGCCCTCGGTCCTTACGCGTGCGTGCTCTACGACGGCGCTTATCACTCGCTGCTCGAAGCGACGGCCGCGCACACGTTCCCCGTGCTGACGGACGAGAGCGTGTCCTCGCCGAACGTCTGGCGCGACAGCGTCGGCACGGTGCACTTCGTGAGCGAAGGCGGCACCGGGCACGGCCCCACGCCGCCGACTTACTTCACGTTCGACGGGACGTTCCACGCGACGCCGCTCTCGAGGACCGACGCGCGTGCGGACGGCGGCCGGCTCGCGCTCGGCGCGCGCGACGTCGCGTGGCTCGCGTGGACCGAGCCCTCGTCCAGCACCGCGTCACCGAGCGAGCTCTTCGCATGGCGCAGCGACACGCAGACGCGCGAGAGCGTCGGTGTCGTCCATGCGGGCGTCGGGCCGATCGCGGTTGCCGACGTGGCAGGCGCCGACGCGCCCGCGATCGTGTTCAGCGATCCTCCGGCCATGCTGCTCGCGCTCGCGCGGCGCGATCCATCGGGCGCGTGGCCGCGGACCGAGCTCGTCACCGACTGCGAGACGCCGTGTGCGCTCGACATGCGGACGGTGACGATGGTCGCCTCGGGACCGCATCTCGTCGTCCTCTACGCGACGACCACGCGTGGCCCCGGCGACGCGCGCACCACGACGCTCTTTCGTGCCGACGGTGCGAGCGCGCCCACCATCGTCTTCACGCACCCCGCCGCGGACATCGTCGGCGTGCGCGCGATCGCCGACGCGAGCTGCCACCTGCACGTCGCGTACGACGAGATCGATGCCACGAACGGAGTCACCTCGACACGCTACGTGCTACTCGGCGCGCCTTGATCGCAGCACACGACCGGTCGGCGTCGTGCTCGCACCATCGTACCGTCGGGCGATTCCTTCGAATGCCCGAGGGAGTACGCTCGTCGCTCGACGCATGGGACGTAGAAGCCTCGACACCGCCTCGATTCTGCTCTGGTGTCTCGCGGGGTGCGGTGGTGCGGCCACCGTCGCGCCGAGCATCGAGGTGCCGGCCGCCGAGCCCCGTTGCGGCACCGGCCATCGTCGATGCGGGCCCGATCACGGTGTCGACCGACGTCCTCGAAGCGCCTCCGGCGAGCTGCGCGCTGCCACCGACCGTCTGCGACGACGCGAGCTGCCCGATCCAGATCGCGGTGCTGGCGCGCGAGGACCACGCATGTGCCACGTCTCCGACGGAGCCGACCGCGACGCTGCGCGCGATCTCCGGGCTCGTCGTCGCTGGCGACCGCGCATGGATCCGCGCCGACGACGGTCGCTTCGCGCGCACCGATGCGGGGTGGTCACCGGACGCGCGCCCAGCCGACGACTTCGGCACGCTCGAGCTCGTGCTCGGACCCGACGAGTGGCGCATGCCGCCGAGCCTCGTGCTGACCGAGTGCCACACGCCGACGGTGCACTGCCGTAGCGGTGGTCCCCGCAAGTGCGCCGCGCCGAGGCCCGAGTGCGTGGCGACGCCTCGACTGCTGCTCGCCGTCCACGGAGAGCACGACACCCGCATCACCATGCCCAATCCGCTCGCAGGTGGCGATGCCTCCGCGTACGTGGACGCGGGCAACGCATCGTACGAGCGCCTCGTCTCGATGGCCGGCACGAGCGCGAACGACGTGTGGGTGCTCTCGACGGCACGGCTGTTCCATTGGGATGGACAGCACGTCGTCGCGACGGCGCTCGACGCCGAAGATCCGATCGTGCGGCTGATCTCCGACGCGTCGGGCGTCTACGCGGGCACGCGCGCGGGCCGACGCCTCGCGGCGATCGACGGCGCATGGCAACCGCTCCCCGATCAGCCGGGACCCTTTCTCGGACAGCGCATCGAAGCGCCTGCCCATCCTTACGTCACGCTCGACGATGCACGCGCGACCGGTCCGGACGCATTCTGGGCTCTCGGTCACGCGCGGACGTTCGGCGGCCGGTTCGACGCTGCGCCCGCCGTCGTGCGCTACGAGCACGGCGCGTATCGCACGTGGGTGGGCGCGATCTCGCAACGAACGTGGCTGCGCGCGGACGATGGCGAGGTCGACACGCTGCACCCCGAGGTGTTCAGTGTGCTCGTCGCAGATTCCGATCTCGCGCCGGGCGCGTTTCCCTTCGCGCAGGTCCTCTGGCAGCAGCCGCGGGATGCGCAGCGTCTCGCATCGGGCGCGCTGCTCGTCGCGACGCCGATCGGCGCGTACGTGCTCTCGGGCGCGCAGTGGACGCGCGAGATCGCGGGCGAGGTCGGTGCGATCGCCGCGTCGGGTGATCTGGTCGCGGCGCTCGGGAACGGGGCACTGCAGCTACGCGAGCCGTCGGGCTGGTGCGCTGCGATGCAGCCGCCGCGCTCGGCTCGCGGAGGAACCGAGAGCCTCGCCGTCGCGCACGGTCGCGCGTGGCTCGTCGTCGACGGTCGGCTCTACGCCGTGCGACCCGATCACACGACCCTGGTGTCGGAGCTGCGCGTGGACGGCGCCACGGCGCGCGTGGAGCAAGTGCTCGCGGACGGTCTCGACTTGCTCGCGGTCGGACGCACCGACGCGGGCGCGTTCGTCACGCGCTTCGACGGTACGACGTGGTCGGCCGCGACGAGCGTGACCATCGATCCGGGCGAGCGTCTCGTGGGCTCGTCCGCGACCGAGCTGCGCGCGGGCCGATCGCGCTTCGATGGCAGCTGTTGGTCTCGCGTGCTTCACACGGACGCGCCGCTGCTCGAGGTGGCGCCCGACGCGCGCGTCCACTTCACGCTCGTCGGCACGCCCGAGACGGAGCTCGTGATGCGGACCGAAGAACGCTGAGTCGCGCGTCACGCGTCAGCGGCGTACGATCGAGCATGACCGAGCCTCATTACGTTCGCTTCGCCCGCGCGATGGCACTCGTCGGAACGCTCGCTGCACCAGGCTGCGGCACCGCGACGACTCCCGAGGGCGACACCGGCGCGACCACGAACGATTCCGGAACCGATGCGGCCGCCCCGATCGCGGACGCCGGCGACGTCGATGCGTTCTTCGACTGCACGAGCTGCACGTGCGGCCTGCTCGCCGAGGACGCGGGGCTTCCGTACTGCCCGAGCGAGCGGATCGTGCAGTGCGGTTGTGCCGCCGTCGGCCCGCTCGCGCCGCCGGATCTGCCCGCGCTGGCCTAAGGTCGCACGGCCGCGCGCACGATCGCGGCGAAGCTCTTGCCGTCGAGCGACGCGCCGCCGACGAGCGCGCCATCGACGTCCGGCTCGGCCATGAGGTCGGCCGCGTTCTCGGCCTTCACGCTGCCACCGTAGAGGATGCGCATCGCGGTGCCCACCTTTTCGCCGAACTTCTCGGCGATGCGCGCGCGAATCGCCGAGTGCATCTCCTGCGCGTCCTCGGGCGTCGCGACCTTCCCCGTGCCAATCGCCCACACGGGCTCATACGCGATCACGCAGCGCGCGAGCGAGGCTGCGTCGGCGCCGTCGAAGCAGCCGTCGATCTGACGGAGCACGATCGCCTGCGCGCGCCCCGCATCGCGCTCGGCGCCGGTCTCGCCGACGCAGACGATCGGTCGCAGACCGACCGCGAGCAACGCTTGCCGCTTCTTGCTCACGCCCGCGTCGGTCTCTGCGTAGTACTGCCGACGCTCCGAGTGCCCCACGATGCACATCGCGCAGCCGGCATCGAGCAGCATCGACGGCGCGACGTCGCCCGTGTAGGCGCCCTTCTCTTCGGAGCACGTGTTCTGCGCAGAGAGCATGACGGTGGTGCCGGCGATGACCTTCGCGACCGACACGAGCGCCGTGAATACCGGTGCGACGGCCACCTCGACGCCGGGGGGCGAGCTGCCCTCCGCGGAGCGGAGGTTGGCGACGACATCCCGCGCGAGCGATTCCGCCAGCGCATTCGAGGCGGGGTGCATCTTCCAGTTGCCGCAGACGAGCGGCGTTCGATCACGCGAGGTCATGTGCCCGCAAGAGTGCCGGGGCGAGCGCGCGTGATCAATCGATCCGAACGAATCACGCGACCGGTGTGGTGCGCAGCGCTTCGACGCCCGGAAGCTTGCGGCCCTCGATCAGCTCGAGCGACGCGCCGCCGCCCGTCGAGACGTGACCGAACGATGCCGCGAGGCCGAGCTCCTGCACGGCCGCGACGCTGTCGCCACCGCCGACGACGGTGAATGCGCCCGGCAGCTCCGCGATCGCCTTCGCGACGCCGTTCGTGCCGGCGGCGAAGGGCGCCTTCTCGAACAGGCCCATCGGGCCGTTCCAGAACACCGTACGCGCGCCGCGGAACGCGTCCGCGAAGTGCGCGACCGACGCGGGCCCGATGTCGAGCGCCATCATGTCGGCCGGAATCTCGCTCGCGAGCACGACGCGCCCTTCCGTCGCATCGAGAGACGCCGCGACGACGACGTCGTTCGGCAGCAGCAAGCGCACCTTGCGGTCCTGCGCGCGCGTGAGGATCGTGCGCGCGAGCGCGAGCTTGTCCTCTTCGACGAGACTCTTGCCGACGCTCTTGCCCTGCGCCGCGAGGAACGTGTTCGCCATCGCGCCGCCGATCGCGAGGACGTCGACCTTGGCGAGCAGCGCCTCGAGAACGGCGATCTTGTCCGAGACCTTCGCGCCACCGAGCACGGCCACGTACGGACGCGGCGGCTCGCCGCGCAGCTTGCCGAGCGCATCGAGCTCGGCGCGCATGAGCATGCCCGCGCCACGATCCCGCATCAGCTTCGGCAGCGCCGCGACCGACGCGTGCGCGCGATGCGCCGCGCCGAACGCGTCGTTCACGTAGACGTCGCAGAGCTTGGCGAGGTCCTTGGCGAAGAGCTCGTCGTTCTTCTCTTCTTCCGGATGGAAGCGCAGGTTCTCGAGGCACGCGATCTGT
>CAYSCF010000413.1:0-5477 GCA_964429305.1 uncultured Sandaracinaceae bacterium | reverse complement strand
GCATCCACGGGTTCTCGAGCACCTCGAGCGGGGACGGGAAGTAGCGCGTGCCCGATCGCCATCTCGGCGCGCCCAGGACACTCACCGTCTCGCACGTGTGCTCGCGCGCGCGCACGAACTCTTCGATCTGGACCGGCGCGCCCGGATGGGGCCCTTCGCCTGCGGCGATCAGCGCATCGAGATCCTCACGCTTCTCCACGCGACGCGTCGCGCGCGCGCCGAGGCCGGCCTGCGGCTTCACGATCACGGCAAGTCCGAGCCGCTCGACGGCACTGCGGAGCTCGGCTTCCGTCTCGGCGAGCACGCTGCGCGCGACGGGCACTCCCGCCTTGCGCAGCACTTCCTTCATGCGGTCCTTGTCGCGGAAATTCCTCGCCGCCTCGGTACGCATTCCAGGGATGTCGAGCGCGTCGCGCGCGCCGGCGAGCGGCATCTGGAGCTGCTCGAGCGTGCCGACGAGCCGATCGACGGGACCGATCGCGCGCGTGATCACCTTGAGCGCGCCCGTCAGCTGTCGCGCGTCGAGACAGCTCGGGACGCGATAGTGGCCCGCGAGTCGCTCGCGGATCGACGTCGGCAGCGCCGACTCCGGCGACTCGCTGATGATGCTCGTCTCGACCCCGCTCAGGTCGGTGAAGGCGCGCACGTAGCGCAGCGTGTTGGAGAGAAAATGCGGTGCGACCAGGACGACGTGTCGATCCAATGCGTGCTCCAGCGAGCGATCGTATCAGAGCGACGGAACGAAAAAGGCGAGGAATCATTCCTCGCCTCTCTCATCCGTGGGCCGAATTCAATTCGGCTGCGGCTCGGGATCCGGAAGCCGGCCCGGCTGCGTGTTCGGCTGCGGCTCGGGATCGCCGCCGTAGACACCGCCGCGGAAGCGCGATTCGCTCGGGTGACCATCGGCCTGCTGCACCGCCGCGAAGAACCCGGCGACGACGGCATCGGCCTCGGCCGACTGACCCGACGAGTCGAGATCGGACTGCACGTCGCTCACGCTGTCGACGCAGACGATGCCGCCCGAGCCATCGAGCACGGCCACGAGGCCTGCGTTCAGCGACGCGACCTCGAAGCGCAGGTTCGTCGCCGAGACGTTGCCGATGCGGCCGGCGCAGTCGGGCGCCATGCCGAGCGTGTCCGTCGCCACCTGCGCGAGCGGCGCCACGGGCTGGCCGTAGAGCAGGCCGGAGCCCTGCGCAGTGACGACGGGATCGCCGGCGCAGCCGGCGAGCGCGAGGCACGCCAGACAGAGGGTGGTCAGGATTCGATTCTTGTTCTTCATCGCGTCACTCGTTGCCTGCGAGAGTGCTCGCCAGAGGCGAGCCGTTCATTTGCCGAGCTCTCCGAGCTCGTACTCTTTGACCAGCTGCGACAGGCGCGGTCGCTTCATGCCCAAGAGGGCCGCCGCGCGTGTGATGTTCCCGTTGCTCTCGGTCAGCGCACGCACGATGCACTCCCGCTCGAGCCTCTTCTTCATGTCGAACAGCGACGTGCTCCCCGCCCGGACCTCGTTGTAGACCAAGCTCTCGAGCGGCGCTTCCGAAGGACTGCGCGCTTCCACACGGCGCGGAGCGATTTCCTCGCGCGGGACGAACGACTCGGCGAAGGCCGCGAGATCGTCCACGGTCAGCTCGTCGGTCTCGGCGAAGAGCGTGGCAGAGCGCAGCACGTTCTCCAGCTCGCGCACGTTGCCCGGCCAGCGATGCGACGCGAGCAGCTCGAGCGCCTCGGCGGAGATCCGCTTGGCGGGCTCGTTGCGCTCCAGCGCGATGCGCCCGAGGAGGCGCTCGGTGAGGATCGGGAGGTCCTCGATGCGCTTGCGCACCGGCGGCATCTCCACGGTCACGCCGCGCAGGCGGTAGTAGAGGTCTTCGCGGAACGTTCCGTCGCGGACCATCTTCTCGAGGTCGCGATGGGTGGCGGCGACGATGCGCACGTCGACGCGGATGGCCTGGGTGCCGCCGACGCGCTCGAACTCGCGCTCCTGCAGGACCCGCAAGAGGGCGACCTGGGTCTTGGCCGAGATGTCGCCGATCTCGTCGAGGAAGATCGTGCCGCCGTCGGCCAGCTCGAAGCGGCCCTTCTTGCGCGCCTGAGCGCCGGTGAACGCGCCGCGCTCGTGCCCGAAGAGCTCCGAGAGCAAGAGCGTCTCGACGAGCGCCGCGCAGTTGACCTTCACGATCGGCTTGGACGCGCGCGGGCTGTTGTGGTGGATCGCTTCGGCGACCAGCTCCTTGCCGACGCCGCTCTCGCCGCGGATCAGCACGATGGCATCCGAGGTCGCGACCTTGTCGATCACGGAGAGCACGCCCGCGATGGCCGCCGAGGTTCCGGCGATGGCCGGGTAACGACGCGTCCACTTCTCGAAGCGCGCCTCGTTCGAGACGGGGATCGAGGGACGAAGGATCGGGCGCGCCGGCGTCGCGTTCTCTCCGCGCGGCGCCTGCCACACGGCGGAGATGCGACCGACGATCGACATCAGCTCCGCGCGCGTCGGACGCTCGGCCCAGGCGGCCGCGGCTTCCTCGGGCACGTTGCGACCGAGCGTCGCGTCGACCTGTTGCGCGCGCTCGACGATGCGCGATGCCGCGCCGTTCTCGCTCGCATCGACCAAGCAACGTGCATAGAGCACGAGGGCCGGAAGCAGCGTCTCGTCGTCCCGCGCGCGCTCGGCGAGCTCGACCGCGCGACGACAAGCCGCGAGCGGGTCACGACCAGCCGCGCGCTCGAGCCGCGCCACGACCTGGGCGATCTCGGCGGTCCGCTTCGGCGACGACGCGTCGGCTTGGATGCCTTCCATCACGCGCGTCGCACCGCTGACGTCGCCGTCCTCGAGCGAGAGGCGCGCGAGCTCGAGCTGCACGTCGACCGTGCGCGCATTGCCGAGCCGCTGGAAGATCTCGAGCGCTGCTTCGAACGCGGCACGCGCTTGCTCGTGTCGACCGTCCACGACCTCGAGCCGCCCACGAAGACAGAGTCGCTCGCCGGTGACCGGCGCGCCCTGCCCCGGGACGCCCGTCTGCGTTCCGGCGACGTGCGCCGCGAGATCGCAGAACGCGCGCGCACGATGGCGATCGCCGAGGCTCAGATAGAGCTCGCCGAGGTTCGTCGCGACGCGCGCGAGCATCGCGCGGTTGCCGAGGCGACGAAGCAGCGCGACGGCGACGTGGTAGTGCGTGAGCGCGCGGCGGTAGTCGCGCGCGAGATGCGCGAGGACGGCGAGGTTCTCCGTCGCGATCGCGCGGTCGCGCGTGTCGCTCGCACGGGTGGCGACCTCGATCGCGCGCTTGCACGCTTCTTCGGCGGCGCCGAGATCCCGACGCAGGAGCATCGCGACGCCGAGGTTCGTGTACGCCTGCGCCTCTTGGTGTCCGAGGCCCGCGTGCGCAGCCTTGCGGCAGTTCTCCTCGAAGAGCGACGCGGCTTCCGTCGAGTCCTTCTGCGCGAGCGCCAGCTTGCCCAGCGTGTTGCGCGCGTGCAGCTCGATGCGGAGCGAGCCCGTCTCTTCGGACTTCGCGAGCGCGGCCTTGGCCCACTCGCTCGAGCGACCGTACGCGCCACGCTGGTAGTGGAGCTCGGCGAGCTGCGCCTCGACCTCGGCGACCTCGGCCATGCGATGCGAAGCGTGCGCGAGATCGCGTGCACGAGAGAGCGGCTCTTCGGCGGCGCCGAGATCTCCGAGCAGCGTGAGCAGGTAGCCGACCTGACGCGCAGCCGCAGGATCCTCGGGGCGCGCGGCCTCGACGAAGTGCGCGTGCGCGAGCGCTGCGCGGTAGTTGCCGGCGACGCGATACAGGTCCGCGAGCTCTTCGCGGATCACGATCGGGACGTTCCCGTCGGTCGCCGCGAGCAGCTTCTCGAGCAACGTGGCGGCTTCCGCGTGCGCGTGACGCGCCGCGAGCGACGCTGCCGCCGCGATGCCGAGGTCGGCCGCGCGCGTGAAGTCGCCGGTCGCAATCGCGTGACGCACGGCCTCTTCGAGCTCGAGACGATCCGCACACACGTCGACGGCACGCGCGTGGATCTCGTGGCGCTGCGCATCGTCGAGAAGGAACGCGCACGCCGCGCGGTCCGTCTCGCGCTCGAACGAGTAGAGGATCTGACCGTCGACGATCGAGCGGATGAGCAGATCGCAGGGCGTCAGATCGGTGCGTCCGACGTTGTCGCGCGAGACGCCTGCGATGGACGCGAGCGTCTCGAGGCTCGCAGGACGGCCGAAGACGGCAAGCGCGTACACGAGGCT
This sequence comes from uncultured Sandaracinaceae bacterium, assembly GCA_964429305.1. GTDB lineage: Bacteria > Myxococcota_A > Polyangia > Polyangiales > Sandaracinaceae > JBBSAT01. The sequence goes on along the minus strand of CAYSCF010000413.1, from coordinate 1,234 downwards.
GCGCGCCGACTCCGAGAGCTTCGCGAGGCGACGCTGCACGCGCGCCTCGGGCGTGAGCGGGTCCGCCTCGAGCAGGAGATCGATGAGCTCGGGATTGCCGCCGGTGCGCGCGAGGATGCGCGCGATGGCCTCGTCCGACTGCACGTAGGCGCGGACGCCGGCCGAGTCGAGCGCGCCGACGACGAGCTGGCGCGTCGCCGCGTGACGACGGAGCTGCTCGAGCGCGTCGGGATGCGTCGCTTCGACGTCCTCGCGAACGCTCGCCACGACGAGCGCGCGAACGGCCGAGGCCTCCGAGTGCGGACCGCCGCTCGGCGCGAGCGTGATGGTCCCGTCCAGCAGGAAGTGAACGAGATCGAGCGTCCCGCGATCCGCGCGCTCGAGGTGATGCAGCAGGAGCACCGGCGGGCGCACCCGCGCGACGTCGCGGAGCAGCATCGAGACCGAGTCGAGGAAGCGCATGCGCTTCTCGAATGCCGCGATCTCCGGCGGCGCGCCCGACGGATCACCATCGATGACGGATGCATCGGCGCCTCCGTGCTGGTGCCAGAGGCGATGACAGCCGGCGCGGCAGCTCAGACCTGCGAGGTCGGCCTGCGGCGCGACGCCGATCTCTTCGAGGAAGCGCAGCGCGCGATCCACGATCTCGGCGAACGGACCGAACGCGCGACCGGGCTCACAACGACCCTCGAGGACGACGCCGCCCTCCAGACGGACGCGTCCGCGGAGCTCGGCGAGCAATCGCGACTTGCCCACGCCGCGACCGCCCTCGACGAGGACGAGCCGCTCGGTGCCGAGCTGCGCGGCGCGATACGCCTCCTCGAGACGTGCGATCTCGATGTCACGCCCAGCGCATGCGCTCTGCGGACGCTCCGCGATCACGCGCGGAATGGAGATGCCAGACCCGATAGTTCCCGGCTCGGTGGCAGAGCCACCTACCGAGGACAAACCAGAGAAACCCGCGACCGACGGCTGCCCCATGAGCACTCCCGCGGCAAAATCGACCGAGCCAAATGGCTTGGCGACCCCAGGGAGTAGCTGCCCCTGAGCCACGGAAGCGTACGGGCTACCAACCAGACCTTCAAGGGGGTCCGGACCAAAGGGTGGGCCAAAGGGTGCGGGAACGAGGAGCGGGGGGCTGGAGCCGAAGCGCCCCGACGGCGGGACCGGCGTGGCCACGTCGAGCAATCGGAGGTGCGGCGGCCTTCGGGTCATCCGCCCTGCACTCGAGCAA
>CAYSCF010000412.1:0-5519 GCA_964429305.1 uncultured Sandaracinaceae bacterium | reverse complement strand
TTGCTGCACGACCTCCGTTTGGGCCAGAAGATCGTCCAGCACGGAGGCGCCGGATGCCAGGCGCGGGTTGGCCACAAGGGCGGCAGTGAAGTGCCCGGCTACGCTCGACCCAGAGTAGATGGGCAAGTTGACGAAAATGCGCGCGCCCACGGGCTCCGGCACCCGTGCGCCGATCGCTGCGGCCCATCGTGATCGTCGCGACGCTGCGCATCGTGATCACGACGGCGGAGAACGTGACGGGCTCGGTGCTGCGGAGCGCGATCTGGCCGCGCAGCATCTCGTCGTGCGCGATCACCGTCGAGTCGAGCGCGAGCTCGAGCGCGACCTTCGCGTGGAAGTCGGGGCCCGACCGGATGCGCCCCGGCGTGCGCGTTCCGGAGAGCGGCGCGCGGACGACCGGCGGAGCGACGGTGATCTTCGGATCGATGGCCCAGTCGACGTCGACGCGCGCGTCGATGACGGTCGAGATGCCGCAGTCGGTTCCTTCGAAGCTCGGGCAGAGCCATGCCGGCACCTCGAGCTCGAACGGAACGCGATGCGTCCCGGCCGCCAGCTCCGTGCCGCGATCGAACGCGCTGCGCATGGGGATCGAGCAGATGTCGCGACGAACGACCGAGCGATTCTTCCCGCTGCCGTAGCCGGCCCATGCGGTGCTGCGCAGGTGGAGATCGAAGCCGAGCGTCCGGGGGATCGGCTCGGGCGCTTCGATCACCAGCGTCGCCTCCACGTGCTGACCGGCGGAGAGAGTTCCTCCGGGGACCAAGATGGACAGCTTCGCTTTCGGGAAGATCGACACGGTGTCGCCATGATGCCTTCCTCGCGGCGAGCGGCGCTCAAGATCCGGCGGGCCGCGTTCGATGACCCGGTCGTGGCCGTACTCACCACTCGGGCCGTGCGTCGCTCCGTGCCCGCGCCCCGGCCCTCGGGCCGACCGCCGGCGCGCACCCGTGTCGGTCGCGTGCTCGGTAGCTATCGGCTCGTGACCGAGCTCGGGCAGGGCGGCATGGGCACCGTCTACTACGCCGAGCACGTCGTGCTCTCGAACCGTCGCGTGGCCGTGAAGGTGCTCAACGACGACGGCGCGCGCGATCCCGAGCAGGTCGAGCGCTTCTTCGACGAGGCGCGCGCTGCCAATCGGATCGGACATCCCGGCATCGTCGACGTGATCGATCTCGGGACCGAGCGGGGGGCGCACTACCTCGTGATGGAGCTGCTCGAAGGCGAGACGCTCGGCGCACGCATCGAGCGGGTCAAGCGACTCGCGCCCGCCGACGTGGTGACGATCCTCGCGCAAGCATGCGACGCGCTCGCGGCGGCGCACGAGCGGGGGATCGTGCACCGCGATCTCAAGCCCGAGAATCTCTTCCTCGCGCGAACGCCGACGGGAGAGCGCGTGAAGATCCTCGACTTCGGCATCGCCAAGCTCATGGGCAGTGCCGACGTCCAGCGGACGCGCACGGGCCTCGTCATCGGCACGCCGACCTACATGTCGCCCGAGCAGTGCGTGGGCGATCGCAATCTCGACACGCGCAGCGACGTGTACTCGCTCGGCGTGGTCGGGTACGAGATGCTCGCGGGACGACCGCCGTTCGTGTCCGATTCGATCGGGCGCCTCATCGTCGCGCACAGCCACGACGTGCCGCCGAGGTTCGATGCGATCGGCGCCAGCGTGCCCATCGCGCTCGCCGAGGTCGTGATGCTCACGCTCGGAAAGCGTCGCGAGGATCGCTTCGCGTCCATGCGCGAGCTGCGCCGTGCGCTCGAGGCCGCCGTCGTGGCCAAGCCGCCGGCGCATCTGGCGCTCGTGCAGGAGAGCAAGCGGAGCGCCCCGACCGTCGAGGACGTCGAGCGGATCGAGGCGGCGCAGACGCGCACGGTGGGATCGCGCCTGCGCGACATCATCCACGCGCGGCTCCAAGAGGATCGCCTGCCTCTGCCGTCGATGCCGCTCGTGATCATGCGCGCGCTCGAGCTGCTGCGCGACGATGCGGTCGGCCTCGATCGCGTCGCGCGCACGTTGGAGACCGATCCGCTCGTGGTGCCAGCGGTGCTCAAGCTCGCCAACAGCGTCGCATTCGCGGGCGCCATGCCCGTGCGCAGCATCGAGGTCGCGGTCGCGCGGCTCGGCGTCCGCCATCTGCGCACGCTGCTGACCGAGCGCGCCGCGCGGGACGTGTTCGTGTCGCGCGATCCGATGATCGCGCGCGCGTTCCGCAAGCTCTGGGATCACTGCTCGGCGGTCGGCGCTCTCTCTCGCTCTCTCGCGGCCGCGGGCAGCGTGTCGCCGGACGAAGCTTATCTCGGCGGTCTCTTGCACGACGTGGGCAAGCCCGTCGTCGGTGTGCTGCTCCTCGAGACCGAGCGCAGCTTGTGGAACAAGCTCGGAGCCCCGGCGATGGGCGGCTCGCTCTGGATGAAGATCGTCGAGGATTGTCACGCCGAGGTCGGCGCGGCCCTGGCGAAGAAGTGGAGCTTGCCTGCCGCCGTCATCGCAGCGATCGGCGCCGCGCCCAGCTCGGATGCGTCCACCCGCGAGCTCGGGCCCTGGATCGCGTACGGACACGCGCTGGCGGAGACCGTCGGGCTGACGGCCGGGCTACCGATCGCGGCCGATGCCGAGGACGCGTTGGCACTGGCGCGCGATCGCGTGGGCGGCACGGTGGTGCGAGAGCAAGCGGCGCTGGCCGCGCTGCGCGACGTGAACGGCCGCTGATCGACCCCATTGCAGCGCGCGGCTGCACGGGGCACCGTCGAGAGATGCAGAAGTCTCTGGCCCTCGCCTCGCTCACGCTCGGTCTCGCGCTCGCCCTGGGCTCTGCTGCGCCCGCGCGCGCGAGCTTCGACGGTTACGTCTGCTCGGTGACGCGGCATCCGGCCGACGCATCCAACCCGTACGGCTACATCACCTTCGATGCGTACACGGCGTCGAACTGCACCGGAACGCGCTACAGCGAGACGGTCTGCTCGCAGAGCGGCACGACGGGCCAGTACAACTGCTATCAAGAAGGTCCGTTGCGAGACGTGTACGACTCGCTCGTGCGGGCGCTGACCGAGCATCTGCGCGTGCACGTACAGACGTCGTCGGCGCTCGGGCTCTTCGAGCTGCTCACGATCTACGGCTCCTGAGAACGCTCGCGTTCGGCGAGTCGGCAAATTGGACGACGGCCGCTGGAGAGGGGCTCACCAGCGGCCGTCTGGATTGCGCGTTGGGGCGTAGCGCGATCGTGAGAGCAACCTGGTCTGCGCTTCGCGCCGCGTCCACGTTTCGGTCCGTGTGCGAACGGCTTCAATGCGTGGGCGTCAGCCGCGCACCACGATGGTGGACGATCGGATCGGCCGGGTCGTGCGGGATCGGCCCGCCGCGACGCGCGACGTCTCGCTCTTCGGCGCGCAGGCGAACGTCGGCCTCGGTGGCCCCAGGCGTCGAGACCATCGTGTACGTGCCGTCCGCGACGGGTGTGGCGGGCTCTGCCGCCGCATGCGTGCTCGATGCTGCGTTCGTTCCGTCCGTACGGGACGCTGCGATGCCGTCGTTGTAGCCGTCGCGATATCCGTCGTCGTACTGGACGAACGCGGTGCCGCCCGCCGTGCTCGCCGTGCTCGCCGTGCGCGCCGGCGGGGCGCTCGTCTGACACGCCGCGAGGCCGAACGCGCCAACACCCAAGATCAGTTTCCAACCGAGTCGACTGTCCATCTCACACCTCGAATCTGCTCTCGATCAGAGCAATCGGAGTGCCGTCTCTTCCGCGCGCCAAGTAGCCTCATGAGGCGAAGCCGCCGTTTTCGCCGACGCGTTCGCCGCGCTGCTGACAAGGCGCCCGATTGGCCGTTAGGATGGGCGCTTCGTGGCCAGAGAGCGCGCCGAGGCCTGTAGTCGTTCCCTCGCCGAGCAATTCGGCGATGGCTCTGGTGCACGCCGCCGCGCCAACCATCCGCACGAAGCGGTCGCCCCGCTCCACTTGCTCTCGGACGACGAGCTCGACGCGTTCCGCGCGCGGCATCCCGAGCGGAGCCTCGCGGCGTTCGCGGCGTACGAGGAGCTGCAGGCGCAGCTCGCGAACGAAGCGACGTGGTTCGAGGCCGCTCGTGCGCAGCTCGAGAAGCGCACGCCCAAGAGGCCCACGCTCACGTTCGTCGTGTGCAAGTCGTGTGGCGGTCACGAGATCGCGATGATGAATCGGCCGTGGCCTCTCGATCGTGCGATGCGCCGCACCGGTGCCCTCGAGCGCGAGCTGATCGCCGTCGAGGCGTTGCTGCGCGAGGCGGGATGTACGACGAGCCTCGATGCGTTGAGCGTGGAAGAGCTAGGCGAGCTGATGCCGCTCGTCGGACAGGACGTCGATCTCGAGACGCTGCGCGCGCGCTATCAGCGCTGAGAGAGAGCGCGGCGCACCACGATGAAGGTCGACCAGATCGAGGGCTTGTTCCCCTCCGAGGTGATCGTGCTCAGCGCGCCGATCTCGGAGGGCGCGATCGAGGCGCTGCATCCCTCCGAGCGCGCCCTCGCCGCCAACGCGATGCCCAAGCGCGTTCGCGAGCTGGCGACCGGCCGAGCGCTGGCGCATGCGGCGCTCGAGCGGCTCGGGCGTCCGATGGACGCGATCGTCAACGACGCGCAGCGCGCGCCGGTCTTTCCCGACGGCGTACGCGGCAGCATCACGCACTGCGACACGCGCGCGTTGGTCGCGGTGTGTTGGAGCGAGGCAGGCAGCGTCGGCATCGACGTCGAGCACCGGAGCGAGCTGAAGGAGTCGCTCTGGCCCTCGGTGTTCCTCACCGCGGAGCTCGCGGCGCTCGCGGCGACGCCCGAAGATCGCCGAGGCCGGCTGGCGCTCGTGCTCTTCTCCGCGAAGGAGTCGCTGTACAAGGCGCAGTTCCCGATCTCGCGGACGTACATGGGCTTTCGTGCGCTGCACGTCGCGGCCGACGAAGGCGAGCTGGTGTGCACGTTCCAGGAGGATGTGGCGCCGTTCGAGCGAGGATTCGTGGCGAACGGCCGGTATCTGCTGGCCGCTCCACCGACGGGTGAGGTGCTCACGGGAGTGCACATTCCCCGCCGATGATCTCGAGCGTTGGCTTCCTCGCGTCCGACGTGTTTCAATCTTCCGTGGCTTCGATGTACCGGGCTGCCTTGCTTTCGCTCCTCGCGCTGCCGTTCTTGGCGCAGGGGTGCGCCAGCGGGCAGGCAGTCAATCCCCGGAACGGTGACGGGGGTAGCGACGCTGCTGCGGTCGATGGCGCCGTCGTGCGCCCCGATGCGGCCGTGTGCGATCCGGCCTGTCCGACGGGTCAGACCTGCGTGGCGGGCGTCTGCCAGTCAACCACCGTCGACAACGATCACGACGGCATCGCGGCCGGAATGGACTGCGACGACAGCAGCGCGAGCGTCGGTCGCACCTCCGAGCGCACGTGCAGCTCCGCGTGCGGCACCGGCGTCGAGCGCTGCACCGACGGCATCTGGGCCGCCAGCACGGCGTCCTCGACCTGCTACTGCACCACTTGCGAGCCCCCGCGCATGA
>CAYSCF010000411.1:0-5546 GCA_964429305.1 uncultured Sandaracinaceae bacterium | reverse complement strand
GGGAAGCGAGCGGCTCTCGGGGGCGCCGGAGAAGAGAGCCCACATGCTTCAGATGATCACGACGCGCCGGGAGCAGATCCTCGATCGCTACCGTGCAGCGATGCTCGACGTTCCCAGCGTCGCCGATCCGACGCGCGCCGCATCTCTGTTCCTCGACCAGCTCGCGCTCGCGCTGCGCCACGCTTCGGGCACCACCGTCGCCATCCGCGAGAGCGCGGCCGTTCACGCCTCCGAGATGCGCGCGGAAGGCCTCACGGTGGTGCAGGTGGTCCGCGGGTACGGCGCGATGTGCCAGGTCCTCACCAAGCTCGCCATCGAGACGGACACGACGATTCGGACGGAGGAGTTCCAGATCCTCAACCTGACGCTCGACGAGGCCATCGCGGCCGCGGTCACCGAGTACACGCGGCTGCGCGAGTACGAAGGCACGGAGCGACTGGGACGCCTGTCCCACGATCTGCGCGACATCCTCCACCGGACGATCCTCGCCTACGACATGGTCCGAGACGGAAGTGTTGCGCTCAACGGCTCGACGGCCGATCTCGTGACCAGGAGCTTGCGCAGCCTCGGCAAGCTGATCGATCGCGAGCTGACCGACGTGCGCCTCACCGTGGGCATGCATCACGCCGCGACGTTCTCGGTCCGGGAGCTCGTGGCGGACGTCGCGCTGGTGGCGGAGCTCGACGCACGCGCGAACGGGATCGAGTTCCTCGTCGCGTCGCAGCCCGAGGACGAGGTCGCGCTCCACCTCGACCGGCAGATCATCGAGTCGGTGCTCGGCAATCTGCTCACGAACGCCGTCAAGTTCAGCCACAAGGGCGGGCGGGTCTCGCTGCTCTCGCGCGCGAGCGACGCGCGTGTGTTCTTCGACGTGCAAGACCAGTGTGGGGGTCTGCCGATCGGGCAGACCCAGCAGCTCTTTCGCCCGTTTGCGCAAGCCGGAAACAACCGGCGTGGCGTCGGCCTGGGCCTCGCGATCTGTCACGACGGTGCCGTCGCGAACGGCGGTACGGTGAGCGTCCGCAACCTCCCGGGCGAGGGGTGCGTGTTCACGCTCGAGCTGCCGAGGCACGTCTCGAGCGCGCCAGCCTGAGCGTTGCGAGCGATCGCAGCCGCCTCGCGCTCACGCCACGCGCGTCGCGGTCGCGGAGCTCGGGGCGCGCGCGGGCAGGAGCAGCGTGAATGTGCTGCCGCGACCGAGCTCGCTCGCGACGTCGATGCGCCCGCCGTGCGCCTCCACGATCAATCGCGCGATGTAGAGCCCCAGGCCGAGGCCGTGCGCCGTCGCGCGACCGCCCGCGGTACGCCCATAGCGGTCGAAGAGCATCTCGAGACTCTCGGGCGCGATGCCGATGCCCCGATCGACGACGTCGAGCCGGACATCCGTCCCGGGGCGCGTGAGCTTCACGACGACCGGGTGATCCGCGGGCGAGTACTTGATGGCGTTGCTGAGCAGATTGGCCACCACGCGCTCCAGCCGCGCCGGGTCCGCCACCAGCGTGAACGCAGTCGCTTCGTCCGCTTCGATGGCGACGCGCTTCGCGCGCGCGTCGTCCATCCCGTCGAGCGCACTCACCACGATCTCGCGCAGGTCGCACCGCGACCGATGCAGCTGGACGCCGCCGAGCTCCATGCTCGTGGCCTCCGCCAGCTCGTCGAGCATGTGCGTGATGCGCCCCACGTTTCGCTCGGCACGCTCGGCGAGCTTCACGATCTCGTCGGGAGCGAGGCTGGCCTGCTTGATCGAGTCCTTGATGACGAAGAGCGACATCAAGATGGCCGTGAGCGGATTGCGGAGATCGTGAGAGATGAGCGCAAGGTACTCCTCGCGTTGCTGCTCGAGCCGCTTCTGATCGGTGACATCGCGAAAGGCGACGATGGCGAGCACCACGTTCCCCGCCTCGTCCCGCACGCACGTCCCGGCGGACGCGAGGTTCCGCTTGATGCCGTTCGGCCTCACGTGGAGCGACTCGACGTCCGCGAAGACCTCGCCTCGGAGCGCGCGCATGAGAGGGCGCTGGCCGTCCCGCAGCGGCGATCCGTTCAAGTCGAGCGCGTGGTTCGCGTAGAGCGAGTCGACCGTTCGCATCGCCTCCTCGCCGAGACCGAGGATCGCGCGCGCGGCCGCGTTGACCATCAGAACCTGACCGTCGCGCCCGGCGATGACCACGCCCTCGTGGAGGTTCTCGAGCAATGCGTTGAGCTCCGCGCGCTGCCGCGCCTCGGCATCAGCGAGCTCCTGCTCGCGCACGCTGCTGACGACGAGCCGTTCGTTGAGCGTGCGACGCAGGTGGTCGTGGTCGAGCTTGGCGCGGCGCCGCTCGATCGCGCGATTCACGCGCCAGAGCGTCGCAACCCAGTCCACCGGCTTGGTGAGATAATCCTCCGCGCCGACACGCAGGCTCTCGATCACGGACTCTCGGTCGGTCATGCCCGTCATGACGATCACGGGCAGATCGGGGTCCAGCTCCCGCAGGCGTCGACAGAGCTCGATGCCGCCCATCGGTGCCATCTCCAGATCCGTGAGCACGACGTCGGGCTGTGTCCGCGCGGCCTGCTCCAAGGCCGCGACGCCATCCGACGCGGTCGAGACGACGAAGCCTTCGGCGTGCAAGAGCAGCTCGAGCGGTGTGCGAGCGGTCGGATCGTCGTCGACGACGAGGACGCGCGACGGCGCGGGAGCCGCGCTACGCCGTGGCGGGATCGAGGACGAGCGCGGCTCGCCGGTCGTGCCCGTCTCGGCTGTCGTCTGGCTCATCGTTTGCGCTTTCGACCCGTCGGCCGCTTCTCCATCTGTGCACGAACGACGGGGGCACCAGTGAGAATCCCTTCGTATCCGTCGAGCGGCTCGCCTACGACGGCACCCGTGGGAGCGATCGTGTAGCGGCGGATGCTCGTGTCGTGGGCGCTCGTGCGCATCTTCACGACGGAGAGGACCTTCTCGAGCCTGCCCTCGAGCTCGACGTAGCGCTGGAGGACCAGCACGTCGGCCAAGAATTCGGTCACGTAGGGCGAGAGACCGAGCTCGGTGAAGGACTGCACGATGTCGGCGGTCATCAGCACCGTCACGCCGAGCGCCGTCAGCGCCGTGGTCGCACGGAAGACGGACTCCCGAAAGTCCTGACGGTACGACGCCGTCAGCGCGAGCTCGAACTCGGACAACGAATCGATCGCGATGCGACGCGCGCCCGTGCGCTCGACCGCGGCGCGGATGGTGGCCAGCGCTTCGTCGATCGTGAGATCGAGCGAGCGGAGGCAGAGCACCTCGACGAGACCGCGCTCGACGAAGGAAGCGAGCGGCGGGCCGAATGCGTTCGCTCGTGCGAGGTACTGCCCCGGCTGATCTTCGAAGACGACGATGAGGCCGGCCTCTGCGACCTCCGCGCCCGCCGCGATGAAGTGACGCGCGAAGAGCGATTTGCCCGAGCCAGAGGGCCCGACGACCAGCGCGGTCTGACCGCTCGGGACGCCGCCACCCATCATCGCGTCGAGCTCGTCGAGCCCGGTCGACGCGCGCGCCCGCGTCGGCGCCGCGCGCGGGCCGGTGCTGCGCTCGAACGTCCGCGGAAAGACCCGGATCCCATCGTGCGAGATCACGTACGTGTGCAGGCCGGGGACGGTCGCGCACGCGCGCATCTTCGACACCTGGATGCGCCGCACGCCCGCGCTGCCGTCGATGCTCGGGGTGAGCCACAGGATTCCATCGGCGATCGTGAAGATGGGATTGCTGTGGGACTCGGCCGTCTCGTACTCCCCGACGAGGAACGTGGTCGCCTGCCAGCTCGTCAGATGGAGGGCGAGCCGCTGCACGAACCGTTGGAGCTCGTCCTCCGACCCCGTCGCGTGCGCGACGGTGCGGAACGAGTCGACGACGACCGTCGCCGGCTGGATCTCCTCCACCTCGGCGAGCATGCGCTTCATGATGCCTTCGAGGTCGCCGTCCATCGCCTCCGCGCTCAGGTTCACGAAGCGAACGGCCTTGCCCACCTTCGCGTCGTCGAAGAACGTGTAGTGCTGCAGGTGTCGCAGCATCTTGAGCGGCGGCTCGCCCAGCACCGTGAAGTAGAGCGCGGGCGACTCGTCCGTGGCTCGCGAGAACGCGATCTGTTGCGCGAGCGTCGTTTTTCCCGCGCCCGGACTGCCAGCGATCAGATTGAACGAGTACTCGGGCAGCCCGCCACCCAGGATCGTGTCGAGACCGGGCACCCCGCTCGGTAGAAGACCGACCGTGGGGTTCTGTCGCGTCGTCATCTCATCTCCTCTTCGACCAAGACCGTCGGCCACACATCCTCAACCAACCGCATCGCGAGGTCCTCGCCGATCAGCACGACGAGCAGCTCCACGAAATGAGACACGACCGTGAGCGCGCCCTCGCCGACCGACGCGTCGGGTACGCGGTCGAGGCCGATCAAGTTCGCGTCGGAGCTGCTCGTGACCGCCTCGAGAGCGGGGTGTGTGCGACGCGAGAGGGCGAGTGAGCGCCGGAGGAGCACATCGAACGCGAGCGGGCCGATGAGCTTGCGGAGCTCCTGGTAGAGGCGCGTCAGCATGCGCTGAGCGATCTCCGCATCGGAGGCGCCTTGGTGCGCGCTTTCCGCGCGAGCGACGGCTCGCACGAACCGCGTGACCGAAGCGCGAGGCTCGATCATGGGCACACGACGATCGGGCTCGATCGCATGACGAACAGGCCCGATCCTACTATCGGGAGCGCTTCGCCTCTGTGGCGATCAGCGGAACCGGCAAGCATGATCGGCTCATTCGACACCGGTCATCTCCGCGCCCTCGTAGACTTCCGACGAAGGCTCGTCGGGCGCGTAGTCGGTCGTCATCGCCTTGAGCTTGCGATGCAACGTCCGCCGATCGAACCCGAGCACGGTCGCTGCGGCGGACTTGTTGCCCTTCAACGCATTCAGGACGTGCAGTATGTAGAGTCGTTCGTGCTCGTGGAGCGACATGAGAGGCGTCGGGCCTGCAGGACGCTCGTGCTCGTGGAGTGACACGAGATGTGTCGGGCTCGCAGCAATGACCTGCTCGATCTTCGGCGTCGGGACGCCTCGTTCGCTGCGGACACGGTCGGGCAAGTCGTCGACGTCGACCTGATCGTGCTGCGCCATCGCGACCGCGCTCTCGATTCCGTTCTCCAGCTCGCGGACGTTGCCTGGCCACGCGTAACGCAAGAGCTTGGCGAGCGCCGGAGCCGTGAAACCGGTCACCGGCTTTTCGTAGTTCGTCGCGAAGCGCGCGAGGAACGCTTGCGCGAGGCGCGACACGTCCCCCTCGCGCTCGCGAAGCGGCGGCAGCCGCACCGAGCACACATTCACTCGGTAGTAGAGGTCCTCGCGAAACCGCTTCTCCGCCACGTCCCGAGCGAGATCTCGATTGGTCGCCGCGATGATGCGTGCGTCGAACGGAGTCTCCGTGCTGGCGCCGATCGGGCGAACACAGCGCTCTTGGAGGGCGCGCAGCAGCTTCACCTGCATCTCGAGCGGCATCTCGCCGATCTCGTCGAGAAAGAGCGTGCCGCCGTGCGCTTCGAGGAACAGGCC
>CAYSCF010000410.1:0-5565 GCA_964429305.1 uncultured Sandaracinaceae bacterium | reverse complement strand
GAGGGCTGGCTCGAGGGCTACGTGCTCACGGGTCGTCACGGCGTCTTCGCGACGTACGAGGCATTCGCCCTGATCGTCGCGTCGATGACCGCACAGCACGCCAAGTGGCTGCAGGCCTCCGCCGCCCTCCCCTGGCGCGCGCCGGTTGCCTCGCTGAACTATCTGCTGACGTCCACCTGCTGGCGCAACGATCACAACGGCTTCAGCCACCAGGGCCCCGGGTTCATGGACACCGTGATCTCGAAGAAGGGCACGGTCGCGCGCGTGTACCTGCCGCCCGACGGCAACTGTCTCGTCGCCATCGCCGATCACTGTCTGCGCAGCACGGGGCACGTGAATCTCATCATCATCGACAAGCAGCCGCAGCTGCAGTGGCTCGACATCGAGAGCGCGAGCGCGCACTGCGCGCGCGGCGCCTCCGTCTGGGCGTGGGCCGGCAACGAGATCGAAGGCGAGCCGCTCGACGTCGTGCTCGGCTGCGCGGGCGACACCGCGACGCTCGAGACGCTCGCCGCCGCCGCGTGGCTCCGCGAGCATGCGCCCGAGCTGCGCGTGCGCGTCGTGAACGTCGTGGATCTGATGACGCTCTACTCTCCGCGCGAGCATCCCCACGGCGCGAGCGACGAGCAGTTCGTGTCGCTCTTCACGCGCGAGACCGACGTCTGCTTCTCGTTCCACGGCTACGCGGGCGCGGTGCACCAGCTGCTGCACGCACGGCCGAACGCGGGGCGCTTCCACGTCCGCGGGTACGAAGAAGAAGGAACGACCACGACGCCGTTCGACATGGTCGTGCTCAACGAGACGAGCCGCTTCCACATCGCGATGGACGCGATCCGTCGCTCGCGCAGGCCTCTGGCGAGCGCGGATGCACTGACGCGCGAATGCCTGCGGCGGCTCGACGAGCATCGCGCGTACGTGCTCGAGCACTTCGAGGACCTGCCGGAGATCCGCGACTGGCGCTGGCCGCACTGACCGTTGCTCGGTGGTAATCTGCGCGGCGTTGAGCGACCGCGACACATCCCCGCCAGCGTCCGCTCCGACGCTGCCGCTCGGTCCGAGCGAGACGATCGCGCTCGATCCCGGCGTGCTCGTCGGCGATCGCTATCGCCCGATCCGGGAGCTCGGTCGCGGCGGCATGGGCACCGTGTGGGAGGTCGAGGACCAACAGCTCGGGACGCACGTGGCGCTGAAGCTCGTGCGCGGTCTCGACGCGCAGACGCTCGGTCGCGTGAAGCGCGAGATGCAGCTCGCCCGGCGTGTGACGCATCCCAACGTCTGTCGTCTCTACGACATCGGCACGCACCGCGTCGCGGGCGGCGAGGCGATTCCCTTCCTCACGATGGAGCTCGTCGACGGCGAGACGCTCGCCGAGCGGCTTCGGCGAGACGGTCCGCTGCCGATCGCGAAGGCGCTCGACGTCGCGGCGCAGATCGCGGCCGCGCTCGATGCCGCGCACGCGTCCGGCGTCGTCCATCGCGATCTCACCAGCCGCAACGTGATGATCGCGCGGGATCGCGTGGTCGTGACGGACTTCGGGATCGCGGTCGACGGTGCAACCCAGTCCGCGCCGCTCGTCGGAACGGCCGCGTACATGGCGCCCGAACAGGTCGCGGGCGGAGACGTCGGGCCGCGCGCGGACGTGTACGCGCTCGGCGTGGTGTCGATGGAGATGGTGACCGGGCGGCTTCCTTTCGACGGCGCCACGCCACGCGAGCTCGCCGCGCGGCGCCTCAGCGAGGCGCCGACCGACCCGCTGGCGGTGTCGCCGGGATTACCGGGCACGTGGCGCACGGTGATCCTGCGTTGCTTGGCCCGCGATGCGGCCGCTCGATATGCGAGCGCGGGTGAGGCCGTCGCCGCGCTACGCCCGTCGCGTCGACGCCGTGTGCTGTTGGGACTGACCGCGACGCTCGGTGTGCTCGTGATCGGTGCGCTCGTGTGGGCGCAGCTCACGAGCGCGGCGCGCGCCGATCGCGTGACGCAGCTCGTGACCGCCGCTCAGGCGGCGGACTATCGCGCGGGCGAGACCCTCGCTCGGGAAGCGCTCGCGCTCGATCCCACGTCCCGCGCCGCACGCCTCGCGCTGGCGCGCGCGCTCTTCGATCGCTCACGCGTCGCGCCCGAGCGGCGCAGCGTGGCCTTCGACGAAGCGCGCACGTTGGCCACCGAGCTCGTTCGCGAGCAACCGAACGACATCGCCGCCCGTGATCTCGACGTCACCGGCCTCTATCTGGCGGGCGATCGATTCGGTGCGCTCGCGGAGCTCCCGATGTTGCCGGAGCACCGGCGACTGCAGGTCGCGCCGCGGATCGCCTGGACCGAGGGCTGGCTCGAGCTCGCGCGCGAGGGTCTCGCACGATGCCTCGAGGCGATGCCGCACGACGCGCGGTGCCTTCATCTGAATCAGTTCGAGGTCGAGATCGCCAGGGGGCGTGCCGGCCTCGAGGCAGTGCTCGCCGATCCGATCGAGCGCAGCTATCCCCCGCTCTCGCGTGTGCGCATGCGCATTCTCGTCGGGCGTATCGACGAAGCAGCGCTCGTCGCCGAGACCGGCTTCGCCAACGGCACTCTCGATCTGCTCGACGCGCCGTACGTCAACGGCCTCGTCGCCGCGGCACGTCACGGCGACGAGACAGCCGCTCATCAGCAGGAGCTGCTCACCGAGCTGCTCCGCAACGACGACGGCCCCGTCGCGCTCCGGCTGGCGGGCGCGCTGCAGCTCGCCGAGCTCGCAGCGATCCGTGGCGACGAAGAAGGCGTCGTGGCTGCGGCGCAGCGTGGGCTCGAGCTCGGCTTCCTCAACGGCGACGTGTGGGAGCACGGTCTGCTCTTCGCACCGTTCCAGGAGCGGCTCGCACCGCTCGTCGCGACGATGCGCGCGCGTGCCGCCGAAGAGCTCGCGCTCGCCCGTGCGCGCGGCCTCGTCGCGCCATGACGAAGAGGGCACACGCCTGCCGGCGCATGCCCTCCTGGTCCTCGGTCCGACGAGAGACTTCTAAGGTTGTGCCGCGACGGTCACGACGTGACTGCAAGCGCGGTAGCTCGAGTCGCGCAGGCGGAGCGTGTAGTTGCCGGGCGTGAGCGCGCGATCGATCAGCGCGCTGTTGTTCGGGCCGCCGTACGAATTCGTCGTGAGCACGGCGTCGTTCTGGATGAGCGTGATGTACGGGATGCACGTCGAGGAGTCGGCCGCGACCGCGGTGATCCGATAGTTGCCGGCCGTCGCGACCGTGATCGCGATCTCCGAGCTCGCCGCGCGGTCCCAATCACCCGCAGGGCTGACGACCGTGGCGGGTGGCGCGCCGGCGGCGACCGTCGCGGCGGGCGTGAACGCGGTGAGCGCGCGCGCCGAGACGTGCGCGGTCGCAGCGACGTGGTTGTACTCGTGGACGCGGACCGTGTACGTCGCTGGCGCGAGAAACGTCGCGAGACGCGCGTCGAGCCCGTCACCGCTGTCGCCGTCGGACGCGACGTTCCATCCGTTGTTGTCGAGGACCGTGAGCTGCACGTCGCGCGGCATACCGGTCGCATCGAGCTGCAGCTCGCCCGGATGCGCGACGACGAGACTGAAGCGCGGCGCGGCGACGGTGTGGACCGTGATCGCGGGCGCATCGAGCGTGATCGTCGTCGGCTCGGCGACGGTCGTGGGCGCCGCGCTCGACGGCGGCGGCGTGGTGGCTTCGGTCTCTCCGCCGCCACAGGCGACGAGCGAGAGACCCAGGACGAGAGAGACGATGTGGCGAGTCGTGGAGTGCATGATTCGTTCTTCCTTTTCTGCGCTCACGACGCGGGCGTGACGGTGACGGTCATCGCGCAAGCGCGGCCGTTCCAGTTGCGGATGCGGAGCGTGTAGTCGCCCGCGGTGAGCGCGCGCGCATCGCTCGCGGCGTGTCCCGTCGACGATGCGGAGATGACCCAGCCCTGCACTTGGTTGCCCGAGATCACCGTGATCTCCGGCGAGCAGGTCGAGTCGCTCGTGTCGGCCGTGAGCGTGTAGCTGCCCGCGGTCGCGACGTGCAGCGCGACCTCCGTGCTCGCCGCACGGCCCCAGTCTCCCGCGGGTGTCGCGATCGCAGTGGCCGGCGCGCCCGGCGCGAGGGTCGCAGCCGATGCGATCGGCGGCGCGGTCACGGCGCTCAGATTCACGGTCGTGGCGCGATACTGGTAGTCGTACGCGACGACCTGATACGTGCCCGCCGCGAGGAAGGCCGACAGTCGTGCGTTGGTACCGTCGCCCGAGTCTCCGTCCTCGGCGACGAACGACCCGTCGTGGAGCACGCGCAGCTGCGCGTCGCCATCGGTCGAGATCGCGTCGAAGAGAACCTCGGTCGGCGCGGCGAGCGTGAGCGTGAGCGTCGGCTCCGCCGGGATCTCGACGGTCGTCGCAGGCGCGTCGATCGTGAGCGCGGGAAGCGTCTGTGCGAGCGCGGTGCCCGCGAGACCGAGCAGCGCGAGCGTGGAGAGAACGAGAGTGTGTCTGCGCATGTTCGTCCTCACTTGGCCGAGACCTGATCGGGGCGAACCCAGGTGGATTGGCCGAGCTTCGGATCGTGCCAATCGACACCGAACATCCCGTTCTGCATCGCGACGATCTGACCGGGATGCCAGCCGCCCATCGGGTGCTGGGCCGTGACGGTGGTGCCGATGCCGAGCGGCGCCGGCGGGATCGGAGGCATGCCCATTCCCATGCCGCCTTTGCTCGCCTGCACCTGCGCGGCGGCAACCCACGTCGACTGACCGAGCTTCGGATCGTCCCAGTCGATCCCGAAGTTGCCCGCCTGCTCGGCGACGATCTTGCCGGCGTGCCAACCGCCCATGGGATGCGCGGCAGTCACGGCCGCTCCGATGCCGAGCATCGATTGCATCGGCATGCCCCCCATGGGCGTGCCCATCGGCTGCATCGGCATCGCCGGCCCGGGCGCGACGCCGCCGAGAACCTGCAGGTCCGCGACCGCGTGCGCATCGGGCTCGCCGGGGATGTCGACCGACGCGGTGAGCTTGTAGTCGAGCTGCCCTTTGATCTCGGCGGCGAGCTGCGGCGGCAGCTGGAACTGGAACGGGAACGAGTGCGGCGTGCCCGGCTGCGTCTGGAACGCGCCCGTCACCGTCAGCTCCGGCACGACCGGCTTGTTCTGCGGCGTCGGCGGCGCCTGACCGGGCTTGGGCTGCTCCCGCGTCTCCGCGACGAAGCGAACCTTGATGTTCGTCACCTGCTGCGCGCGCTTGCCGCCCGTGAACGTGACCGTGCCCGCCACGAGCTGACCGGCCGCGACCTGCGTCGACTGCGGCTGAATCGTCAGCGTCCCACCCCCTGCACCGAACATGTCGAAGAGTCCCATTCGCTCATCCTCCCAGCGCGACATCGCGCTCTCGAGGCGGGACTCTGCGCGTGACGAACGTGCTTGGAACTGGTCATTTCCTCCGTTCGGCCGCGGTGCGAATGACCATGGAGCGCCCGGGCCGTCTCTCTAGATTGCCGCTCTTCGGAGGAGGTCCATCGATGACGAACGAGAGCTGGTTCTTGGGTCTGGTGTGCTCGGTGATGATGATGGGGTGTGGCTCGGG
>CAYSCF010000409.1:0-5581 GCA_964429305.1 uncultured Sandaracinaceae bacterium | reverse complement strand
AAAGACGGTGCCGTTCGCGATTCGCGCGAGCGACGTCGGGCCGCCGAGCTTCCGGAGCGGCTACATCGAGCACGATCTGGCGCTCGACGTGTCGCTCGACGTCCCGTGGGGCTTCGATCCGAGCTTCCGCGTGCCGCTCCAGGTCTTGCCGGCCGGATCCGTCATCGCGAGCGCCGGCGCATCGGAGGTCACCGTCGGCCACGAGCGCCTCCTCCGGCTCGCCCAGACGATGGCGACCGAGAGCGGTCTGGCGAAGGGCGATCTACCGACGCTCGTCTGCGGGCAGGCGAAGGCGACGGATGCCGTCGTCGTGTTCGTCGACGACAGCCCGCGACAGGCGCGGCTCGGTCTCGACATCGACTTCACGTTCCCCGACGTCGATCTCGGCTTCCGCTTCCATCGTCGCGGCATGCTCGACGTGATGCGCGCCGCGCCGCTGCTGCCGGAGCGCCACCGCGGCCACTATTATCTCGCGATCGAGCGACCCGAAGGAAAGCCGGCGCTCCCCGAGAGCGTGATCGCGCAGTTCCTCGCGACGCTCGTCGGCGACGTCGACGAAGACGTCGAGCTGCGCGTCGACGAGCACCACCTCGGGCTGCACGTGCCGCTCGTGGACGACGATGTGCAGCGCATGATCGGTCTGGCGCGCTTCGCCAAGACCAAGCTCGAACGTATCGCCAGCGCGATCGCCGCGTTGCCCTTCCCCGAGGGTCTCGAGCCGCTCGCGAGCGCGTGGAGCGCCGCCGCGAGCTCTCGTCGCGCGTATCTGGTGCCGAGCGGGCCGTCGATCCACGGCATCGTGCTGCGCTCGCGCGTCGTCGGAGGCGAAGAGCGATCGGTCACCGCGGCGATCCGGACCGTGTGGACGAGCCAGGGGCCCATCACGCGCGTCGACGTCGACCTCGAAGAGACGCCCATTCCGAAGGCCGCGCAGGGCACGTTCGCGACCGAGCGCACGAGCTCGCTCGACGCCGTCTTCCCGCGGCGCACGACACCCGACGCGGAGACCGCCGTGCTGGAGCACGACGCGCTGACCCGCGACCCGCGCGAGCTCTTGCCGGCGCTCGACCAGTTCTTCGCGCTGCTGCTCGAGGCGCGAGGCGAGCGACGCGCCGAGAGCGCGTATCGCTGAGACGGAACTCGTGCCAGTGCGTTGACGCCCGCGGCGCGCCGATCGTCAGAACACGCGACACCCGTCGCCGAAATCCACTGTCGTTCTGGGCGAGACTGCGCGGCACGCGGGCTGCTCAAGACGTGCGCATGTCCGCTGAACGCGCTCCGGCCCCACGCCGACAAGAAGCCACCTCGGCGTCCGGCGTTCGTCCGCGGCTGACACCGATCTCCGGGCCGCAGGAGCGCGCCGAGCTGATCGTGGTCCGCGAGGCGCTCGAAGGCGTTCTCTCTCCGACGCTCGCCACGACCCTCCTCTTCGAGGCGCTCGAGCGCTGGGGCCCTGCGCCGCCGGAGACGCTCGATCAGGTTCGCGCGTTCGCGATGGGCGCGCTCGACACCACCGTGCGTCGCCGCATGCTCGTCGACGAGGCCGACGACATCCGCGAGCGGCTGGAGCGGCTGTTCGCACACGCGCCCAAGCCGTCGCGCGACGACGAGCCGACGCTGAAGATCCTGACCCGAGAGATCGGTGCGACACAGGAGATGCTCGTCGCGCCGCAGCGCGTTCCGGTCGTCCTTCTCGCGAGCGGGACCGAGCTCGCAGACCGACTGAGCTCGTCGCTCGGTCGCGATCGCGTCGCCGTCTTCCCCGTCAGCACGGCCGAGACGTTCACCAAGGCGCTGAGCGTGGTCGAAGCGCCCGTCGTGCTCATCGACGCGATGCACGCGCCTCGCCTCGACCCTTACACGGCGCGCATCGCGCTCCGCTCGCTGCGCGCGGGCACGACGCTCGTGATCTGGGGCTCCGAGACGCTCTTCGGTCAGCAGCTCGCGGTGATGCTCGAAGGCGCCGGCCCTACGCCCGTCGAGCTCATGACACGCGAAGGGACGTCCCCGCTCTTCGATCTCGTGCTCTCTCGCCGCACCGTCGCGTGATCGGCGTCTTCACGGCTGGTCGCGATCGCCCTGCGTGGAGAAGAGCTGCCGCAGATGCCAGGCCGAGACGAGCAGCCTCTCCTCGGCGCGCTCGAGCCGGTCGTGCATCCGGCCCGTCATCCATGCGGCGAGCACGGTGAAGCTTCCGCACGACCACGCGAGCGCGAGCGGCGTGGCGACGGGCGGCAGATCCATCAAGCGCGCGAAGAGCACCACGCGATCGCCTTCGACGACGTAGCCAGGCGGCACCCAGCCGAACGCCTCGAGCGCGAAAGGAAGGAGCACCGCCGTCGTGAACATGGCCGTCGCGACGATCCGCTCGCGCCGCGACACGTACATCGCGAAGAACATCGCGCACGTGGTCGCCGCCGTGGGCACGACGACGAAGGGCCCGAGAATGCCGCCGATGCACACGATCACGAGCGAGATCAGCGCAGCGACCACGAGCGACATCCTCGCGTCGAGCCGGCGCGTGCGGTGCCCGACGAACGACAACAAGAGCACAGAGGCGCAGAGCCCGATGGCCGTGCCGATCACCGGCCACGAGCGCACGGGCACGAACGCCAGCACGAACGGCACCGGAAGGAGCCACGCCACCATGCCGAGCATCGTCGCGGCCGCACCCTCGAGGCGATGAGCCTGCCGCGCCTCGGCGATGTCGGCGCGCGCCTCGACGGGCACCTCTCCGCCGGTGTTCGACACGAGCTCCACGAGCAGCTTGCGCGCTCCCTCGTCGCTCGCATCGAGCATCACCGCGCGCAAGAGATCGTGCATCGCGTGGACGCGGCGCGTCTCGGCGCCCTCGAGCTCTCGGCTCGCCAACGCCTCCTTCGCTCGCGCGACGTGACGCTGGGCGGCCTGCGCGCGGGCTTCCGAGTCGCGCTCGCCGTCGAGCACGCGCTCGATCGCATCGGCGAGGTCGCCGGCGCTCTGGAAGCGATCGCCCGGAAGTCGGGCCGTGGTCCGAGCACACACCGCGTCGAGATCGGGATCGGCCTCGACGTCCACGTCCGAGGGGCGTGCCACCCGCCCGGCGTTCACTTCCATCGCGACCTTCACGAGCGACGGATCTTCGCGAAAGCGCCGCAGCGTGAGCAGCTCGTAGAGGATGACACCGAGCGAGTACACGTCGGTGCGCGCATCGAGCGTCTCTCCCGAGAGCTGCTCGGGCGCCATGTAGGCGAGCGTTCCGGCCGCCAGACCATCGTCGACCGTCATGCGCGAGAGCTCCACGGCGGCGAGATCGCGGTCGAGCGCGGGCGGCGCCGGCTCGTCGTTCGGCGGATCGAGCGGGACCTCGTCGAGGATGCGAGCCAGCCCCCAGTCGAGCACGTACACCTCGCCGAAGTCGCCGAGCATCACGTTCGACGGCTTGAGATCACGATGAAGCACGCGGCGCGCGTGGGCGTAGTGCACCGCGCGGCACACCTGCACGAACGCCGTCAGCAGTCGCCGTCGAGCGAAGCGAGAGGTGTACTCCTCCTCTTTCTCGACCAAACCCTCGAGAACGCGGGCCAACGTATGACCGCGCACGCGCTTCATCGTGAAGAAGAGGCCTTGCTGCGGATCGCGCCCGATGTCGTAGACGGGAACGATCGCGGGATGCTCGAGCTGCCCTTGCGCGCGCGCCTCACGCACGAAGCGTCGCTGGGTCTGGGCTCCCGCGAGATGCGGATGCAGCGTCTTCTGCGCGACGTAGCGGCCGATCTTGCGATCGCGGCGCAGCGACACCACGCCCATGCCGCCCTCGCCGAGAACCGGGCCCGGCTCGTAGCGATCGAGCTCGCGGATGCCATCGGGATCGGGGAGCTCGGTGCGAACTCGCGCGAGCGCTTCTTCTCCACTCGCGAGCGAGAACTGCTCCGAGCCCCCACTGCCGGGACGAACGTGGCGGTGCCGCTGATCGTCGGTCGGTTCGTTCGGCTCGCTCATCACAGCCACTCGGCGCGAGCGTCGAGATAGGAGCGCTCGCCCGACGCGCAGAGCGCCGCGAGCGCCTCGATGCGCGGAACCTCGGTCGCGATCCAATAACGTGCCGCCTGCTCGATGCCCGATGCGAACGCATCACCGCGCGCGGCGAGCGGTGCAGCCGCCGTGCGCATCGTCGTCCACTGCCAGGCCACGACGAGGATCGAGAAGAGCTCCATGTAGTCGGCGCTGTGACCGAGCATGCCTTCCACGTCGCCCGCCATGCCCTTGGCTCCGAGCGTCGCGGTCAGCGCGAGCGTGCGATCGAGCGCCTCACGAACGGCGCGGCTCTGCGCTGCATCGATGCCGGCCGCATCGGCCCGATCGAGATCGGCGAGCACCTCCTCTCGGAAGAGCGCCATCGTCGCGCCACCACCCGCCGTCGCCTTGCGGCCGAGAAGATCGAGCCCTTGGATCGTGGTGGTTCCTTCGTGGATCGAGTTCAGCTTCTGATCGCGGAGCCACGCCTCGGGCGAGTACTCGCTCGAGTAGCCGTAACCGCCGTGGATCTGCAGCGCGAGCGCGTTGGACTCGAAGCCCTTCTCCGCCGGGAACGTCTTGGAGATCGGCGTCAGCAGATCGAGCAACTGCTTGGCGCGCGCTCGCTCCGCCTCGCTCGCTCCGTGCTGCTCGACGTCGGCGTAGCGCGCCGTGCGCGCCAAGAGACAGAGCGCACCCTCCACGATGGCCTTCTGACGCAGGAGCATCCGGCGCACGTCCGCGTGCTCGACGATGGGGACCGGCGGCTTGGTCGCGCCCTTGTCGGTGATCGCGCGGCCCTGCGTCCGCTCCTGCGCATACGCCAGCGACTCGTGATAGGCGACGGACGCCGTGGACGCGGCGTTGAGGCCGACCATGATCCGCGCCTCGTTCATCATCTGGAACATGCAGCGCAGCCCCTCGTTCGGCGGCCCGCAGAGCCATCCGTGGCAGTCGTTCGAATCGCCGAGCGCGAGCGCGACCGAGGGCAGCCCGCGCCAACCGATCTTGTGGATGAGACCGGAGACCGCGACGTCGTTCGGCACGAGCGCACCGTTCTGCGGGCGCAAGCGCGGCACGACGAACAGCGAGATGCCTTTGGTGCCCGGCGGCGCGCCCGCGATGCGCGCGAGCACGAGATGCACGACGTTCTCGGTCGCGTCGTGGTCGCCACCCGAGATGAAGATCTTGCTGCCGACGATCGCGTAGTGGCCGCTCGCGGTGGGCGTGGCCGTGGTGGTCACGTCCGCGAGGCTGCTGCCCGCTTGCGGCTCGGTGAGCGCCATCGTCCCCGACCAGCGCCCGTCGTACATCGCGCTCATGTACGTACTCTTCAGCGCGTCGTCGCCGAACGCTTCGATCAGGTGCGCCGCGCCGTTCGTCAGGCCGACGTAGCCGTACGCCGAGAGGTTGCCGGCCATCAGATAGGCATGCGCGAGCGCCGCCACCGTCATGGGCAGCTGCTGGCCACCCACGTCCGCGGGCCGCGTCGCGTTCAGCACGCCGAGCGCCACTTGCTCGCGCCACAGGCGCTTCACCTCCGGATGCACGTGCACGCGCCCGCCCTCCAGCCGGGGCGGCGCTT
>CAYSCF010000408.1:0-5600 GCA_964429305.1 uncultured Sandaracinaceae bacterium | reverse complement strand
CTCTTCGCACCCGCCGCGCTCCTCTGCGCATCGCTGCTCGTCGCCGAGGCCGTGCGCGCCGCCTCGCCGATCCCATCGGCGCTCGGTCTCGTCGCGCTCGCCGTGGTGACGAGCGTGATCGTGACGCGGCCCACGCTCACGGCCGTGCTCTGCGGCGCGGCGGCGGCGGTGCTCTACGCGCTCTTGCGGCCCGTCGTTCCGTTCGCCGCGGGCGCTGCGTTCGTCGCGCTCGTGCTGGCGCCGCGCACGCTGCGATCCATCACGCGCGCCGGAGGTGTCGTCGCAGCGCTGCTCGGCTCGGCGACCGGCGGTCTGGGCGTGAGCGCGATCGCGTCCTCGCAGCACGGCGGGCCCGAGCGCCTGATCGGTGCGCTGCTGCTCGTGACCTTCTTCGTCGCGCTGCCGCTCGCGGTGCCGGCCGACGACGCGCGCAGCGGGGCGCTGCGATCGGTCGCCGCGCGCAGCCGTGGCGTAGCGCGCGCGATCCTGCTGCGGGCGATCGCGATGCGTCGGCGTCTGACGACGGCCCTGCATCGACCCACGCGCGACGAGGAACGCGCGCTCGACGCCGCGTTCGCGAGGCTCGAAGAGCTCGGGCAAGCGCGCGCGAGCACGCTGGCGGGCGGAGCGCGGCTCGAAGACGCGATGCGTGCGCGGCTCGTCGCGATCGTGGGCTGCGTGCGTGCGCTCGACCGTCGCGCCGCGCAACACGAACACCTCGACGCACACGCGGACACACGTCTCGAAATGCGTCGAATCGATCTCGAGAGCGAGGCACGCGCGCTCGACGAGCTCGGGGCCACATCGCAGAATCACACTGTTTCATAGGCCGATCGTGCGCGCCTACCCGTCTGACGCAGTGCGGCGAAGGAGCCGCGACACCAATGTCACGTGAGCGACCGCCTCGCGGAAACGATCCTTTCTACGCGGCGTCGGTTACTCTGCTCGTTGCTTGAACGCCTTTTCGGCAGCGTGTTACAAGCGCGACCGGGTTCGGGGAGCTCTTCCCCGGGGCGTTGTGGAATCGAACGGAGGCACCGGGATGAACTGGAAGACGCTAGCTACTTGTTCCGCGATGATGGGTCTTGTGACGGTTGGCTGCGGCGGCACGGTCACCCCGGCCGGCGATAGCGGCCCGGGCGACGCCGGTAGCGGACCGGCCCAGACGGTCACCTACGTGCTCGGTGCGATCAACGCCGAGACGCCGGCGGGCTCGGACCCCACACAGGCCTACGGCTTCAACCTCGACGGCATGGTCGGCGGCCCGGCGGGCACCTGCTTCGCCGTCGACGACTTCACCTCCCCGATCACCGGCATGACCGGCGTCGACAACCAGCTCGGCGGCTCGCTCGCGGGCCTGCTCGACGGCGTGCTCATGGGTGACGGCCTCAACGGCACGATCCGCGACCAGATCGAGGCCGGCAAGGTCCTGTTGATCCTCGAGGTCAGCGACATCAACAGCTTCACGGCCGACTCGTCCATCATGGTCCACGCGGTCCTCGGTCAGATGCCCGCGGGCGCCGCGTGCCAGATGCACACGGACATGGCGAGCTGCACGGGCGACACCGCCCACATGTGCTCGTTCACGGCGGGCGCGATGGGCGCGGCCGGCACCTGCGCGACGACGGCGGCTCCGCAGGTCAGCGCGGCGTGTGCGGCGCACACGGACAGCGCGAGCTGCTACGCCGATCACGCGAACGCGTGCAACTGGGGCGCGATGGCCAGCGCCTGTTCGGGCATCGCCTCGGGTCAGACGTTCGCGATGCTGAGCGACCTCGGCACCGTCCCCGGCTCGATCACGGGCGGCCAGATCTCGGCGACCACGTCGTCGCTTCCCCTCACGTTTAGCGCGATGGGCCACGTCATCACGCTCACGCTCCACAACGTCCAGTTCGGCGGCCGCATCGCGGCGACGGGCATCACGAACGGCGAGTTCGGCGCGAAGATCTCGATCGCGGAGCTCCAGTCGACGATCGACTCGCTCGGCCTCGGCGTCATGATCGCGACGCTTGCGCCGCCGGACATCAGCCTCACGGACGGCGGCACCACGTGCGACGCCATCTCGGCGGGCATGGAGTACGACGCGATCGTTGCGACCGTCAGCAACTGAGCTGACTCAGCACGTTCGAGAAGCGGGCCGGCCACGAGAGTGGCTGGCCCTCTTCTTTTTCGCGCTGGACGACCAAGTCCAGACTCGTCCGGGGGTTGTCGAACAACGGCAAACCAAGTCCAGACTTGTCCCGGGGTTGTTGAACAACGCCCTTCCAAGTCCACGGTCGGCGCGCAGCTCCGCCGGATCGTACGTCGAGCCGATTCTTCGCTGAGGTCTCTCCGAGCTGGCCACCTCGTGGCAGGGCCTCTTCCTTGCCGATGATATCGAAGCAGCCTATTGGACCCACGATGCGGAGAGTCGCCACCGCGCTGCTGGCGGTGTGGCACCTGGCCACGACCGCGGGCTGTTCGTGCGGTGCACCTGCCGGCGCGGACGCGAGCGCGCTGGATGACGCGGCGTACCCCGACGCGCCGCCCGGCCCCGAGCTCTGCACCGACGGCATCCGCCGCGTCGATGTCACGCTGCCGACGGTGACGCCGGGCAGCAGTCCCGATCGATTGATCCAGACGTCGCGCTCGTTCGTGGGCGCAGACGAAGTGCTGGCCTCGCGCGTCGATCAGCTCGGCAACGCGCAGTTCGCGCGCATCGATCCCGCGGACGGTCACGTGCGCGCGGTGGGCGTCGGCAACGTGCCCGAGCCCGTCGACGCGACGCAGGCGTTTCGTCGGCTGGCGGATGGGTCCACGGAAGTGCTGTTCAGCGGCGCGGGAGGGACGAGCACGCAGTTCGTCGTCGCCACGTTCGCGGCGGATGCGAGCTTCGTCTCTGCTCGCGTCGTCGCGATGCCGGTGGATCCCGTGATCCAGGAGCTGCGCGCGATCGTCGGCGCAGCGGCCACGCCGAGCGGCTTCGTGGTCATCGGCGAAGGACAGAGCCACACGAGCTCGATCGACGAGGCCGTGCTCGCCGAGGTAGGCGTGGACGCGCGGCTCGAGCGCATCGGCGTCGTGTGGCCTCATGGAACCGATGGCGCGCTCGTCTCGCTCGACAGCGCCGACGGGCAGACCGTGTGGCTCGCAGCGACCACCCATGTCGCGGACACGGGCGCGGTCTCGGGTGTGGTCGTGGCCCGGTTCGATGCCGGCGCCTCGCCGTTCGCTCCGACGATGGTGTCGCTGCCGCTCGCGCGCGGCGACGAGGCGGCGAACAATCTCCGCATCGACGTCGCCTCCGACGGAACGGCGCTGCTCGGCGTCGAGACCAGCGAGCGAACGGTGCTCGCGTGGATCGACGCGACGCTCACGGTTCAAGGCGTGTGGGCGTATCCCGTGGGCGACGGACGACCGCAGCTCGGCGGCGCGGCGGGCTCGTCGGTCGATCAAGCGATCGTCTTCCGGCTCGACGACCAGGTGCGCGTCGCGCGCGGATTCGGCCCGGGTGTGATCGCGGGGGGCGTTCGTCCGCTGCTCGACGGCCTCACCGATCCGGTCGGCTACTTCGGACCGCACGACGCGTTCGGTCCTCACGACGCGGGGTTCGTGCTGGCGACGTGGACGCCCAACCTCTCGCTCGTGACCTTCTGCGAGGCACCATGAAGCTCCGCGCCGCGCTCGTCGGTCTGATGCTCGGCGGCTGTTATCTCGTGCACGAGCGCGATCACGATGCGGGCGCGCGCGACGTCGCATTCCCGGATGCGGTCGGTCTCGACGCGGCGCCGACGTGCATGGCGAGATGCGAGCCGCCGCGAGTGCTCGCCTCCTCGAGCCTTCCTGCGGCTGCCTCGCAGGGCGAATTTCTCGAGTCGGTCATCGCGACTCCGATCGTCACGCCAGAGGCGATCTTCGCGATCCTGCTCGCGTCGTTCCCCGCAGCCACGAGCGAGGCGGAGCTACGCCCGACACTGCTGCGCGTGTCCCGCGCGACGGGTGAAGTGACCTGGCTTCCGTTCCCCGCGGCGCTGCGCTCGCACCCCACGCTCCACGCCGCGAGCCTGCGCGTGCGAGACGATGCGCTGCAGACGGTGGTCCTGCAGAGCTCGAGCAGCGCCGCGACGCGCGCCGCGAGCGTCGGTCGCGGCACGTGGTCGGAGACCTCGCTCTCGCTGATCCGCGAGGAAGACTCGCTCCTCACCGCGCCGTTCTCGCTCGTCCCCTCGTACGACGGTGCAGCTACCGCGTTCGGCGGCGATGCGATCGACGTCGCGGCGTTCACCGATCTCGGGTTCGTGCGCGCGTTCGTCGTGCCGACGGGGACCGACGCGCGGCTGGTCGATCTCGTCGCGCTCGCCGACGAAGGCGCGACCGCGCCGCTCTCGGGCGCCTTCCTCGCGGATGGGCGTGTCGCGATCGCGGGTGGGGGCGTCGGAGGTCTGCTTACCGCAGCACGAGCGCCGTTCTTCGCGATCGGTCGCATCGAGGACGCGCCGTTGCCGGCGCGCGCCGTCGTCGGGGCTGCGCACGACGCACCGCCGCTCGTCGTTGCCGAAGCAAGCGGCTACGCGATCGCGCGCCACGTGACCAATGACGCCGACGTCCTGCGCTCGGCGATTCGTCTGCAGCACTACGCGAGCGACGATTCGCTCACGAGCGAGGTCCGCATCCCGACCGTGAACGGGCGCCGGCCGCTCCGGACGTCGGCGTTCGCGAGCGAGAGCCATGCGGGCCTCGCATGGCTGGAGCATGACGAGAGCGGCAGCGACCGGCTCGCGCTGCGCGTGCTCTCGCCCGATCTCGATCGCGGCTGCGACAGCCTCGGCAGCGCTGAGCTCGCCGACTTCGATCCGGCGATCACGGGCTTCGTGGCGGCGACGGGTGACGACGGCACCGTCTACGTCGTCACGGTCCTGCCCAATGCCGGCCCCACGCCGCCGACGGTGACGGTGACCGAGATCGCGGGCTGCGCCGTGGGCCGGTAGCCGCACCTTTTCTCTCGGGCTACACCTTCGCCCTCAGCGCATGACGTTCGACCTCGATGCGGCCCTTCGCGGGCGTCCCGTGATCCTCGCGCCCATGGAGGACGTGTCGGATGCGGTGTTCCGCAAGCTCTGTCGCGCGCGCGGCGCGGATCTCTGCGTCACCGAGTTCGTGAACGTCGAGGGCCTGCTGCGCGGCTGCAAGATGGCGGCGCACAAGATCGAGATCTTGCCGGGCGATCATCCGACCGCGATCCAGATCTACGGCTCCGATGCCGACCGGCTCGCCGAGGCGGCCGAGGTGGCCGAGCGCTCCGAGCCCGCGTGGATCGACGTGAACTGCGGCTGCTGGGTCCCCAAGATCGCGCGCCGCGGCGCGGGTGCCGGCTGGCTGCGCGATCCCGAGGCGATGATCGCGATGGCCAAGATGGTCGTCTCGCGCGTGTCGCTCCCGGTCACCGTCAAGACGCGCATCGGCTGGGGCGGCGAAGAGACGATGCCGATCCTCGATCTCGCGCGGCGCCTGGAAGACGCGGGCGTCCGCGCGATCACGCTGCACTGCCGCACCGCGCAGATGGGCCACGGCGGCAGCGCCGACTGGAGCTGGGCCGCGCGCGTGCGCGAGATCGTCTCGTG
>CAYSCF010000407.1:0-5620 GCA_964429305.1 uncultured Sandaracinaceae bacterium | reverse complement strand
CGCGGCGGCGGCGAGCGCTTGACCGGCGAACGCCGTGTCCCAGCTCGCACTGCGCGCGCCCGCCACACGTGCGCCCTTCTCGGCGTCTTCCCAGATCCACCCGTCGAAGTGCTCGAGCGCCTGGAGCAGATCGGGATCGTTCGGATCGGCCGCGTGCAGCGCGACCATGTTGAGCAGACCGTTGACCGGCGAGAGACCGGTGTAGTGCGTGCTACGGAACTCGTAGCGTATGTTCTCGCGCAGGTTCGCGAGTAGCCCCGCACGCTTCTGCGGATTGCGGATCGCCTCGAGGCGCGTGAGCGCCGAGTAGACGGCGGCGAGCGGCTTGCTCCACGGCGTGAGCAGATCGGCGGCGCGGATCGACGTGCGCGCCGCCTTGAAGTCGACCTTGTCGTAGCCTCCCGGGAAGAGCTCGTCGCGCAGCTCGAGCACGCGCGGCGTGAGCGGCGCGGTGAAGCGGCTCCCGCTCACCGTCGCCATGCCCATGTAGATGAGGCGCGTGTGGCAGTAGTAGCGGCTCGGATGCGCGGGCAGCCACTCGGGCAGGAGCCACGCTTCCGGCGGAACGGGGCTGACACCCTTCCAATCGTACAAGCCGACGATCGCGAGCCAGAGCTTGCCCCAGCTCGGCACCTGCGCGGCGCCGCCCTCGGCGCGGATGAACTCGTAGGCGCGTGCGAGCAGCGGATCGTTCTTCTCGACGCCGAGCAAGCGTGCGGCGACGAAGACGAGGATCGTCACGAAGAGATACGGCTTGCTGAGCTCGTGAAGGCCCCAGCCGCCGCCGCTCAGACGCGTGTCCTCGAAGTGGCGCAGCACGTTCGCGCGACGCTCGACCGTGAGCGGCCGACCCATCGCGTGCATCGCGAGCACGTACTGCGCGGCGAGCATCGGGCACCACACGACCTCGCCCTCGAACGAGCCGTCCTCGTCCTGCTCGGCGATCAAGGCGCGCACGCTCTTCTCGAGCGCACGCTCGATGGTGCCGCGTGGCTCGCGTGATCGCTCCGGCATCATCGCGACGGCCGCGCCGCCACCGCGGGCCGCACGCAGGAATGCGCCGTAGCGATCTTCGGCGCTCGGGCCGTGCATGCGCGCGGCGAGGCGTCGCTCGGTCACGGCCGAGAGCGCGTCGGTGAGGTGGTACGTGCCCGCGAGCAACGTGCCGAGGCGCATGCCGACGTCGGCCATCGCGCTCGCCGTCTCGCGCGGAGACGGTCCGAACAAGCCGCGCCGCACGAGCTCGTTGCTGCCGTAGAGCACGGTTCCCAGGAACGAGCCGGCCAGACGCGCGCGACCGCCCTCGCCGACGAGGAATCCCATCGTGCGGAGGCGCTCACCCGGGTGCTTGCGGAACAGGTGATAGACGGCGTGACGCACGGCGACGCTCGACTCGGCGTGATCGGCGAACACTTCGTGCAGCGCGATCGCGAGCATCTCGGGGATGCGCGCCTTGCTCACGCGCTCGCGGCGATACGCGGCGATCGACTCGGCCTTCGAGAGCGCGACCGCGTCCTCGAAGCCCATCGTGAGCCCGAGCGCGGTGAGCGGATGGTGCGTCCCGATCGCGTCGCCCACGAGCGCGAGGCCGTCGCGACCGAACTCGGCGCGCGGATGGATGAGATTGTCGGCCGATCGCCAGCGACGCTCGGTGAGCGCGCGCTTGAAGGCGACGCGCAGCTCACTCGGGAGCACGGAGCGATACGCGTCTTCGAGCACCTGCGCGATCGCGCCCGGATCCTGCGGCAAGGCCATCGAGACGGGCACGTCCAGACAGAGACGAACGCTGCGCGGCCCGATCCGCTGCGCGATCACCGGGCCAGGCGCGCCGACGAAGAGATGCCGATATCCCTCGAACGGGAGCGCGACGTCTTCGAGCAAGAGACCGATCGTGCGCGAGAAGACGCGCGCGCTCGAGCCAGCACCGACGCTCGTCGTGCTCGCACCGAGCTGATCGAGCGTGCCGCGGCCGGTCGCACCGACGACGAGCTCGGCGTGCACCGAGTGAAGGCCTTCGGCACGCGTGCCAGATGCCTTGTCGAGCTCGAACGTGACGACCTGTCCGTCGATGCGACGCACGCGCGCCCAGCTCACGAGCTCGACGGTCGCGCGCGCTTCGACGTGGGCGCGCAGCGTCTCGACGAGGAGCGCGTGCTCGAGCGCGAAGCCGGCCTTGCCCGTCGGATAAGGCAGCACGATCGCTTCGCTGCCGTCCTCGGGATGGATCGTGAAGCCACGACCGGTGGCGTAGGGAACGGCGGGCGCGAGATCGACGCCGAGCGCGTCGAGGATCGCGATCGCGTTCGGGTGCAGCCACTCGCCCGCGAGACGATCGCTCGCCCGCGGATCGGCCTCGAGCACGAGGACGTTCTTGCCCTCGTGCGCGAACGCGAGCGCAGCCACGCAGCCCACCGGGCCCGCGCCGCAGATCACCACGTCGTATCGAGTTGCGCTCATTGCCGATCATCCAGCTCGGTGGCCTTCGGCTCACCGAGCTTTTTGGGTCACTACATCGCTGCCATGAGCTTGGCCGTGATCGATTGGATCGCCGGCTGCTCGCCTGCCTTGATCATCCAGTCGAGCGCGTTCGTGCGGATGAGCCGACGGAACACGCCGCCACCGAGGAACGAGAGACGGAAGGCCTTGTTGCAGCGCTTCTCGTACTCTTCGAACGCCTGCGGCTCGCGGAAGCGCCCGGACAGGATGTCGGCGATCGCCTCGGCGCCGAGCATGCCGCTCTTCATGCCTTGATAGATGCCCTCGGCCGTCGCCGGATGCGTCATGAGACCGGACTCACCGATCACGACCGCACCGGGGCGCGTGAGCTTCTCGATCTCGTACGACCAGAAGACGGGATGGCCCTTCCAGCCGCCCACCTGCGTCGCGTCCTTGAGGCGATCCTTGTAGTGGACGTCGAGGAACTTCTGGAAGAGCTCGCGCGCGTTCTTCTTGCCGCCTTCGGGATCTTCGTAACAGATACCGATGTTGACGCGCGTCTCGTTCTCCGGGAAGAGCCAGCCGTAATAGGGCTCGACCATCCGATCGAAGATCATCTCGACGTGGCCCGGCTTGAACGGCACGCCGTCCCACCAGCCCATGATCGCTTGGATCACGTGCTTGGGCCGCTGCTCGGGCAAGCCCACGCGACAGTGTGATCCGCCGGCGATCATCGTGTACTTCGCGCGGATCTCGCGGCCATCGCGCGCACGGATGCCACCGATGCGGCCGTCGTCGGTGATCACGTCCGCCGCGTCGAAGTTCGGGATGAACTCCACGCCACGCGAGATCGCCTTCTTCAACAAGATGTGATCGAGGATGTTGCGCTTGCAGACCACGGCATCGGCGACGTCACCGGCCGACTGCCAGCTGTCGAGACCGCCCGGCGTCACGATGCGGATGCCCGTGATGGGGTACGAGTGCGGCTGCACCTCGTTCCACACGCCGAGCTTCTTGAGCGTCTCGATGCCCTTGGGCGAGATGCCGGAGCCGCACGTCTTGTCGCGCGGGAAGTCGTGGCGATCGACGAGCACGACCTTGCGAACGCCGAGCGTTCCCAGGTGCGCCGCCGCGGCAGTGCCCGCAGGGCCTGCGCCGAGGATGACGACGTCGGCGTTCGTGGTGGTCATTCCGCCGCTCCGCTCGACTCCATCGACGCTTCCGTCTGCTCCTTGCGACGGATGCGCGCGAGCTTCTTCTCTTCGCGCTTGGCCGCCTCGCGGGCGAGGTACTCGTCCCACTTGCGAACGGTGACCGCCTGGAACGCGCTCACGGCCGGGTTGAGATCGATGATCGGCTCGTCCCAGTGCTTGTCGTAGCCAGCCTGCTCGGCCTCGACCGCGACGCCGTCCTGCTCGAGGAGCGGGCGCACCAGCAGGCGATTGCTGATCTTCAGGAAGGGCTTGGTGAGCCGGCGCGGGATCTTCACCTTCGTGAACGGCACGATGAAGCTGTCGAAGTAGAAGAGGAAGAACGCACGCGTCGTGCGCTCGTCGACCGGCAGCACGAAGCAGAAGTGCTTGATCTTCTCGTCCGTGTTCGACCACTGATAGGGATACTGATACCCGAGCTTCATCGAGTTCATATCCGTGTTGTCGTTGTCGATGAAGTGCTGGCTGATCTTGCCGCGACCGACCTTCGTGTCGTACGTCAGGCGCACTTCGTCGCCGACCGTCTCGAGGCTCGTGAGCTTGGCGCCGGTGAACGGCGCGTAGTCGCGGTGCAGGAACTCGTGGCTGAAGTCGCTCACGTTGTCGATGATCATCGAGTGGTGCGCCTTCCACGTGAAGTCCACGGGAACGCAGCCCCAGGGGCGATCGCCCTCGAGCTCGGGGATCTCGGGCATGGGCACCGAGTCGGCGCGCTCGGCATCGCCGAAGAACATCCAGATGAGGCCGTAGCGGACCTTCACCGGGTACTCGCGCAGCTTGCACGTCGGCATCTTCTTGCCGAAGAGGTCGTGCGTGACGGCCGTCAGCTCACCACAGCCGTTGTACTCCCAACCATGATATTGGCAGACGAGCTTGTCGCCCTTGACGACACCGATGCTCAGCTTGAGCTGGCGGTGCGCACAACGGTCCTCGATGGCGTGCAGGCGTCCATCGGTGTCGCGGAAGAGCGCGACCGACTCGCCCCAGAACTTCACCTCTTGGACGCCACCCGGCAACAGGTTCTTGTCGTGCTCGACGGGATACCAGTAGTTCGGATCGAGGCCGGCGGCGCGCACCTTCTGGCGGCGGTTCTTGGCCTCTTCGTACGACGGCGGCGGCCCCTTCGGCTCGGGATCGAGGGTCGCGGGCGTGATGCGGTGCTCGGTCATCGGTTCTCTCCTGCAGAAACGGCTTCGGTCTTCGGAGCGGTCTTCTCTTTGCGGGCGGCGGGCGCCTCGGCGGCGGTGCCGGGACGCGCGGGGACGAGGCCGCGGCGCGCGAAATCGGCGTAGGCCTCGTGCAGGGCCTTGCGGATGCTGCTGGGCTCGTAGCCGAGCTCGCTGCGCGCCTTGCTCACGTCGGCGTGGCGCTGCTGACGAAGGATGCGGACGGCCGCGGGCGTGAAGCGCTGCGGCGTCTCGGGCGAGAAGTTGTTGTAGAAGAAGCTCGTCACTTCGGCGACACCCGCCATCACACCGACCGGAAGCTTCAGCTTCGGACGCGGGCGACCGGTGACCTCTTCGAAGATGTCCATGATCTCGTCGAGCGAGAGGAACTGCGTCGAGATGACGTACTTCTGACCGATGCGGCCGCGATGCATCGCGCGCACGTGGCCATCGACGATGTCCTTGGCCGAGACGAATTCGAAGCCGCCGGGCAGATACGCATGCAGCTTGCCGTGCGCGTGATCCATGAGCGTGCGGCCCATGCGCGAAGGCACGTAGTCGTTCGGTCCGAGGACCGCGCAGCTCGTACAGACCACGACGTCGAGGCCTTCGACGACGGCCTTGAGGCACTCGAGCTCGACCGCCTGCTTGGTGCGCGCGTACGGCAGGATCTCGTCGAACGGATACTGCGGCATCGTCTCGTCGCCGGGCGAGGTCGGGCGATCGAGATCGTAGCCGACGGCGCTGTAGCTGCCGGTGACGACGACGCGCTCGTAGCCGAGGTGCAGCGCGACGCGGAGCTGATCA
>CAYSCF010000406.1:0-5622 GCA_964429305.1 uncultured Sandaracinaceae bacterium | reverse complement strand
GTCTTCGCCGCGACCGCTCCGAAGGGCGAGAAGCGGCTTCTGAGCGCGTTCGTCGTCGACGGCAAGAGCGAGGGGCTCGACTGCAAGCGAACGCGCGTGCTCGGTGGGCATCCGATCGGCAGCGTGATGTTCACGGGCGTGCGGGTGCCGGCCAAGAATCGGCTCGGCGAAGAGGGTGACGGTCTGTCGATCGCGCTCGAGACCTTGCACAAGCTGCGGCCCACGGTCGGTGCCGCCGCGGTCGGCTTCGCGCAGCGCGCGCTCGACGAAACGGTGCGCCACACCAAGACGCGCAAGCAGTTCGGGCAACCGCTCGCCGAGCAACAAGCCGTCCAGATGCATCTGGCGAACATGGCGCTCGACGTCGAGAGCGCGCGCTTGCTCGTGTACCGCGCGGCGGCGGTGTCCGATCTCGTGGCCGAGCTGAAGGGGGCGGGGCGCGAGACGGATGCCCAACGCGCGCACGTCGGCCGCACGTCGAGCATGGGCAAGCTCGCAGCGACCGAGGCCGCGTTCCGCGTGGTCGACACGGCCGTGCAGCTTCACGGTGGGCGGGGCGTCGTGGAGGGATCGATCGTCGCGCGTTTGTACGAAGACGTGCGGGCGCTGCGTATCTACGAGGGAGCGAGCGACGTGCAGCGCCTCTTGATCGCGCGCGACCTGCTCCGCGAGTAGCGCGTGAGCTGGAGCTGGATCGCGACCGTCCCCGACTCGGGCCCTCTCGGGCCGCTCGCGACGACGTTCGCACGGCGCGAGCTCGGCGAGGAGCGCGAGCCGGGTCCAGCGGCGCTGCTCGCGCTCGCGCGCGCGGTCGATCGTTTCGCGTCGCGGCCGGCGACGCCAACGGAGGAGGCTGCGTTTCTCGAGGGCGCGGGATCGTTTCTCGGCCTGGTGTTGCTCGCGGTGGTCGGCGGACGCCACGTCGAGCGGGCGGGCGTGCATCGTCTGCGGCTGGGAGAAGCAGGGTTCTTCGATCCCTTCGCTTCGATCGAAGCTGCGCTCGAGACGGAGCCGGCCAAGGCGGCGCTCGTCGATGCGGTCGCACGCGCGGAGGCCGAAGCACGAGGACAGGGGCCGATCGCGCGCGTCGCTCTCGCCTTCGCCCGCGCGCTCGCCGAGCGACGCGCCGATCTGACGATCACCGATCGATTCGATCAGCGCGTGTACCTCGGCGAGACCGAGGTGGATCTCGCGCGCGCCATCGGCGCGACGGAAGGCGAGAGCGACGCCGCGGTCGCCAGTGCGGCGCGCAAGCTCGTCGACATGTTGCCCGGAGGCGTCGCGTCGGAAGTCGGTGCCGAGGAAGCGTGCGAGCGTCTGCATCCACGGCTCGTCGGGCCTCGATTCGACCTCGCGGTGACGACGGCCCCGATCGCGCTCGATCTGCGCGTCGCGTGGGTGCTCGCCTACGAAGGCCGAGCGCGTTTCGTCACCGATCGCGATCTCGCGCGATGGTCGATGAGCGCGCGCGAGGTCGCTGACCATGCGGTTCGCAACCTCGCCGCCAAGTCGGACCGTGCGCGGCTCGCGCGCGTCGACACCGCTCACGGGCCGTGGATCGTCGCGCGATCCGGTGACGGACACGACTCGGCGCGTCTGCTCTTGCCCGCGCTCTCGGAGATTCTCGCGCCGGAGCTGGGCTCGCCCTGCGTCGTCGCGGTCCCGCACCGCGACGCGCTGTTCGCGTGCGCGGACGAGCCGTCGCTGATCGAATCGCTACGCGCGCGGGCCGCCGAAGATCACGCGCGCGCACCGCACGGGATCACGCCTCGCTTGTATCGCTTGGCAGCCAGCGGGGCGATTGCAGCGATCGAGAGCTAGAAGCAGCGACCTTCAGAACCCGCGGCCGAACATGTCGGGATCGAGCGGCGCTGCGCCGAGATCGGATGCGCCGCCGTCGAGCACGAACGCGTCGAGCTCTTCCATGAACGCCGCCGCCGAGGCCGCCGCGCTCGGTGCGGCCGGCGCAGGCTCGGTCGCGAGATGCAGACCCACGACGAGCGCGACGTCTCGCTGCGACACGTGCGGATCGAGATGCGCGATCACGCGATCGAGATCGGCCACCAGCGCTTCGGCGCCTGGCGTGCGCTTCTTCGGATCGCGATCGAGCACGCGCATCACCACGGCGTCGAGCTCGGGCGTCGAGCGTCGGTTGTAGACGGAGGGCAGCGGCACTTCGCATTTCGCGACGGCGCGCACGGTGCCGACGTCGTCATCACCGACGAACAAGCGCCGCCCGGCGAGCATCTCCCAGAGCACGATGCCGACCGCGAACACGTCGATCTGCGCCGTCGACGGCTGCTGCTCGATGATCTCGGGCGCGAGATAGCCGAGCTTGCCACCGAGCATGCCGCCGCCGAGCTGCGTGGAGTGGACGCTCGCGTCCGCGAGGCCGAAGTCGGCGAGCTTCACCGAGCCGTCCTTGCCGAGCAGCAGATTGTGAGGCGACACGTCGCGATGGATGATCCCGAGTGCACGCCCCGTGGGCTCGCGCGCCGAGTGCGCGTAGGCGAGGGCGCTGGCGAGCTGTCGCGCGATGAAGAGCGCCGTCGCCGGCGGCATGCACGCGTGCCGCGCGTGCGCTCGCTCGAGGATCGCCTTGAGCGAGGTCCCGTCGACCAGCTCCATGATCATGATGAACGTCCCGCCGACCTCGCGCGCGTCGTACACGCGCACGATGTTGGGATGACGCAGCAGCATGCCGAGCCGCGCCTCGTCCTCGAACATGCTGCGGTACTGAGCGTCCTGCGCGAGCTGCGGCAGAACACGCTTGATGGCGATCAGGTGCTTGTCACCCGACTCGAAGATGGCGTTGCCCTTCCAGACCTCCGCCATGCCGCCGGCCGCGAGCCGCGCGAGCGGCACGTAGCGCGTCGGTGCGCGACGAAACTTCGTCGAGATTCGACCTGACGACTCCGGCATCCAGCCGTGATGCTCGTCCTTGCCGCGCCCGCGGTCAATCCGACGTTCGCGCGGGCTACCGCTCGTTCAGCTCACCGCCGCGAACGCCGCGCGAGCTGCTTCGGCGGTGTGCGCGAGCGTCGCATCGTCGTGCGCGATCGACACGAACGCGGCCTCGAACTGAGCGGGTGGCCACATCACGCCACGCGCGAGCATCTGCGCGTGCCACGTGCCGAAGCGCTTGGTGTCGCACTTCGCCGCGTCGTCCCAGTTGCGCACCGGGCCCGCGTTGAAGAATGGCGTGATCATGGATCCGACGCGCTGCACGCAGACGGGCACCTTCGCTGCGGCCGCACCGTCGACGAGCGCCTTCTCGAGCTTCGCGCTCTTCTTCTCGAGCTCGTCGTAGAAGCTCGGCGATTCAAGCGCCTTCAGCGTCGCTTCGCCTGCCGCGACCGCGAGCGGGTTTCCGCTGAGCGTTCCGCCCTGATAGACGGGGCCGAACGGCGCGACCTTCTGCATGATGTCGCGCCGTCCGCCATAGACGCCGACGGGAAGCCCGCCGCCGACGATCTTGCCGAGGCACGTCAGATCGGGACGGATGCCGTACTTTTCCTGGGCGCCACCGAGCGCGAGGCGGAAGCCGGTCATCACCTCGTCGAACACGAGCAGGACGCCATGATTGGTGGTCAGCGCGCGCAGCGTCTCGAGGAACCCCGGCTCCGGCGGAACGAGGCCCATGTTGCCGACGACCGGCTCGAGGATGACTGCCGCGATCTCGCTGCCGCGCTCCTGGAAGAGCGCTTCGGCCGCCGCCGCATCGTTGAACGGAAGCACGAGCGTCGTCCCGCCGATGGCCGCCGGAACGCCGGCGCTCGTCGGGACTCCGAACGTCGCGAGACCGCTACCGGCCTTCACGAGCAGATAGTCGGCGCCGCCGTGGTAGCAGCCCTCGAACTTCACGACGAGATCGCGGCCGGTGAACCCACGGGCCGCGCGCAGCGCGCCCATCACCGCCTCGGTGCCGCTCGACGTCATCCGCAGCATCTCGATGCTGGGCACGAGGCGCGCGATCCGCTCTGCGAGCACGACCTCGCCTTCCGTCGGCGCGCCGTAGCTCGATCCTCGCGTCGCAGCGTCGCTGACGGCCTTCACGACGTCCGCCTGCGCGTGCCCGAGGATCATCGGGCCCCAGCTCCCGATGTAGTCGATGTACTTCGTCCCGTCGGCGCCCGTCAGATGCGCTCCCAGCGCGCTATGGATGAAGACCGGGCTGCCGCCGACCGAGCGGAACGCTCGGACCGGCGAATTCACGCCACCGGGGAGCACGCGGCTCGCGCGCTCGAAAAGGGCTCTCGAGATGCTGTCGGTCATGAGCCGTGGAACCTACTACGAGCGCGCGATGCGAAGCGAATCCCGCTGGTTTCGCAGCGCGGCTCCCGAGGGCGGCCCATCCTTGACGCTCATTTTCGCGGATGCTAGATGGCGCGCGCTTTCAGGGACCGATGGGACTCTTCGGACCCGAACAAGGCAAACAGCTCCGTTCCGCCAACCGCCTGCTGGCGGGTGGCTCGGAGCTGGGAATCGCGACCCTTCTCGGTCTCTTCGGCGGCGCCTGGCTCGACCGCCGCTTCGGAACAGGTCCTTGGCTCACCTTCTTCGGCCTCGCGATCGGCGCGGCCGCAGGCTTCCGAAGCCTGATGCGGCTGGCCCCGAAACCCGACAAAAAGGCTCTGCCCCCCGAGAACCGGCCTCCCGAGAACCGGCCTCCCAAGAACCCGCCCCGTCCTCCCTCTCCATGAAGATCATCGACCGCATCACGACGTACGTAGCCGCCTTCGGTGTGCTGCTGTCCGCCGTGGCGTTCGCGATCTCCGTCGACGTCGGAATCGGGGCCCTCGCGGGCGCTACGATCGCGATCGGCGACTGGTTGGTCACCCGCTTTCTCGGCGCGCGGATCCTCGCCGCGGGCGATCGCGGGCGCACGGTTCTCTCGCTGGCGCTGGTCTCCAAGATGGGGCTCGTGCTCGCCGCCTGCGCGCTCGTCCTCTGGACGAACCGCATCAGCCCTCTGGGCTTCATGATCGGAATCGGCGCGATGGTCCTCGGCACGATCGTCGGCGGCCTGCACGAGACGTTGTCTTCTTCGACGACCACGGAGGGCCCTGCGCCCTCGGAGAGCAAGTAAACGATGCCCGAGCACGAGTCCTGGCTCAGCCTCGCGTTCCCGAGCCTCTTCCGCTGGATCGAGGCCCGCGCGGCCGCGATCAACGCGATCGTCACGGGCAACGACACGACGTGGATGGCGCACGAGCACTACGGCCACGAGGGCGCGAACGTCCAGCACGTGGTCTGGGGCTGGGTCGTCCTGATCCTGCTCGCCGTCTTCGGCTACGTCGCCTACGTCGGCGTGCGCGACACGAAGAGCGCCATCGTCCCCGAGGACCGCTTCACGATCCGCACGTTCATGGAGCTCTTCACGGGCGCCGTCTACGGGATGATGAGCGACGTGATGGGGAAGCAGGCCGCGCGCTACTTCCTGCCGCTGATCGGCACGTGCGCATTCTTCATCTTCTTCTCGAACGTCATCGGCATGGCGCCGGGCGTGATCCCGCCGACCGAGTCGCTCAAGACGACCGTCGTCTGTGCCGTGATCATCTTCCTCGCGACGCACATCTACGGGATCCAGCGCAACGGGCTGAACCACGTGAAGCACCTGTT
>CAYSCF010000405.1:0-5634 GCA_964429305.1 uncultured Sandaracinaceae bacterium | reverse complement strand
CAGATCGCGCTGCTCACGCTCGCCGCCGTGGCGGCCGGGCTCGTCATCAGCCTGTGGGCGCGACGGTTGATCTTGCCGCTTCCGCGTCTCCGAGAGCGTGTCGTCGCCGTCGCGCGCGGCGATCTCTCGCGTCGCTTCGAGGGCGGGCGCGACGACGAGATCGGTCAGCTCGCGGCCGAGTTCGAGCGGATGGTCGGCGCCGTTGGCGCGCGCGATCAGCGGCTGCGCGACGCGGCGAACGAGCTGCGCGAGCTGCAGCACATGCAGCAACAGATCGTCGCGAGCCTCCGCGCCGCCGTGATCGTGATCGACGAGAGCGGTGCGGTCCGCACGTCCAACGAGGCGGCGTCGTCGATCCTCGGCATCGGCGAGAACGATCGCGGCAAGGCGCTCGACGCGCTGGGCCTCTCGTCGCGGCTCGAGGGCCTCAGCGCGGCCATCGTGCGCGTCGCGGACGGCGAAGAGCGCGCCACGTTGGTCGGTGCACCGCTGGCTCCGATCGGCGAGGGCCAGGCGCGATCGGTCGACGTGCTCGTCACGCCGTTCGGCGAGGGCGAGCAGCCGGGCGCGCATCGCGCGGTGCTGGTCGTCGTCGACGACGTCACCGACGAGCTGCGCACGAAGGAGCGCCTCATCCAGACCGAGCGGCTCGCCGCGATGGGCCGCATGGCCGCGCACGTCACGCACGAGGTGCGCAATCCGCTCTCGAGCATCGGCCTCAACGTGGAGATGCTCGAAGAAGAGATGGCCTCCACGGGCCCCGAGGCGCGCGCGTTGCTCCGCGCGATCCAGCGCGAGGTCGATCGGCTCACGAGCATCACCGAGGAGTATCTGCGCATCGCGCGCCTGCCGGCGCCGCGCCTCGGCGCCGAGGACGCCGGTGAGCTCGTGCGCGACGTGGCGCGCTTCGTCTCGCGCGAGATGGAGAGCACCAACGTGCGGCTCGAGGTCGACGTGGAGCCGAACCTGCCGCTCGTGCCGATCGACGAGGCGCAGATCCGCCAGTCGCTGCTCAATCTGCTCCGCAACGCGCGCGAGGCCATGCCCGGCGGCGGCACGCTCACGCTCGGCGCGCATCGCGAGGACGGCGGTGTCGCGCTCTCCGTGCGGGACGAGGGCGAAGGCATCCCCGACGACCGCAAAGAGCGCGTGTTCGACGTGTTTTTCTCCACGAAGGAGCGCGGCACGGGGCTCGGCCTACCGCTCACCCGCGAGATCGTGGTAGCGCATCGCGGCCGCGTGCGATGTCAAGACGCGGCCCCGAACGGCAACGGCCGCGCGGGAACCGTGTTCACGATCTGGCTGCCGATGGCGCTGCAGATCTCGGGCGAGACGCACGAGGGATCGCAAGCCGCCAGCTGACGCCCACCGAAGCGAGACGAACGAGATGACCCGAGCCGATGGCCGCAGCGCGGATGCGATTCGCGAGATCACGATCGAGACCGGTTTCCTGAAGAACGCGGAGGGCTCGGTCCTCTATCGGTGCGGCGGCACGCGCGTGCTGATCTCGGCCTCGGTCGAGGAGACGGTCCCGTCGTGGATGCGTGGCAAAGGCAACGGCTGGCTCACCGCCGAGTACGCGATGCACCCGCGCGCGAACCCGCAGCGCAAGGAGCGCGACGGGCGCAAGGGCCGCATCGACGGTCGCACGCAGGAGATCCAGCGGCTGATCGGTCGCGCGCTCCGCGCCGCGGTCAACACGAGCAAGCTCGGCGAGCGTCAGATCACAATCGATTGCGATGTTCTCGATGCCGACGGCGGGACACGCACGGCGTCGATCACGGGCGGCTTCGTGGCCCTCGCGATCGCGCTCGATGGCTTGCGCAAGAAGGGCTCGGTCGGCGTCGGCGTGCTGCAGGCGCCGGTCGCGGCGATCAGCGCGGGCCTGGTCGGGGGCAAGCGCCTGCTCGATCTGAACTACATCGAGGACAGCAAGGCCGACGTGGATCTGAACGTCGTCGCCAGCGGCGTCTCGTCGATCATCGAAATTCAAGGGACAGCAGAGCGAGCGCCGGTGCCGCGCGCGGACTTCGACGGGCTCGTGGATCTCGGGCTCGCGGCGATGATCGCGCTGCGTGCGGCGCAGGATCGGGCGCTCACGTCCGCGGGGGTGAACCTGGCTCTGTTGGGCATCACGTGACTCGGCGGCTCGTCGTCGCGACCCGGAACCCGGGCAAGGTCGTCGAGCTCGCGCGGCTGGTCGCGTTTCCCGGCGTCGAGCTCGCGAGCGTCGATGCGATCGATCCGTCGATGCCCGACGTCGTCGAGGATGCGGCGACGTTCGAGGGCAACGCGATCAAGAAGGCCCGCGAAGTCGCTGCGTACTTCGGTGCGCTGGCGCTAGGCGACGACAGCGGGCTCGAGGTGGACGCGCTCGGAGGCGCGCCCGGCATCCACTCCGCGCGCTACAGCGGCGAGGGGCCGAAGGGAAACGTCGCCAAGCTTCTTGCTGCGCTCGAGAACGTCGACGACGCGCTGCGCACGGCGCGCTTTCGCTGCGTGCTCGCGCTCATCGATCCGATCGATCCCGAGCCCGTGCTGGTGACCGGCGTGTGCGAGGGCCGCATCGCTCGCGTGCCGCGAGGCGAGCACGGCTTCGGCTACGATCCGATCTTCGTGCCGAGCGCGTGCGACGGGCGATCGATGGCCGAGCTCGACGACGCGGAGAAGGACGCGGTCAGTCATCGCGGGATCGCATGTCGCGCGCTCGCGCCTCGCTTGGCCTCATGGCTTGGCAGCCGCGCTTGATCTACTCTCGTTCGTTCTCGGGGTGTCGCACAGCCTGGTAGTGCACGAGCTTTGGGTGCTCGTCGTCGTGGGTTCGAATCCCTCCACCCCGATCCTTCTCGTCTCGGAGCGCTGACGTCCTCGGCAGGAATCGAACCTGCGCGCAACGACTTAGAAGGTCGCCGCTCTTCCAGCTGAGCTACGAGGACTGGACGGTCCGAACGCTAGCACGCCGGAAAGCGCACATTTGTCGAGTGTCTAGTTGCGAACGGGAATCAACTGCGTCTATAATGAAAACCATCCTCAACTGACGAGGTTGGAAGACAACATGAAGAGCTCGCTGTTCTCCGGCGTTTTCGTCGCTCTCACGCTCGGCGCTTGCGCCAATCACTCCGACACGCTGCCCGACGCGCCGCCGGTTCTCGAGAACTACGCGACCGTCCTCTACGCCGAGTACGACGACGCGCTGACGGGCGCGAACGCGCTGCGCACTGCGTCGACACCTCTCTTCTCTGGCACTGCGACGCAGGCAGCGCTCGACGGCGCACGCACCGCATGGCGCACCGCCCGCGTGCCCTACCAACAGTCCGAGTACGCGCGCTTCTACGACGGTCCCATCGACGATCCGGACATGGGCAACGAGGAGGCGCTGCTCAACTCGTGGCCCCTCGACGAGAACACGATCGACTACGTGATGGGCATGCCCAGCTCGGGGATCATCAACGACGCGAGCGACTATCCGATCATCACCGAATCGGTCATCCAGGACGAGAACGCGAATCGCGGCGAGAAGAACATCACCACGGGCTACCACGCGGTCGAGTTCCTCCTCTGGGGCCAGGACTTCGATCCGGACGGGCCCGGCAATCGTCCCTTCACCGACTACGTCGTCGGCATGGGCACGAACGCCGATCGGCGCCGCACGTATCTCGACGTCGCGACGCAGCTCATCATCGACGACCTCACGCAGGTCCGCGGCGAGTGGGCGCCGTCCACGGCGGGCACCTATCGGGCGACGTTCGTCACGCTCGAGCCGCACATCGCTCTCGGCCGCATCTTGCTCGGCATGGGCAAGCTCACGGAGGGCGAGCTCGCAGGGCAGCGCATCCACACGCCGTTCACGACGAAGGATCAGGAGGACGAGCACTCGTGCTTCAGCGACAACACGGTCGCCGACTACACCCACGACGTGCAGGGCCTGAACAACGCGTACTTCGGGACG
The DNA here is from genome assembly GCA_964429305.1 of uncultured Sandaracinaceae bacterium. GTDB lineage: Bacteria > Myxococcota_A > Polyangia > Polyangiales > Sandaracinaceae > JBBSAT01. Next base: position 1,685 of record CAYSCF010000405.1, on the reverse strand, counting down.
TACACGCGCCCCGACGGCACGGTCGTGGGCGATGCCTCGCGCAGCCTCTCGACGCTCGTGCACGCGCGCGACGCCGCGCTCGACATGCGCATGCGCGCCGCTCTTCAGGCGGCGCTCACGGACATCGAAGCATGGCCGACGGTCCCGTCGTGCCCGAGCCACGTGCTGCAGGGCATGTGCCCGTTCGATCAGCTGATCACGGGGACCGACGCCGATCCCGGCCGCATGGCGATCCAGCTCGTGATCAACGATCTGCACACCATCGCCACCACGCTCGCCGAGGTCGCGACCGCGCTCGGAATCAACTTGCAAGCGAGCAACTTCCAGACGGACATGCGATGATCGCTGGGCCTGTGCTCGCCCGCGCCCGATGTGCCGTGATGGTCTTGGCCACTGCATGCGCGCCGGCCCCCCTGGGCTACGACCCGAGCGAAGAGATGGCCGGTGGTGCGCTCGGCACCACGCGGACGACGTCGCAGGACGCGTACACGCAGCCCATGCCCGGGCTCACGTTCGATCAGACGCAGGACTTCGAGGTCGGCAACTCGTTCGACGCGGACGACTGGGTCGTCGCACCGGCATCCACGTCTTCGCGCGACGGGCTCGGGCCGCTCTACAACGCGACCGGATGCTCGGCGTGTCACTCACGCGATGGCCGCGGGCAGCCGCCGGCACCGGGCGACGAGATGCTCTCGATGCTCGTGCGTCTCAGCGTGCCGGGCATGGACGCGCACGGTGGGCCGCTCGAAGAGCCGACGTACGGCGGTCAGTTCCAGCCGCGCGCCATCCCCGGCGTCGATGGCGAAGGCGCGACGCATCTCGAGTGGACGGAGATGCCGGGCGCGTATGCGGATGGGACTGCGTACTCGCTGCGACAGGCGGCGCTCACGTTCACCACGCTCTCGTATGGCCCGATGCAGTCGGACACGATGTTCTCGATGCGCGTGGCTGCCTCGCAGTACGGGCTCGGCTTGCTCGAGGCGGTGAGCGAGACCGACATCCTCGCGAACGCCGATCCCGACGACGCGGACCACGACGGAATCTCGGGCCGCCCGAACCACGTGTGGAACCAGATCACGGGCGCAGTCGCGCTCGGTCGCTTCGGATGGAAGGCCAACCAGCCCTCGATCCGGCAGCAGACGGCCGGGGCGATGCTCGGCGACATCGGCATGTCGACGTCGATCAACACCGCCCAGAACTGCACGAGCGTCGAGACCGAATGCGCAGCGGCCCCGACGGGCGGCGATCCGGAGCTCACGGATCAGATCCTCGATCTGCTCGTCTTCTACGGCCAGACGCTCGCCGTCCCGGCGCGACGCGACGTCGGCGATCCGACCGTCCTGCGCGGTCGCGCGCTCTTCCGCGACGCGGGCTGCGCCGACTGTCACGTCCCGTCGTTCACGACCGGCACGAGCGAGACCGACGCGCTGACGGCGCAGCACATCTGGCCGTACACGGATCTGCTGCTGCACGACATGGGCGACGGGCTCGCCGATCATCGCCCCGACTTCGAAGCGACGGGCACCGAATGGCGGACGCCACCGCTCTGGGGCATCGGCCTCCTGATGACGGTGAACCGCCACGAATTCCTGCTGCTCGACGGGCGCGCGCGCGGCTTCTAGGAAGCCATCCTCTGGCACGGCGGCGAGGCCGAGTTGGCGCGCGAGGCGTTGCGCGCGATGAGC
>CAYSCF010000404.1:0-5699 GCA_964429305.1 uncultured Sandaracinaceae bacterium | reverse complement strand
CGATGCTGCCGGCGCCGCTCGCGATGCCGCACGCGGCGCAGGACTGGTGCTTCGCATGGCAGCGGCTCGCAGGGCCGACACCGAACGCGATCACGCGCGTCGAGCGCTTGCCCGAGGCGCTTCCGATCGCGGATGCCGATCTGCGGCGCGTGCTCGGATCGGAGAAGGCCTCGCTCGCGGAGGCGATCGCATCGCAGCGCCTCTATCTCGCCGACTACGCGCTGTTCGACGGCGCGCCCACCGGCATCACGGACGGTCACGCGAAGTTCCTCTGGGCGCCCATCGTTCTCTTCTGCGTCGATCGTGCGTTCGCCGGACAGCTGCGGCCGATCGCGATCCAGACCGGCGGGCACCGCGGCACGCGCGAGACGCTGTACTTCCCGTGGGACCGCGACTGGATGCTCGCGCGCACCGCCGCGAACGTCGCCGACGAGAACCTCCAGGGCGTGCTCGTGCACCTCGGCTGGTGCCACATGGTGATCCAGCGCTTCATCCTCGCGTCGTATCGCCAGCTGAGCGAGGACCATCCACTCTCGGTGCTGCTCGCGCCGCACTTCGAGACGACGCTCGCGGTGAACGAGGTCGCGCGCAAGAGCGTGGTCAATCCGGGCGGCGTGCAGGACCGGCTGCTCGCGCCGACGATCGAGGCGCAGACGAGCATCCTCGATCGCAGCGTCGCGACGCTCGATCTGGCCTCGCTCGATCCGACGATCGACTACGCGCGCCGCGGTGTGGGCGATCCGGAGACGCTGCCCATGTACCCGTTCCGCGACGACGCGCTGCCGATCTGGGCGGCGATGCGGCGATTCGTCGAGCGCTACGTACGCCTCTACTACGCGAGCGATGCGGACGTGATCGCCGACGGCGAGCTCGCCGCGTTCGTGCGCGAGGTCGGCGCAGCCGATGGCGGTCGGCTGCCGGCGATGGTCGCGGGCGTCGCGCCGAAGACGGTGAGCGACGTGATCGATCTGATCTCGCGCGTGCTCTTCCGTGCGACCGCGTACCACGCGACCATCAACAACTCGAACTACGACTGGGCCGCGTACGTGCCGAGCATGCCGACCGCAGGCGGGAGCGCGCTGCCACCGCGCTCGTCCGCGAGCGAGGCCGACCTGCCCGCGATGCTCCCGCCGAGCGAGATCGGCTGGGAGACCATCACCGCGACCTACCAGGTCGCCAACCTGCACATCAACTGGCTCGGCAAGTACGATCCGGGCCACTTCGTCGATGCGCGCGTCGCGCCGTTGGTGGCCGACTTCCAGCGTGATCTCGCGACCATCGAGGACGACACGAGCGCGCGCAACGGCTCCCGACCGCTGCCGTACACCTTTCTTCTCCCGTCGCGGATCACCAACAGCATCAACGCCTAGCCCGCACGCGACCGGACGATCTCTCGCGCGTCGGGAAGCTCTCGGCTACCGTAGGCGTCTCTTCGCGTGGAGAGGAACATGCGACGCATCGGTCCGAGCATCCTGACGACGATGACGGTGACGTTGATCGCCGCGGCGTTGCTCGCGCCGTCGATCCTCGTCGCGCAGCAGCGAGGCGCCGCGCCGCCTGCCGCGCTCGAGACGCATGGGCGAACGGCCGACCTGCATCTGCCGGCCGGAATGGTCGGATATCACCAGACGGATCTCGATCTCGCCGAGACGGCGCGCGTCACGAACGTTCGCCTCGCGGCATCGATGCTCGACGGCGCGACCATCAGGCCGCACCGCACGCTCTCGTTCGACGATCGCATCGGCCCCCGGACCGAGACGCGCGGGTTCCTCGACGCGGAGACATTGCTCAACGGCGTGCCGACACCCGGCATCGGCGGCGGCATCTGTCAGGTCGCGACCACGCTCTTCGTCGCCGCGTGGACCGCGGGGCTCGGCGTGCACGAGGTGCATCCGCACACGCGCCTTCCACACTACGCGCACCCCGGCATGGACGCGGCCATCGCCGACGGGCGCTACGACCTCGTCGTCGAGAGCCCGTTCGATCAGGCGGTGACGATCCACGCGCGCGTCGAGCGCGATCAGCTGATCGTGTCGCTCACGACGGAGGCCGCGCCCCTCGAGGTCGCTTGGGATGCCGTCATCGAAGAGACGAGCGAGGCGCGCGAGCAGGTCCAGCGCGACCGGCACCTCGCGCCCGGCACGCGGCAGATCGTCGACGAAGGCGCGACCGGCTGGAGCGTCCTTCGCACGCGCGTGGTGCGTCAGGGCGATCACGCGCACCGCGATCGCAACCACGTCCGCTATCACATGTTCCCGCGCGTCGTTCGTGTCGGCCGCAGCGTCGAGAGCGCCGCGCGCTGAAGCGTCCGTGCAGCGGGGCGCGGGCTCGTGCATCCTCTGCCGCCGCATGTTGTCCTTTCGCCGCGCCACGCTCGACGACGTCCCTGCTCTCCACGCCCTCGTCGAGAGCGCCTATCGCGGCGAGGTCAGTCGCGCCGGATGGACTACCGAGGCCGACTTCCTCGACGGACAGCGCACCGATGTCGACGAGCTGAGCGCGCTCGTGCGCGGGCCATCGACGCGCCTCCTGCTCGCGCACGAAGGCGATCGCCTCGTCGGCTGCGTGCTGCTGCGTGAAGAGCCGGGCTGCGCGTATCTCGGCATGCTCTCGGTGCGCCCGGAGCTGCAGGCCGCAGGCGTAGGTCGCGCATTGCTCGACGAGGCAGAGCGCGTCGCGCGCGCCGATCTGCGAAAGCCCGAGATGCGTATGCGCGTGATCTCGCTGCGCGACTCGCTGATCGCCTGGTACGAGCGGCGCGGCTACGCGCGCAGCGGCGAGCGCGAGCCGTTCCCTTACGATGATCCGCGCTCGGGAAAGCCGAAGCGCGACGACCTCGAGTTCGTCGTGCTGCGCAAATCACTCTGAGCGAGCGAGCTCGGCCTTTTCGAGGCCTTCGCGCATCGCATCGACCAGCTGCGTCGTGGCCGCGCGCTGCGCGACGCGAATCGCGTTGCCGATCGCGCGCTCCGTGCTCCGTCCGTGCGCCTTGATGCAGAGCCGATCGAAGCCGAGGATCGGCGCGCCGCCGTACTGCTCCCAGTCGGTCACCTGACGCACGCGCTTGATCGCTGGCGACAAGAGCGCGAGCCCCGCGCGGTACTGCAAGCTCTTCTCTCCCGCGTAGCGCGCGAGCCGCATGATCGTGTCGCTCACGCCCTCGAGCATCTTGAGCACGATGTTGCCGACGAACCCGCCCGTGACGACGACGTCGGCCGTGCCGCGCGGGATGTCCATCCCCTCGACGTTGCCGATGAACTCGATCCCGACGACCTTCTTCAGTCGTTCGTGCGCGGCGACGACGGCGGGCGTGCCCTTGCCCTCTTCGCTGCCGACCGACAGCAATGCGACGCGCGGCTTGGCATTGCGCGAGATGCGCGACGCGTAGGCACTCCCCATCACCGCGAACGCGACGAGATCGTCGGCGCTCGCTTCGAGCGTGAGCCCCGCATCGAGGATGAGCGAGAAGGGATCGTCCTTCTCTCCGCGTCTGCGCTCCGTCGGATACACCGCGCCGAGCGCGGCACGCGACACGCCGGGCAAGCGCGTGAAGCCGCGCGCGCACGCGAGCGTGACCGCGCCGGTGTTGCCCGCGGAGACGAGCGCGTCGGCCTCGCCCGATCGCACGAGCTCGACCGCGCGCAGGATCGAGCAGTCCTTCTTCTCTCCGAGCGCGACCTGCGGCTTCTCGTCCTGCCCGATGACCTCGAGCGCGTGCGCGATCCGCAATCGCGCGGGCTCGTGCTTCACCTTGTCGAGCTCCGCATGCAGGATCGACGCGTCACCGACGAGGACGATGTCGGGCGCGTTGCCGAGGAGGCTCACGCGCGCCGCGCCCGCGACCGTCGCCGACGGACCGCGATCGCTGCCCATCGCGTCGAGCGCGATGGTGGGGCGCTTGTCTTGGCTCACGAGGCGGATGCTACACGGCGGCTCGACATCCGTGCGGGCCTCGCGCAGCCTCGGGCCGCTCGATGCCGCTCCTGTTCTTATCGCTGTTCAACAGCATCCTCGGGCTCTCCATCCTCTTTCCGATCCTCGCACCGCTCGGCCGCGAGCTCGGGCTGAGCGAGTCGGAGATCGGCCTGACGTCGACGAGCTACGCGTTCGCGCAGTTCGTGGCGGCGCCGTTCTGGGGACGCATGAGCGAGCGCCGTGGCCGCAAGCCGGTGCTGCTCGTGGGCGTGGTCGGCTTCGGCCTGGGATTCGTCGGTCTCGGCGTCGTCGCGGAGCTCGGCGCGCACGGCGTTCTGCGCGGCGCCTCTCTGGTGGTCGCGCTCCTCGCTTCGCGCTTCGGCGGCGGCCTCCTCTCCTCCGCGACGATCCCGACGGCGCAGGCGTGGGCCGCCGATCTCACGAGCCGCGAAGATCGAACGCGTGGGATGGCGTTCATCGGGGCGGCGTTCGGGCTCGGCATCGTGTTCGGCCCGGTCATCGGCGCGTTCACGTCGCACTTCTTCGGTCTCTTCGCGCCGATCTGGATCTCGGTCGCCATCGCGGCGATCAACGCGCTGCTCGTCGCCGTCATGCTGCGCGAGCCCGAGCGTCGCGCGCGAAGCGAGACACGATCGAGCTTCCGCCGCGTGCTCGGCAAGGCGGGGACGTTGCTCGCGATCGCGTTCGTGACGACGTTCGCGAGCGTGCTGATGGAGCAGACGGTCGCGTTCGCGTTCGAGGATCGACTGCACCTGACCCACTCCGAGACGCCCTATTTCGTGGGGCGCGCGCTCGGCGTGTACGGCGTCGTCGCCGTGCTCGCGCAGGGCTTCATCGTGCGTCGTTTCCAGATCCCGGCCGGGCGATTGCTGATGCTCGGCCTGCCGCTGACGACGCTCGGGATGAGCCTGCTCGTGTTCGCGGACGACTTCGCGACGCTCGCGCTCGCGATGGCGTGCCAGGGGCTCGGTCAGGGGCTCGTGATGCCCGGCGCGAGCGCGGCCCTCTCGCTCTGCGCCAACGACGACGAGCAGGGCGACGTCGCGGGCGCGAACAGCTCGGCGCAGGGCCTGGGGCGCTTGCTCGGGCCGCTCGTGGGGCCGACGCTCTATCAGATCGCGCAGCCGCTTCCGTTCGAGGCGAGCGCGGTGCTCCTCTTCTTGGTGCTCGTGTTCGTGGTGGTCACGCCGAGCGTCCGGCGGCTCGGGGCTCCGACTACGAGCACGTAGAGCACCTTCTCTACTGGGTCGCGAGATCCCTCTGTCGTTCCCGATGGGCACTGTGTGAGAATGCGCCTAGGGCCAGGAGGAGTAGGGATTGAGCTTCGTCAAGTCGCGGTGGCGCAGTGAACGAACGGGAGCCGAGGCGACGCTGTGTCGCTGGGGACATTTCGGGCAGCCGGTGCTGGTGATCCCGACGGCGGGCGGAGACGCGGAAGAGATCGAGCGCTTCCTGATGATCCGCGCGCTCGAGCCGCTGATCGCGGCGGGGCGCATCAAGGTCTATTCGTGCGACTCGGTCGCGGGCAAGACGTGGTTCCAGAAGGAAGGCACGCCCGGCCATCGCATGTGGATGAACAACCAGTTCCAGCAGTACATCAAGCACGAGGTCGTGCCTGCGATCCACAAGGACTGCGGCGCGGTGCTGCCGATCTGGGTCACGGGCGCGTCGATCGGCGCGTTCCACTCCGTCGCCGTCACCTGTCGTTTTCCGGATCTCTTCAGTCGCGCCTTGCCGATGAGCGGAACCTTCAACCTCATGCG
>CAYSCF010000403.1:0-5734 GCA_964429305.1 uncultured Sandaracinaceae bacterium | reverse complement strand
TTGATCGGCGCGAACGAAAAGGGTAATGGTCTCGCGCACCGCGGGCTTAGCTCAGTTGGTAGAGCGCCAGCTTCCCAAGCTGGATGTCGAGGGTTCAAATCCCTTAGCCCGCTTCGAAAATCCGGACCGATCCTCGCGTCTCCCTCGTCGCGGCATCGATTATGGTCGCGCGCATCGGCGAGCTCGTCGCGCTCTCTCCGATCGCATCGACCCGGTGAAGCATCGCTCCTCGATCGCGAGTCCTCGCTGGCCCGCGCCGTGCTCGTCGCACCGCGGAGGAAATCGCGATGTCACGTCCCAACCCCGTCGACTCGATCTACACGCCCGCCCATCGCTTCGGTCTCGGCGGCGTCGCGCTCGGCAACGAATTCGAATTCGTCACCGACGAGACCGCGCACGCGACGTTGGCCGCCGCGTGGACCGCGGGCGTGCGCACGTTCGACGTCGCCCCCTGGTACGGCCTCGGGCTCGCCGAGCGGCGATTCGGCCGATTCCTGCACGCGCAGCCGCGTGAGGCGTACGTGCTCTCGACCAAGGTCGGTAAGCTCCTCAAGGCATCGCCGCGCAACCGATCGAAGGAGCTCTTTCCGTACGCGACGTCGCCCAACGACATCGTGTTCGACTACACGGCCGACGGCGTACGGCGCTCGATCGAGGACAGCCTGCAGCGGCTCGGCATCGATCGCATCGACGTGGCGTTCGTGCACGATCTCTCGCCCGACAACGTGCTCTTGCCGACGCCGTGGGAGCAGCAGTTCGCGATCGCGCTGAAGGGCGCGTTTCCTGCGCTCTCGAAGCTCCGTGAAGAAGGCGTGATCCGCGCGTGGGGGATCGGCGTGAACACGCCCGAGCCGATGTTGCGCGTCATGCGCGAAGCCGATCCCGACGTCTGTCTCCTGGCGCGACAGTACTCGCTGATCGATCACGGCAGCGCGCTCGAGAACGTGTTCCCGGTCGCGCGCGAGCGCGGCGTGCGCTTCGTGATCGGCTCGTCGCTGAACGCAGGCTTCGTGTCCGGCAGCCCTCGTTACAACTACGGCGAGCGCTCGTGGGACGTGGGGCCCGAACAGACAGAGAAGCGCGCGCAGCTCCGTGCGCTGGCCGATCGCCTCGGCACCGATCTTCGTACGGCAGCGCTCCAGTTCTCGGCTGCGCCCGACCTCGCGTGCGCGCTCGTCGTCGGCGCCCGGTCCGAGGAGCAAGTGCTCGCGAATGCGTCTTCCATGAAGGCCAAGGTGCCGCCGGCCTTCTGGTCCGATGCGAAGCGGCAAGGGCTCATCGCGAAGGACGCGCCCGTGCCTGCGGAGGCGAGCTGATCGATCCTCTCGCGAGACCGCGCCGCGCTGTTCCCTCGGGCGGGCTCATCGAGCGCGCGCCTCGCGGCCGCGGTCCTCGATGTCGGCACCCTGTGGACGTGCGCGCCGATCGCGCTCGGATCGCGTCTCGTCGATCTTTCCGTCCGTCGGATCGGCGATCGCACGGCTCGCGTCGTGACGCATGCCGTAGTGGCGGTCGTTGTCACGCGCTCCGCGGCGGAAGCCGCCGTCGTCGTAGCCGCCCTCGCCCCGCCCGTAGACCGCGTTCTGATCGGTGTCGGGTAGCGCGCTCTGCGCATATGCCTGGGCGCGACGCGCGTGCGATTCCGCCGTCACTTCGTGACGCTCCGCGCGCTCGTGCTCGCCCTTCGCGCGATGCTCGCTCGCCTGCCGATGGTGATGCGCCGCGCTCTCGTGATGGAACGCCGCGCCTTCGTGATCGATTCGTCGCATGAGCCGTCTTCCTTCCAGCGTCATCGACGCTCGTACGTTCCGACGATGCAGCCCGTGGCCAGCACGTGCCCGCGCATCGCGCGCAAGAGCTCCGTCCGACCCGGCGTGCGCGAGAGCTCCAGCCGACGATCGATCGCGAACAGCTGGAAGTAGTAGCGATGCTTGCCGTGCCCCGTCGGTGGATCGGGCGGCATGTACGCGGGCCGCAACGACGAGCTCTTGCCCATCGCCAGCGTGTCCGCGTCGGCGTTCAGCTCGCCGGGATCGAGCATCGAGCGGTCCGACGGGAGATCGAACGCGATCGCGTGCACGAGCGGTGACGGCGTGGGGCTGTCGGCGTCTTCCACGATCAAGACGAGCTGCATCGCGGTCTCGGGAACGCCTGTCCACGCGAGTGGCGGCGAGAGCCCTTCTCCGTCGGCGGTCGCGCGCATCGGCAGCGCGCTTCGGTGCGTGAACACCGGGCTCGTCACGACCATGGTGTCGGGCACGCTCGTGAATGCGGGATCGTAGAGCGCGAGGCCGTCGGTTCCGGCGCGCACCGAGCCGAGCGCGGCACCGATGGAAGCAGGGATCTTCTCCAGCATGACCGACGACCTCCGTCCGGTGGAAAACACGCTTTGCACCGACGCGCTCATGGGTGCGGCGGGATGGGGCCGCCCGGACAGCACTCCGGGCACTCGAACGGCGCGCAGATGCCCGAGGAGGGACAACAGAACGACTCCGGCGGGCAGATCGACCCGCCGCACATGATGACGAACGACACGTCGGGCGCGCCCGCCTCGATGTTTCGCGCCGCGTCGACGCCGCGATTCGCGCCGTCGAGCGTCACGTCTTCGTATGCGTCGAGCTCGGACGCGCCGGTGTCGCCGCTGCTCCCGTCGATCGCCCCGTCCGTCGTGCTTCCGTCGCCGCCATCGAAGTGCGCGTCGTACACGAGCGCGCCGTCGGGGTAGCGCAGGCTGCCGTCGAAGACGACCGACGCTTCCGTCGCGCGCGCGCCATCGCCCGGGATGGAGCCGTCGCCCGGTCGGGACCCATCGAGACCCACGCCGCCGTCGACGGTGGTGTCGTCCGGCACCGTGGTGCCGTTGCAGCCCGCGACGATCGCCAGCGAGGAGATCAGCGAAGAGAGGATGAAGACGCGCGCGGAGATCGTCGAAGATCGCATGGGCACTCCTGCTCTTGCCTAGAGCACCGGGCGTTCCAAGCGCTTCGCGCCCTGCCCCGGGGATGGATCGTCGCGCCCGCGTCACACACGAGACGTGGTGCGCGCCCCGAGACGGAATGCGCGACGGCGACCCGCTTTCGCGTGGTCGCCGTCGCGCAAGAGTGGCGGAGCTCAGTGCGAGGCGTGCGTGTCCATGACGTGGAGCTCGCTGTTCACGTTCGTCACGCCAGCGACGCGCTCTGCATGGGTCACGATCGCATCGCGCTCTGCGCGCGTCACGTCGCCGCGCAACGTCACGTGCCCGTGCTGCGTCACGATCACGCAGTTGCGCGCCGCGAGCGAGAGCGACGAATCGGCCACCACGGCCTGCCGGATGCGGCCCGTGATGTCGACATCGTGCGAATCCTCGGACTGATCCATCGCGGTCGGTTGGGAGGCGCCGTGCGCGGCCGTCCCGTGATCCGCGGTGCCGTGTGCATCCATCGTGTCGTCGGTGCCGTCGTGATCGGTGTCGCGCGCGGCGACCGTCGCATGGCCTTCGCCGCGCACGGCGACGGTGTCGCGCGTGCCGTCGTGATCGCTGTCGCGCGTCGTGACGGTGCCCTGACGGTCGTCGTCGCGCGCCATCGTGCTGCTGCCCGACGTGGTGGCCACCGTGGAGTCGCGGTGCTGCGGCGCATCGTGCGAGCAGGCCGCGACCGGGACGACCGCCAGCGCGATCGAGAGAGAGAGAACCGAAGTGCGGGATGTCATGTGAGCCTCGAGATGAGTGGATGAGCGCCCGACCTTCGGGCTCGCTCGCTGTCAGCACGGCGCGTGCCTTTCGATTCTCGGGTCCCGCTCACCGCACGAGGCGCGCGCGTGGCGACAAGGCGCCGCAACTGCGCGCTTGCTCCACGGTCACGCCTCAGGCCGTCGGTGCCTCGCCCCGGACGAAGCGCAGGACGATGCGCGCCGTCTCCTCCGGTCGATCGATCGTGACGGCGTGACCGGCATCCGCGACGAAGGCGCGCGTGCTGTTCGGAATGCCCGCAGCGAGCGCATCCTGCAGATGGCTCGGGATCAGATGATCGTTCCGCCCCGTGAGCACGAGCGTCGGGCAAGTGATCGTGGCGAGATGCGAGCGCGTGTCGTGACGCGCGACGGCGATGCCCAGCCACAAGAGCTCGGACGCGACCCGCGGTGCGGAGCGGATCTGGCGCGCTAGCCGGCGACGGCGCGACGGCGAGCCGGTGATCTCTTCCGACACCACGCCCTCCGCGAGCGCGACGCGCACCGGCTCCGGATCGAGGAGATGCGACCCGATCTCGACCTTGGTGAGCGGCTCGGCGATAACGACGTCGCGTCCGTAGGACGCGGTCGATGCGAGCACGAGACGATCGATCACGCCCTGCGCATCGATGGCCGTCCACTGGGCGATCATTCCGCCCAACGACACGCCGAAGAGATGCGATCGTCCAGGCCCGAGCTGCTCCATGAGCAGCGCCAGCGACTCACCGAGCGCGCGCGTGGTCGTCGTCCAGCCCGCACGGCTGGCGTGGCCCGCGCCCGGGAGCTCCACCACGCAGACGTGGAGCTCCGTGGCGAGCGCCTTCGCGAACGGACCGAGCACCGACGCGGGCATGCCGAGCGGCGGCACCACGACGATGCGCGCGCGATCGACGGCCCCGAACGACGTGACGGCCGCGGTGCCGTGTGGCAGCGAGATCGCACGCGGCTCGCTCATCGCGCGTCCGCGCGCCGCATGTCGTCCATCGCGGCCTGCATCGCAACGACGATCTCGTCGCGCGCATCTTCGAGCGATCGCGCAGGGGACACTCGGATCGGCGGGAGCACGCGGAGGCGGATCGGGAACGGAAGCGGCGCGTACGGCATCCATGGCCCCGGCGCGATCCCCCACGGCAGCGCGAGCGCGAGCGGAAACCGCGCGAGGCGGCTCCAGCGCGTGAGCCCGAGCGTGCGCGCGATCCACTCGCCCTCGTGGAAGATGATCGCGCTCCGATGCGCGCCGTACGCGACGATCGGTACGATCGGGACGCCGGCCTCGCGCGCGATGCGGACGAACCCCGTGCGCGCTCCGAACACCACCTCGTGTCGTCGCGAGAAGTGTCGGAACGCATCGAGGTCGCCGCCCGGATAGACGAGCACGCTTCCACCCGCATCGAGCGCGCGATGCGCATTGACGGTCGAGGCGCGCATCGCGCCGATCCGCTGCAACATGCGACCGAGCGGGTGCACGTGCGCCATCGCGAAGTCGTGGGCCATCGCGTAGAGCGGCGCATCTGCGCCGAGCGCCGTCCAAAGCGTCTCCATCGTGCAGAAGAGATCGGGCCCCATGATCCCGCCGTTGTGGTTGCCGACGAAGAGACACGGGGTGCGCGCGAGATGGGCGAGCCCTTCGACGCGCAAGTGGAGCCAGCGTCGATTGAGCTCGCGGAGATCGGCAGCGAGCGACGCGATGAGATCCGGGTCTCGGCGGTCGAGTCGATCGGGATCGAAGGGCTCTCCATCCGAGCGCGTGGCGCGCGCGGCCGAGCCGACCAGGCGCGCGACCGCGCCGGCGGGCAGCGAAGGCCGCCAGGTCGAGTCGAGCCCGACGTCGTTCACGCCGCGAGCCACGCGGCGATGGCGCGCTCGATGAGCGCGTCGCTGATCGGATGCTCGCGCATCGAGAAAGAGTGACGCAAAGCCCAGGTGATGCACGCTCGTGGATGCAGCGTCTCCACACCGGGCTCGTCCGGCGGCAGGGACTCTCCGATCATCAGCGGCGTGGCGGCGTTGCGCGCGCGCTCGG
>CAYSCF010000402.1:0-5735 GCA_964429305.1 uncultured Sandaracinaceae bacterium | reverse complement strand
CTCGTACTCGAGCGTCATCACGATGTGCGGGTTGTCGTCCGAGTCGGTGATCGCGCGCGCACGATAGATCGGCGTCGGCGCGGCGCTGTTCACGTCGTCGACGATCAACCACGCGCGGCCGCTCCATTGGTTGGTGCCGTTCTGGTTGCTCGAGAGGAAGCTGGTGTCGCTCGGTGCGGGGCCGAGGCAGGCACCGAGCGTCGTCGGCACTTCCGCCAGCGACGCGAACGTGCCGACGTCGCAGATCCCGAGCGGCGCGCCGACGCTGATCGTCGCGGTCGATCGCTGTGCGATCCAGACGTCGCCCATGCCTGCAGGAAGGATCGTTCCGTCGGACAGACGAAGACCGGGGCCGGGCAGCGCGAAGACGTCGCTGGTGAGCGTCGCGGTGCGCACGACGCTCGCGTCCGCGCCGGCATCGCCGTTCGAAGGCGTCGTCGCGCAGCCGAGCACGAGCAACGCGAGCGCCGCACCTCTCATCGTGCTTCGACGGCGCGCGCATGCGCTTCGAGGCCTTCGAGGCGCGCGAGCTCGGTGAGCAACCCACGCTGCGCGTGGATCGCTTCCTTGCTGTAGCGAACGAGCGACGTGCGCACGATGAAGTCGTAGACGCCGAGCGGCGAGTGGAAGCGCGCCGCGCCGCCCGTCGGCAGCACGTGGCTCGGTCCCGCCGCGTAGTCGCCCGCGGCCTCGGGCGTGTGATCGCCGAGGAACGCCGCGCCGGCGGCGCCGATCGACTCGAGCATCACCTCGGGCTCGCGCACCTGCAGCGACAAGTGCTCGGCAGCGAGGATGTCGGCCACGCGCGCCGCTTCGACCAGATCACCCGCGACGAGCGCGAGCGCGTGGTTTCGCATGCTCGCCTCGGCGATCTCGCGACGCGGCAAGAGCGCGAGCTGCTTCTCGACGTCTTCGGCGACCGCGCGCGCCTGCTTCTCGGAGATCGTCACGAGCAGCGCGTACGCCTCTTCGTCGTGCTCGGCCTGCGAGAGCAGATCGGCCGCGACCACGCGCGGATCGGCCTGATCGTCGGCGACCACGAGGATCTCGCTCGGGCCCGCGATGCCCTCGATGTCGACCGTGCCGAATACGAGCCGCTTGGCGCACGCGACGTAGAGGTTTCCGGGGCCGACGATCTTGTCGACGCGCTTCACCGATTCGGTGCCGTACGCGAGCGCGGCGATCGCCTGCGCGCCGCCCGCGTCCACGATCTCCGTCACGCCCGAGATGACGGCCGCGGCGAGGATCTCCGGCGTCGGCCGCGGCGTCGCGAGCACGATGCGCGGCACGCCCGCGACGTGCGCCGGGATCGCGCTCATGAGCACCGACGACGGATACCGAGCCTTGCCGCCCGGCGCGTACACGCCCGCCGCCTTCACGGGCCGCACGCGCGAGCCGAGCACGATGCCGTCTTCTTCGTAGCGGAAGCCGGGATCGATCTGTTTCTCGTGATAGCGACGGATGCGAACGGCGGCCTCCACGAGCCGCGCGTGGATCTTCGGATCGAGCTCTCGCGCGCCGCGCTCGATCGACTCGCGATCCCACACGACGTTCGTGATCGTGCGGGCCTCGAAGCGCGCCACCAGCTCGCGCAGCGCGACGTCGCCCCGCGCTTTCACGTCGTCGAGGATCGCGCGTACCGGCGCTTCGACCTTCGCGAGGTCCTGATCGCCGCGCCGCTCGAGCGCACGCAGCGCCTGCTCGTACCCCTCGGACCCTCGCACTACGATCCGCATCATGGCCGGCGATCTACCACGTGCGTTCGATCCCGGAAGTCGCTCGCGCCTCGGCCCCCGAGATCTGCCGCGCTTCACGTCCGGAACGCTCTTCGATCGCCTCGCGCGCGTGGTGTGCGAGGCCGACTGTCTGCCCCGAAAAGAGCTCTACGAGGCCTGGGAGGTCGCGCGCCGGACGCGGCGTCGCTTCCGCGGCGGCCGCGTGGTCGACCTCGCCTGTGGGCACGGACTGCTGGCGCTCGTGATGCTCGTGCTCGACGACACCTCGCCGAGCGCGATCGCGGTCGACACGCGGTTGCCCGCGAGCGCCGCGAAGCTCCACGAGGCGATCACCACCGCGTGGCCGCGCCTGATGGGTCGCGTGGAGCTGCGATCGCAGAAGCTCGAAGACGTCGTGCTCGGCCCGGAAGATCTCGTCGTCTCGGTGCACGCGTGCGGCGCGCTCACCGATCACGTGCTCACCGCCGCGACCCGCGCCCGTGCTCGCGTCTCGGTCTTGCCGTGCTGTCACGACGAAGCGACGTGTGACACCGGTGCGCTGCGCGGCTGGCTCGACGCGCCCACTGCGATCGATGCGACGCGTGCTCTGATGCTCCGCGCGCGCGGATACGTCGTGCACACGCAGAACATTCCCTCGGAGATCACGCCGAAGAACCGACTCCTGCTCGGGGATCCAGTCTCCTCGTAGCTCGCGCAGGTACGTCGAGCTGCGGGGGCCACCTCTGCTACGCTTGTCAGCAATGCTCGCCAGCAGTTGGCTCATCTGGCCCATCATCATCACCGCGATCTCGATCAAGGTGATCGTTCACGAGAGCGGCCACTTCTTCATGGCGAGGGCGTTCGGGATGCGCGTGCTGCGCTACTCGATCGGCATCGGCCCGGTGCTCTTCAAGTACCAGCCGAAGAACAGCGACACGATCTTCCAGGTCTGCGCGATCCCGTTCCTCGCGTACGTGCAGATCGATGGGATGAACCCGACCGACGAGATCGACCCCAAAGATCCAGCGCTCTTCGCCAACAAGAGCGTCTTCGCGCGGATCATGACGATCCTCGCCGGCCCGATGGCGAACTATCTCTGGGCCTCGATCCTCATCTTCTTCCTGATCGCGTTCGGCGGCGTGCAGCGGCTCGTCGAGAACGCGCCGATGGTCGTCGGGACGATCATCGATGATTCCCCCGCATCGCAGGGCGGCATCCACCTCGGCGACGAGGTCATCGAGGCCAACGGCGTTGCCGTCCACAACATCGACGAGCTGATCGCGGCCACGCGCGATCGCGCCGGCCAGCCGACGACGTACGTCGTGCGCCGCGGCGGCGAGGTGCTCGCGCCGATGACGATCACGCCGCGCGCCGATCCGGAGCAGGGCGGCCGCGCCGTCATCGGCATCGTCCCGCAGCCGCAGTTCACGTACGAGCCCGCTTCGCTCGGGACTGCATTGCAGAACGCGATCGTCATCCCGTTCGCGCTCACGATCCAGCAGGCGGAAGGCCTCGCCGAGCGCGTTCGCCAGCACAGCACGCAGGGCATCAGCGGCCCCGTCGGCATGGCGCGTCACATGCGCGAGAGCGCGCAGTCCGGCATGTACTCGTTCGTGTCGATGCTCGTGATCATCTCGGTCGCGCTCGGCTTCTTCAACCTGCTGCCGCTGCCCGCGCTCGACGGCGGTCGTCTCGTGTTCCTCTTCTTCGAGCTCATCACGCGCCGTCGCGCGAACGAGCGCGTCGAAGCCGTCATCCACATGGTCGGCATCGTCGTGCTCTTGTGCTTCGCGGCGTACGTGACGATCTACCGCGACATTCCCGGCTGAGCCCCGCGCGTCTCGTCATCACTCGGGCGGAAGACGCGACTTCTCGAGGAACGTCGCCCAGCGCTGGTGTCGCTCCTCGGCGCGCTTCTGGAGCGGCTCGACGAAGTCGTCTTTGAGACGGGTCCACACCAGCATCATGTTGACCAGCAGCGCGAAGTTGCTCGCGGACATGCAGTAGAAGGTCCATTCGAGGTGCGTGCACGCGACGAGGAACGCGGCGCCCGAGGCGATCGCAGCGGGCGCCAGGCGCGGCTCGATCCCGACCGCGGCCGACGCCGTCACGACCGCCCACAAGAAGATCATGAGCACGTTCGCTTGCTCGACCGCGATGCCGGCGATGTAGGCGCCGATCAAGAGCACGACCTGCGCCCACACGACCGTCCGCACCGTCCACACGAGGCGACGGTTCATCACGGTCTGGCTCATCGAGTCGCGGGCCCAGAGCCAGAGCGAGTGGCCGACGACGCCGATGAGGAACGCGAAGTCGATCGCAGCCCAGTGCGAGCGCGCGAAGTCCCAGCGAGGCCAGAGCCACTGCCAGACGAACGGCCCCGCGGTCCACAGCGAGCCCATGATCATCGCGAGGAACATGCGCGTGCGTCGGCCGACCGAGTCGTCGTGCTCGCGCGCGAGCTTCTGCGAGGCGGCGCGCTCCACGTTCGCCTTCGTCAGCGCCTCCGAGACGCGCACGGAGAGCTCGGCCGGCGGATCGCGGAGCTCGGCCAGGAGCACGCTCGCCGCGCGCGCGTCGTTCGCGTCGAGCTCGAACTCGATCATCGCGGTGATGGCGCGTCGAAGACCGTTCCGGGCGGCCTCGTTCTCTTTCCACGCGCGCAGCGCCTCGAGGAAGCCGAAGCGGCACTCACCGAAGTAGTGATAGAGCGCCAGGCGCTTCTCGGCCTCGTCCACGCCTTGCTTGTCGCGCTCCTCGAGCAATCGCTCGAGCCGCTCCTCGGCCTCGGTCGCGAGACGGATCGAGCCGCGATGCTCGAGGAAGCCCGCGATCGCGAGCCGGAACTGCTCGGCCGTCTCGAAGCGCGCGTCGGGATCGGGATCCATCGCGCGCCGCACGATGCGCGCGAGCTCGCTCGGCACCTGATCGCCCATCTCCGGCTCGCTGCGCGCGACCGACACGAGGATCGCCATGAGCGAGTCGCCGTCGTGCGGCACCTTGCCCGTCGCGAGCTCGTGGAGGATCGCGCCGAGCAGGTACGTGTCGGTGCGCTCGGTGATCTTCGCGCCCACGCCGCCGATCATCTCGGGCGCCATGTAGCAGGGCGTGCCGGCCATCTCGGTCGCTTCCGACGCGAGCGGGAAGCGACCGGACCCGTCGTCTCGCACCGAGACCGCCAGGCCCCAGTCGACGAGATAGACCTCGCCGTGATCACCGATCATCACGTTCTCGGGCTTGAGATCGCGATGCACGATTCCGCGCGAGTGCGCGAAGTGAACCGCGGTCGCGACCTGCTGCAGGATGCGCAGGTTCCAGTCGAGCGCGTCCTTGACGTGGAAGCGGCGTGCGAGCTCCTTCGGCGCCGCCATCAGATCGCACCACGCCGCGCCCTCGATCTTCTTGAGCACGATGCGCGGATCGCCGTCCTCGCCGAGATCGATGTCGTAGACGGGCACGACGTTCGGGTGCTCGAGCGCGCCCGTGATCCAGCCCTCGCGCAGCAGCTTCAGCGTCGCGGCGTCGCTCTTGGCCTCGTCCTTCACCGACTTCACGGCGACGTCGCGGCCGAGCGCGCGCTGCGTGCCGAGGCGGACGATGCCCATGCCGCCCTGGCCGAGCGTCGCGTGCACGTCGATGCCGCGCTGCGAGGGGGCGAGGAGCCCGAGCGCGCGCGCGACCTCGGCGCTCTGGCGATGCCGCGGCTCGATCGTGTGACGCGGCTTCTGCGCGTGCTCGCTCGCCTCGGGCGCCGCGGTGATCGCCTCGAGCGTGTCGTGGAGCTGTTCGAGCGAGCGTCTCAAGACGGCCCGAGGATAGCTCAGGCGCTCCACTCGACGAGGTGGGCGCACTCGCCGTCCCCGTTCGCGATGCAGGAGAGCTGCGACACATGCACGTCGCGCAGGCCCATGAGCGGGAACACGACGAGATCGGACGCCGTCGTGATCCGGCAGAGCGCCGGATGGTGCGAGCGCCACTTGCGGTACGCGATGCGCTGCGAGCCGCTCGGGACTAAGTGAG
>CAYSCF010000401.1:0-5761 GCA_964429305.1 uncultured Sandaracinaceae bacterium | reverse complement strand
TGCGCGAGAGCAACGGGAAGGGATGCCCGTACATCGCGTTCGCGGTGATCCCCGACCGCATCCAGACCGACGTCGGTCTCACCGAGCTCGAAGGGATGCTGGAGGCGACGTCGCACGAGCTCGTCGAAGCGGCGACCAATCCATTCCTCGATCATCCCGCGTGGGCATTTCCCATGATCTCCTCGTCCGAGTGGATCGCAGCCGGCGGCGAGATCGGTGATCTCTGCGTCGGTGCGCGCACGACCGAGGATGGCCACGAGGTGCAGCGGATCTGGTCGAACGCCGCGGCGCTCGCTGGGCTCGACCCTTGTATCCCGGGCGCACCCACCGCTCCGTTCTTCGACGTGTCTCCGTCGGTGACCGGCGTGCGAATGGTGTCCCCCGGCGATGTGGTCGACGTGACCGTGACCGGATGGTCGACGGCACCGACGTCGCCGTGGACGACCGATGCCTACGCATACGGCGACTTCGACACCGCTCCCACGCTGAGCGCTCACACGTTCGAGAACGGTTCGGTCGCCACGCTCACGCTCCACGTCCCCTCGTCGGCGCCGAGCGGCGCGACGAGCACCGCGAGCGTCTACTCGTACATGGGCGCGTTCGACGGGATCTACAGCTTCTGGCCCGTCGTCGTGCGCGTGCGATGAGCGTCGATCTCGGAATGCGGCGTTCTCGCCAATCGCATCTGCGAATGCATCCACGACGCCGTCCTGGGTGAGCTGCGCGCTCAGGAAGAGGTGCAGATACCGAAGCCGAGGCCGAGCAAGCACCGGAGCCCTGGTTGGCAGTCGCCGTCTGCCTCACATGGCCACTCACCATCGGCACCGAGATGACAGCGGAGGGCCGATGGGTCGCACACGCTGTCGAGACAGGGCGCATCGCCGGGGACGCAGTCTCGTCCGAGCAGCGGCCTCGGCTCGCACGTGTGCCCGGTCCTCCACTCGACGGTCGCGCACACCCGACCTGCGGCGCAGTCGGCGTCGGCCTCGCACGTGGGGCCGAGCGCGCAGCGACCGCTCGCGACGTCGCAGGTCGCGCCCAGGCACGATGCGCCATCGGCGGTGCACGGCTCACCGAGCAAGGGCCGGGGCGTGCACGTTCCGTCGATGCAGCGCGAGACCTCGGCGGGACACTGGCCGTCGACGCGGCAGGCGCAGCCGAAGTGGCCGACGCTCGCGCAGCGCCCGTCGTCGCACGCGCCCGAGGTGCAGTCGGCATCGGCGCCGCAGCAATCGCCCGCGGCACCGGGCTGCACTGCGCATGCACCCGTGTTGCACACGAGCGATGGATCACAGGGCGACGATGCATCGCAGCGCGCGCCGAGCGCGCCACCACGCGCGCAGCTTCCTCCGATGCAGACGAAGTCGCCGCACCACGAGACCGGCTCGCACGGAGTGCCGACGTTCGGGATCGGACGGCATCCGACGCCGGAGCAGTAGTCGCTCGGCTGGCAGGTTCCGGGATCGGTCGGTGTGCACGCCTCGTGCGTGGGTGTGAACTGGCAGGTGCCGTCGATGCACGTGCTACCGAACCAGCAGTA
The DNA here is from genome assembly GCA_964429305.1 of uncultured Sandaracinaceae bacterium. Taxonomy (GTDB): domain Bacteria; phylum Myxococcota_A; class Polyangia; order Polyangiales; family Sandaracinaceae; genus JBBSAT01. The sequence continues at coordinate 4,221 of CAYSCF010000401.1, read as the reverse complement.
CGTCCCTGGCGGAGCGGTGTCACCACACGGCCGACCGATCGCGCCTTCCACGACGCGCAGACAGTTCTCCCAGGTGGTGAGCGCCGACTCGGGGCCGGGCGCCGCGACGAGAGCCCTCAGGCACGCACGGCCGGCCTGTACGTCGTACGTCGTCCCGACGGGGATGGCCTGCTGGAGATAGAGAGGTGCGAAGCCAGGCAGACAGAACGCCGTCGCGGATGGACCCGTCGGTGCCGGCGGGGAGGGTGGAACGCCGAGCACCCGATCGCAGAGGATCGCGCTCGCGGCGACGAGGAACGCGTCGCGATCGGAAATCGTCTCCGGATCGACCGACGTCGGCGCATCGCACGCGCGCGCAGAGAAGGTCGGAGGCGAGCACGCCGCGTCGATGGCGCCCGTCGGGACCGCAGGCGTCACGCACCCCACGCCGAGGACGCAGCCGATCGCGGACGCCCGGCGCATCGACACGCTCGCGGGTCTGCGAGTGCCGCGCGGAGCGTCGTCTGCGTGCGCGTCACCGTCATGCACGTCCCCTTCGCGCATCGCTCCAGCATACGCCCGCGGAGCGTTCGATGCTCGGTGCTGCCGATCAGAACTGCGGATGCACGAGCCGGCACTGGTACTGCGCGCTCGCATCCACGCTCGTCTCGGGTGAGCCCGCCGGCGTGGTCAGCCAGCGCCACGTCATGGTGAGGCTCGCGCGGTTCACGCTGTACGACTGGCGATCCATTCCCGATGCGTCGACGACGTTGCGCGAGAAAGTGACGAAGTCGGGCTCGATGCTCGCCTCGACCCACTCGGGGACGTTGCCGCCACGGGCGCGGGCGTGGTCGAGGTCGATGGCGATGCGCAACATCGAGCCCACGTCCGGGCACACGGTGCCAGGCTTGCTGGTGCAGCTCCGGAGCTGACAGCTGAGGTTCGTGACCTCGCTGTACTGCGCGCGCACGTCGAACGTGCCCAGCGCGAGCGCGGCGGCCATGCATCCGAAGGCGATCGCGAAGCGTGCACTCGTAGCCATGGTCTCAAGGGTACGCGCCCGGGCGAGCGGATCAAGCCGAGCGCGTCACGCGACATCACTTCGAGAAGAGACGGAGCGGCCGCCGGGTGCTCATCGGACGAGCCTTGCATGGGTGCCGCGTCAGTCCGAGGGCGCGATCCAGCGTTCTCGAGTCACGAGGCCGAGCAGCTGCGCCTGCAGATCCAGTCCACGGCGGGGAGCCTCTCGTCCGGGTAGTTCTCGGGCACACACGCGAGGCCGTCGGCACATACGCGTGGGCCACCGAGCGCATCGCAGGGCTCTCCGTCGCCCCCGACCTGCGGCGGCCTGCAGACGCCGCCCATGCATCCGGCGGCGCACTCCGAGCCCATCGAACAGCTGCTCCCCGCGGGCAGCCATGCGCACGCGCCCGCGACACAGGCGCCCTGACTGCATATCGTCCCGTCGCCGCACGCCCAGCCCAGCGAGAGGCCGGTGGGCGCGGCGTGATAGACACACTCGCCTGCCACGCAGTCGAAGTTCGTCGGGCAGACCGCGTCGGTCGCACACGGCTCCCAGGGCACCACGCGCCGCACGCAGCTACCCGCGCGGCAGCTCGATCCGGGCGCACAGATCACCGTGTCGTCGCACGGCGCCCCGATCGACGTGAAGCGTGTGCAGACGAGGTCCGCTGCGCCGAAGCACCCGAGACCCTGCGGACATCCTTCGTCGGTGACCCAGCCGTCGAAGACCGGGCATCGGATCTGCGTCGGGTCGTTCGTGCACGATCCACTACCCGAGCAATAGGGAGCGTCGGCCCCACACGTCACTCCTGCGCACGCGAGCACGCACGTCGACGTCGCGGGATCGCATACTGCGCCGCCGTCGCACGCGCTCGTGCTCGGCTCGCAGGTGCCGCCGATCTGCACCAGCGCCCCGCAGACCCCGTCCGCACGGCACACGGCTCCCGGCCCACACGCGGGTCCCGCGCCCACCCCCTGGGCGCACGCATGCCCGAGCCCGGGCAGGTCGGCATCGGCCACGCACTGGCCATCGACGCAGAGCGCGCCGTCCGGCCACTCGTCGCAGTCGAGCGAGACCGCGCACCCGCGCGTGCACACGCGGCTCGTCTCGTCGCAGTGCAGGCCCGGGGCGCAAGGCAGGACCGAGCACGCGCTGCCCTCGTGACCGAAGGCCACGCACGTCGCGCCGCAGCCGGCGCCCGCCACGCACTCACCACCCTCACAGCTCCGGAAGAAGCCGATCGATTCGTCGTCGAGCACGTCGGCCCAGCACGACTCCCCGATCGCTCGGCCTGGGCGCGTCAGCGTGCTGCACTCCCAAGGGACGGTGTCGCCGTCGTAGCTGTGCTGAAGGGGCGTGTGCGCGTCCCACGACGTGTACCAACAGGGTGTGTCGGCCCGAAGGCCCGCGAGACAGGTCGCGGCGCGATCGGCGTCGAGCACGCGCTCTCCCCGCTCGAAGATCCGCCGCCAGTACGCGCGGTCCAGCGCTGGAGGGCGGCAGACGTCGTCGCGATAGAGGTGCTCGCGATCGTCCGTGCAGCGAACCGCGCGCGCGCAGAGTGCGTTGGCGACCTCGTCGAGCGTATCCAGCCATCCATCCACGGGTGGCGGCTGCGGCGTGCTGGGCGAGCAGCTCGGCGTCGCGATGGCGACGAGGACCAGAGCTGCCGAGCGAAGGACCGATCGCACGACCCAGCGTAGCGCGCTCGTGCGCTCGTCGTCAGACGCGCGTGATGTAGAAGGATCGCTCGAATCGGATCTGCGGGATGAGCGCGTCCGTGCCACGACGGCCCGCGGCGATCGCCATCACCACACGCGCCTCGCGTGGCAGGCCGAGCACGCGCTTCAATCGCGGCTCGTCGAAGCCTTCGAGCGCACAGCTGTCGTAGCCGGCCGCCGTCAGCGCGAGCATGAAGCTCTCGCATGCGAGCGCCGTCGTCTTGATCGCCCACATCTCCTGCTCGGCGCGACCGAAGGGCCCGCGCATCATCGGTCGACTCCAGCCCACCGCTGCGAGCAGCGATCGCTTCAGCGGTGCGAGCACGTGGAGCGGACCGTCTTCGAAGAGGAGCGGCACCATGATCTGGTACTTCTTCTTCAAGCGCGGGATCCAGGCCCGGTAGGTCTCGTCGGCCGTATTGCTCGCTGCGTCTCGCTCCAAACGCTCGAGGACGCGCCGGCATCCAACGCGCCAGAGATCAGGGCGCGCCACGGCGACGATCAACGTCGGCGCTTCCTTCGCTTGTCGCTGGTCGAGGCAGAGGTGATTCACTTGCGCGCGCAGGGCCGGGTCGCGCACGTCGAGGAAGCGCCAGATCTCCAGGTTGTGAGAGCTGGGCGCGCGAATCGCGATGTCGAAGCAAGCCTGGAGCACCTCCTCCGGAATGACCTCCGGCAGATAGGACCTCGCGGATCGCCGCGCGCTCGCGATCCTCTGGAAGGTCTCGAGCTCCGAGCGTCGCTCCTCGTGCATCAGACGTCCTCACTCGGCTGCACACCTATGCGCCGTGTGACGTCGCACCAGCCCGAGCGCGCTCGATCCGCGAGCCACCGGTGGAAAGCCGCCCTGTACGCGTTCCGACCGTGCGCGCCGGCGATGCGTGCGACCATGAGCGCGTGACGAGGACCGCGATCGTCGGCTGCTTCGCGATCCTGGCCGCATGTGGCGGCGGAGATCCCGAGACCGAGGATGCCAGTGTGAGGCAGGCACCAGACGCGTTGGTCGCGCCCGATGCGTGGGACGGGCGATGCGCGTGGGGAGGTGGCTGCACGATCGGCGGAAACGACTGTCCCGCGGGTCGAGCGTGCCTGCCGGGTGCGTCGGCGACCGAGTGCCGACCGGACGGGAGCGCGATCACGGGCGAGAGCTGCACCACGAACGCGGACTGCGCAGGGAGCGCCGTCTGCGTCACGCATCACGACGGCACGCAGAGCTGCCGACCGCTCGCGTGCGACCCGCGGGATTGCCCTTCGGGCCCGGCGAGCCTTCCCAACCCGGAGGAGAGGCTCTTCTCGATCGAAGCGCCGATCGCCGTCGGCTTCTGCGACGCCTCGTGGTGCACCGCACTGCCCGCCGACAGCTGCGCGGATGGATACAGCTGCAATCTCATGGTGGACAGCTGGATGCTCTGCGAACCGACGGGTCTGCTCGGCGAGCGCGAGACGTGCCGCGACCAAGAATGCGCGGCCGGCCTGTCGTGCCGGGTCACGTGCCGG
>CAYSCF010000400.1:0-5773 GCA_964429305.1 uncultured Sandaracinaceae bacterium | reverse complement strand
CGATCTTGCGCATCACGGGGCCGATCACCGGCAGCGTCAGCAGGAGGCGGTGCCAGAACTCTTTTCCGCGCGGCTGGCGGTAGCTGTACATGACGCTGGCCGTCGTCACGATGATCACGACGATCGTCAGGGGCAGGTAGTGGATGAAGCCCTGCGAGAGGCCGATCACGAGACGCGTCGGGCCGGGCAGCTCGTCTTCGCCGCCGAAGTCGCGGAACATCACCTGGAAGCTCGGGATGACGAAGGTGAGCAGCACCGTGAGCACGCCGAGCGCGATGCAAGCGACCGCCGTCGGATACACCATCGCGGAGCGGACCTGCCGCTTCAGCTTCACGCGCTTCTCGATGTAGACCGCGAGGCGCTGCAGGATCGTGTCGAGGATGCCGCCCATCTCGCCAGCGGCCACGAGGTTCACGAAGAGCTCGTCGAACACCTTGGGATGCTTGCGTAGCGACTCCGAGAACGTCGCGCCTTGCTCGACGCTCGCCTTGATCTCTTTGAGGATCCGGTTGAACGCCTTGTTCTCGCCCTGACCCGAGAGGATGTCGAGGCACTGGACGAGCGGCAGGCCGGCATCGATCATCGTCGCGAACTGACGAATGAAGACGACGAGCTCTTGCTCCGTGACTGGAGAGCCGAACGAGAAATTGATCTCGGCCGGCTTCTTCTTGACCTTGGTCGGCGTCAGGTTCTGCGCCTTCAGACGCGTCTGGACCGTCGCCTCGGAGTCGGCCTCCATGATGCCCTTGCGGACCTCACCGGTGCGGGCTTTCGCCTCCCAGACCCACTCCTGAACCTGCGCCATGACCGACGCGTAGAGTACAGGGCCGGAGCCCGCAGGGTCAAAATGAGCGGACCCCTACAGCCGGACAGTACGACCTCTCCGAGGGTTGATATGATGGCGCACCGATGACGGACGCCGACTACCAAGGCCCGCTCCAGGTCACGCTGGTCCAGCTGCTACGCGCCATGATCGAGCGCGGCGCCTCGGATCTACATCTGACCAAGGGCACCCCGCCCCAGTTCCGTATCTATGGCAGCCTGGTTCCGCTGAAGATGCCGCCGCTGCGGCCGGAGGACACCAAACAGCTGGTGTACTCGGCGATCTCCGACGACCAGAAAGTGAAGTTCGAGAAGACGCAGGAGCTCGACTTCTCGTTCGGTCTGCGGGGGCTCTCGCGCTTCCGCGGCAACTTGTTCATGCAGCGCGGCGCCGTCGCGGCGGCGTTCCGCGCGATCCCGCATCGCATCATGACGTTCGAGGAGCTCGGCCTGCCCCAGGTCGTCAGCGATCTCTCGTCGCTCCCGCGCGGGCTCGTGCTCGTCACCGGGCCGACCGGCTCCGGCAAGACGACGACGCTCGCCTCGATGATCGACAAGATCAATCGCGAGACGCGCCAGCACATCCTCACGATCGAAGATCCGATCGAGTACGAGCACCAGAGCAAGCTCTGCGTCGTGAACCAGCGCGAGGTCGGCGCCGACACGAAAGGCTTCAAGGAAGCGCTCAAGTACGTGCTTCGTCAGGATCCGGACGTCGTTCTCGTCGGCGAGATGCGCGACCTCGAGACGATCGAGGCGGCGCTCACGATCAGCGAGACGGGCCACCTCGTGTTCGGCACGCTCCACACGAACAGCGCGATCTCGTCCATCAACCGCATGATCGACGTGTTCCCCTCGGGACAGCAGGCGCAGATCCGCGCGCAGCTCTCGTTCGTCCTGCAGGGCGTCATGACCCAGCTGCTCTTGCCGCGCGCCGACGGCCCGGGCCGCGTGGTGTCGCTCGAGGTGATGGTCCCGAACGCCGCGATACGGAACCTGATCCGCGAGGACAAGGTTCATCAGATCTACTCGCAGATCCAGATCGGTCAGGGCAAGAGCGGCATGCAGACGATGAATCAGTCGCTCTACTCGCTCTATCAGAAGCGGCTCATCTCGCTGGAAGACGCCATGGCGTACTCGAGCGATCCGAACGAGCTCCAGATGATGCTCGACGGACGATCGCCGGTGCAGCAGGCCGGTCCAGGCTACTCGACCGGGCAGCGGCCTCCGCGCTGAAGCGTTTCATCGCTGCAACGCGGAAGCCCGCTTGGGAAATCCGGAGGGGCAAGGGCGAGGCGTTTCTCTGCAGAAATCGCTCGGCACGCGACCTGCTCTGCGGGCGCATGTGGTGAAGCGCGACGAGACGATCCCGCCGGCGAGCGGCGAGGTGGACACGCCCATCCGCGTCGTCGTCCTCTCGCGTCGCCTGCGGCTGGTCGGTGACGGCGACGTGATCGCGGCGAGCGACGTGGCCGATCTCTTGATGGCGCTCGACGACGAGCGCCGCCTCGCGCTCGTCGTGGACACGCACCACTGCACGATCGACCTCGGGTTCTTCGTGCGCATCGCGCGCGACATGCCGGCGAGCGTTTCGATCTGCGTGTTGAGCGATGCCCACGAGGATCGGCACATCTTCCACGAGCACGGGATCTTCCGCGCCCAGTTCGAGCCCGACGCGGCGTTGCTCTCGGCCGAAGAGGCCGGGGCTCCGATGGATCGCGGGACGTTGGTGAATCGCGTTCGGACGATGCTGGCGCGTCAGCCCACGCCGCTCGAGGTGCTCAAGAAGAAGTAGCCGGCTCGGATCGCCAGCGGCGCGAGCGCGCGACCTCGAGCTCGTACGCGGAGATCTCCGACGCCTTGCGCGCGTCGTCCCAGCCGAGCCGCGCGGCCATGCGATCGGCCACGGCGGCCGCGGCGCCGAGCGCTTGATCGTGATCGCGGAGAAAGAGCTGCGTGCGACGCAGGAACACGTCGACCAGCGTCGTCGCCATCTCTTCGTCGATCGCGTAGTCGACCTGCACGAAGCGCTCGGGACGGCTGGCAACGATGCGCGCAGCAGCGCTGGCGTCGGCCGCGGCGCGCTCGGCGAGCACGAGCGCACGCATTCCATAATGACCCGCGAGCGCGAGCGACGTCTCGTCGTCGAAGGCGTTCTTGCTGGCCTCACGCACGCGCGCTGCGACCTTCGCGTGGTCGTCGTCCTCGGGCCAGCCTTCGCCGCCGGGCAGCGGATCCTTGTCGGTGCGAGAGGGAGTGAGCTCCTTCTTCAGCTCACGCGACATCTCGAGCTCGCGCACGACCGTGTCCACGATCTCGGCCGACATGCGACGGTACGTCGTGAGCTTGCCGCCCGCGATCGTCACGAGACCGTCGTTGCCGACCGTGATGCTGTGCTCGCGACTGACCTGACTCTCCTTCACTCCCGCCTCGGCGATGAGAGGACGCAGCCCGGCCCACGTCGAGATCACGTCGGCCTCCGACACGTTCTGCTTCGGGAAGTACGCGGTGGTCGCGCGCAGCAGGTAGCGCACGTCCTCGCGCGTCGCGGCGACGTCGGCCGGATCGCCCTCGTAGTCGGTGTCGGTCGTGCCGACGTACGTGCGATCGCCCCAGGGGATGGCGAAGAGCACGCGCCCGTCGTCCGGGTGGTAGCAGACGACGGCGTTCGTCACGGGCAGACGCGCGTGATCGACGACGATGTGCACGCCCTTGGTGGGGCGCAGCATCGGCGAGGCCTTCGCGTCGGCGCCCCCGGCGAGGGCGATCGTCGCGTCGGTCCACGGGCCGGTCGCGTTCACGATCGCGCGCGCGCGGACCTCTTTGGTCCGACCGCCGATCAGGTCGCGCACGGTCGCGCTACGCACGCGGCCGCCGGCGCCCTTCTGCAGGGACTCGACCTTCGCGTACGTCGCGACGATCGCGCCGTGCTTGCATGCATCGATCGCGTTCTCGAGCGTGAGGCGCGCGTCGTCGGTCGAGCAGTCGTAGTAGAGCGGCGCGCCCTTGAGGCCCTTCGTCTCGAGCGCGGGCTCTTCGGTCTCGACGTCCTTCGCGCTGAGCTGCCGATGCCGCTTGGGCGAGCGGAAGAGCGAGAGCCCGTCGTAGAGCCACATGCCGGCGCGGATCATCAGCAGGTTGTGGCGGCTGCCTGCGTAGACCGGAAACACGAAGCCGAGCGGGTTCACCAGATGGGGCGCGAGATCCATGAGGATGCGGCGCTCGCTCACCGACTCGAAGACGAGGCCGATCTCGTACTGCTCGAGATAACGAAGGCCACCGTGGACGAGCTTGCTCGAGCGCGAGCTCGTGCCGGAGGCCAGATCGTTCATCTCGACGACCATCACGCTCAGGCCGCGTCGCGATGCATCTCGAGCGACGCCCGCGCCGACGATGCCTCCGCCGATCACGAGAACGTCGACCTCGGCAGCCTTCTCGAGCTGCTGCCACATCGCCTCGCGCGTCATCGTCATCGTCTCGTCTGCTCCTGGGCTCGAGCCCTGCCAATCATCGCGACCCGAAGCCTCCGAAGAGGCCACGACGAAAGATGCCCGACCGGGGATCGGAGCGCGAGACGATCCGTGCGACCGCCCAGGCCGCGGACAATGTGCCTTCGATCCCGAGGCCGGGGACGTTCTGATCGCCGAGCAGCATCAGGTTCTTGAGGGGCGTGCGGACGGGCAGGGCCGCCACTCCGAGCGTCGTCGTGATCGGGAAGCCGTGCACGACCTCCATCGTGGCCGGGCCGCGCGCCCACTTCGCCGGCGGATCGATCTCGACACCGCGCTTGAGATCGCGCGCGGGGCGACCGTCGTGCGGCGAGTCGACGAGCTCGGCGTGCTCGCCGAGGAACGGAATGAACTCGCCCACGGTCGCGAGCAGGTCTTCGCGGATCGTGTCGAGATAGCCGGCCGTGTCCTCGACCCCGCGTCGCGGGAGAAGCGCCTCGATGGTGAGCCGGCGCCGCGGCGAGCTCGTGTGCGCGCCGACCTCGACGTGGAGCAAGTTCGACCCCGCCAGCGGTCGATCGGGATCACGCACGACGAAGAGATCGCGCGCGAGGCCCATGGGAAGGCCCTCCTGCGCGACGAGCACGTTCATCGCGTAGCGGTAGTAGCGGACGACCGGCTCGCCCGCGCTCTCGAAGAGCGACTCGAACGGGCGCCGGTCGGGGAGCATCCGCACGTACTGCGCGACGTTGCCGCCGAGGATCACGTGCTTGGCACCGACCTCTTCACCCGAGGCTGCGAGCCGCACGCCGCTCACCGCGTTTCGATCGACGAGGATCTGATCGATCTTGTCGCGGGGCTGCAGTTCTCCGCCGTGCGCGCGGAGCGAGTCGATCACGATCTTGCGCAGCGCAGCTTGGCCACCCGCGAGGCCTGCGCCGCCGGTGGACCACGATCCGAGGGCACGCACGAAGCGGACGCCGTGCGTGAGATCGGGATCCATCGCGTCGGCGAAGCGCAACGGTGCGTGGCCGACGAGCCGGAAGGGATGCGCTTCGGGGAAGGCAGCGAGCAGATCGGCGCCCTCGAGACCGGCGAGATGCGATGTGGCGCCAGCGACCTCGCGACGCTCGAAGAACGTCTCCGGCGGCAGCACGAGATCGTTGTTGAGCGCGGCGTCGATGGCCTCCATGTCGCGCGCGAGACGCGCGAGCAGGTCTTCGATCGGACGCCGGACCTCGGGGAACTCGCGCTCGATCTCGCGCGTGAGCGCCGGGCGATCGATTGCCATCTCGAAGCGATGGCCCGGTAGAGCGATCTGGAAGGCCGGATCGAAGCTCTCTGCCGCTCGGCGGAACGGCTGGTGGATCGCGAGCTCGGCGAAGATGCGGCGCGCGATCGGCGAGCGAGCGGCGAGGAAGTTGAACGGTGCACGCGGCAGCTCGAGCACGCCGTCGTCGGGCGTCGGCAGCTCGTAGCTCGGCGCGAGATCTTCGTGAGGG
>CAYSCF010000399.1:0-5840 GCA_964429305.1 uncultured Sandaracinaceae bacterium | reverse complement strand
TGTGTCGACCATCGGCGGCGCGCTCGCGGCGTCGCCTGCGACCTCGACCGCGCCCGGCGGCGCTTCGAGATCCGGCGCCGCTTCTTCGGCCGCTTCTTCCGGCGCCAGCACCGCGACCGCGCGCGCCGTCGCTTGGGCGGCGCGCTCGCGCAATGTCTCGACCAACGCTGCCGCCGCCGTCTCTTCGTCGTGCGAGGGCATCCGCCAGAACTCCGGCGCATCGGCCCGACCCACGCGCGCGTACGCATACGGCAGCGCGTCGGTCAGCGACGGCGGAACCGGCGAAGGCTCGAAGGTCTGCGGAGTCGTGCCGAGCTGAAAGCCCTCGCCGCGGCACACGAACCCGCCTCCTTCGACCTCGTGCCACCCACGCGCACAGCCCGCGCCTCGCAGACCTTCCTTGGCGCGGAAGTGCGAGCCGCGACGCATGTAGCCGACGACGCGGCTCGATGCGTCGGGGCGAGCGTGGATCTGCGCGAGGTAGTGATAACAGACCCCGTGCATCGGCCAGCTCGCCTCGTACGCGGCGCGCTCCTCCTCGGCGCGCGCGCGTGCCTCCGCCTCGGCATCGATCACCGGCGTCGGAGGCGGCGGCGGTGCTTCGCGGACGCGAGGACGCGCTCGCGGCGCCGGGGCAGAAACGCGCACCGGCGTCGTGATCACGGGCGCGTCCACGGGCCCGGCCTCGGGCGCCGCAACGGGGCCGTCGCAGCTCACGAGCGCGAGCGCCACGAGCAGCGCCTTCCCGAACGAACGGCGACGCGAACGACAGAACATCTCCCTCGCGGATAAATCGGATCGCGTCGGACCGTCCAGAAAGTGGCACGATGGGCAGGAAGTGACCGACGCCGAGGATCCGCTCGACAAGCTCGACTACTACGAACTGCTGCGCATCGTGGAGACGGCGACCGCCGACGACGTGCAGCGTGCCTTCCACGAGTTCGCGCTCCGCTACCACCCCGACCGCTACGCAGGCGCCGAGGACGAGAAGCGCGAGCGCGCCTCGGCGATCTACCGGCGCGGCGCCGAGGCGTATCGCGTGCTGACCGATCCCGAGCTGCGGCGCCGCTACGACGACGGCGTTCGGAAGGGCATCCTGCGATACGAAGAGCCGACGTCGTCGACCGCACGCCCGCCGTCGGGCGTGCTCGAAGTGAAGAACCTGCGCGCGCGCCCGCTCTTCCAGAAGGCGCTCGAGCAGATGAAGACGGGCGACTTCAAGGGCGCGAAGCTCAACCTCACGCTCGCGCTCAACCACGAGCCCGACAACGCGCTCTTGCTGAGCAAGCTCGACGAAGTGAAGCAGAAGCTCGGCTGATGCTCACGCTGCTGGAGCGCATGGCCGACGTGCGCGCCATCGGCACGCTGCGATGGATCGGAGTGCGGCCCGGCCACGACGTCCCGATGATCGCGCTCGAGCACGCGACGGTGATCGACGGCCGCGGTATCGACGGTGATCGCGCGACGAAGACGGCCAAGCCGAGCGGCAAGCGGCACGTCACGTTGATCCAGGCCGAGCACCTGCCCGTGATCGCCGCGCTGACCGGCCACGCCGCCGTCGAGCCCGCGTCGCTTCGGCGCAACCTCGTCGTGTCGGGCATCAACCTCGTCGCGCTGAAGGGCCTGCGCTTCCGCATCGGCGACTCGGTCGTGCTCGAGGGCACCGGCCCGTGCGAGCCCTGCGCGAAGATGGACGCCGCGCTGGGCGACGGCGGCTTCCAGGCGATGCGCGGCCACGGTGGGCTCACGGCGCGCGTGATCGAAGGTGGCGTGATCGCGATCGGGGATCGCGTCGTCGTCGAGCCGCGGAGCGCTCCCGCCCGTGATTGACCGGCGCGACGTCTCGGCGTCAGGCTGAGGGCATGCGATGGGGCGCAGCAGCGATCACCTGTGTCGTGATGCTCGGCTGTGCGCCTTCGTCCCCGGGCTCCGCGCCCGACGCGGGCCGACCCCTCGACGCTTCAGCCGACGCCGCGGATGGCTCGGACGCCGCCTGCGGCACGCCGCCCGGCTTGGTCTGCGGTCCGTGGGAAGGCAACGGGCTCCAGAGCGCCGCGTGGTGCGGCACGTACGGCAATCCGGGAGCTTGCTACGCCTGTGCGGGGCCGATGAATACGTGTGGGAGCGGGTGGTGCGAGTGGGCGGACCCCTGCGGCACGCCGCCGTGTTGGCTCGCTCCTTATCCGTGCACCGACGCGGGCATGCCCCTCGACGCTTCGGACGGTTCGGACGCTCCCGTCGATGCGACGACGGATTGACGAGCGTCGTTCAGTCGGCGCAACACAGCACGCCGCCGTGATCGGCTCCGGGCTTGGTGACGAGCTCGGCTTCGTGCGTGCCTGATCCGTCGTCCGAGCAAGCCCAAGGAGACGGAAGCGCGTCGCAGAGGTTGTTGCCGAAGCGATCGAGAGGGCCACACGTCGCGTCGGGCGTGCTTCCGACCGTGCCGCAGCCGAAGACGTCGTTGACCGTGATCGACGTCTGCGCGCAGTCGCGGCGGCAGTCGGTCGCGGAACAATCGGTCGCGGTGCCGGTCGCGCAGACGCCGCACCCCGATCCGCTCGTGCGCATCGCGAAGAACGCATCGGGCGCATCGTGCGATCCATCGCAGCCGTCCGGGGAGCGCGAGCCGACCTCGTCGGGCGTCGCGCACACGTGCCAGCCGAGCGCGCACAGGTCGCTGACGCCGCACGTGCCGCCGCCGGGGAATGGCCCGTCGTCTCCGCCCTGCCCGTCGCAGCTCGCCGGCGCGGCGTGCGCGATGCCGGGCCGCGTCCAGCCGCCGGCGCAGCCAGCGATGCGCGGATAGCGCGCGATGTCGCCGAACGCCTCGCGCTCACCGTCGGCGCACCCGCTCAGGTTGGGCGGCGCGTCGATGCCGACGTCGTTCCCCGCGTCCGACCCTGCATCGAAGCCCGCATCCGATCCTGCATCGAAGCCCGCCTCCGATCCTGTATCGCGCCCCGTGTCGAGGACGAGGGCGTCGAGGACGGGCGCGTCGAGGCCTGCGTCGATCGCAGGGGTGATGATCGGCGGCGGCTCGCGCAGGCCGGACCTCGCGCCGCAGCCCGCGATCAGCACGATCCCGATGACCGTCACGCGCCCCATCGACACCGAGGATACCGGAGTGACTGGCGCAACCTCCCGGCGTTGATGCACGCTGCGCGCGAATGTGGGTCCTGCTCCTCCTCTCTCTGCTCGCGCTCGCGGGCGGAACCGCGCTCGCGAGCCGGTTCCATCGGGAGAGCCGAAGCGAGCGCGCGCTCGCCGGGATCGTGCTGGCGCTCTTCACGATCCACGGATCCATCCACGTCCTGGGATGGACCGATCAGCTGACGCGCACCGCGCTCGGGGCGCTGGCCGCGCTCGTCTCGATCGCGATGTACGTCGCCGGCGTCGTCGGTGACGCGCACGGTCCCAAGCGCGCGCTCGAAGCCCTGCTCGACTTCGCGCGGCTGCCGATCGAAGCGATCGAGGTGACGTGGCGCGATCGCAGCCCCGCGCTGCTCGGCACGATCGCGATTCCGTTCGTCTCCGCGCTCTCGTTCTATCTCGCGTACCTCGCGGTCTCGAGCTCGTGGGACGGGCTCTGGTACCACGAGCCGATGGTCGGTTGGGCGCTGAGCCATCACGGCTTCGCGCTCGTCGACGTGCCGGCCGGCATGGAGTGGGCGAACGGATATCCGCGCTTCGCCGAGAACCTGATGCTCTGGGCGTGCGCGTTCTGGGATCGACGGCTGATCGATGCCGTACCCAGCGTGATGGGCCTCGTCGCGTGGCTCGGCGTGTACGTGCTCGCGCGCCGCGTGACGCCGTCACGATCGATCGCGCTCGGCGTCGCGTCCGTCATCGTCACGATCCCCGCCGCTGTGCTGCAGATGCGCAGCACGTACATCGATCTGATCGTGCTCTCGGTGTTCCTGCCGGCGCTCCACTTCTGCACGCGCAAGCCGTTTCGGCGCAGCGACGCATGGATGACCGGCATCGCGCTCGGTCTCTACGGCAGCACGAAGTCCAACGCGCCGCTCTTCGTCTCGTTCCTGCTGCTCGCCGCGCTCGCCTCCACGATCCGCGCCTGTCGCAGCGAGCGATCCGTGCGCGTCCTCGTCCACGCGCTCGGCGCGCTGACGCTGATGTTCGCGCTCGTCGCGCCGACGTACGTGCGCAACTGGGACGTGCACCACAACCCGGTGTGGCCGCTGCGCGTGCACATCGAGGCCGCAGGGATCGACTTCGTCGGCCCGAGCGACTTCGGGAACATGCAGACGAGCTTCTCGGAGAACATGACGGAGATGTTCGGCCGGCCCGCGCCGCCCGGTCAGGACTACTACGACACGCGCCACCACGCGTACGGCTACGGCCTGACGTATCTCGGCATCCCGCTCTTCTTCTTGGCGCTCGCGCTGACGATCACGCGATGGCTCGGCGGCGCGGTCGGCGGCGATCGCGAAGGGCGTCGGCGCGAGGGCGAGATCTTCCTGCTCTGGTTCCTCTCGCTGCCGATCCAGCTCGCGTCACCGTCGCATCACTGGGGTCGCTACAGCCTGCCCTTCCCTGCGATGAGCCTCGTGATGGTCGCGGGCGCGCTCGCGCGCGGTCGCACGCTCAAGCTGATCGACGCGGCGCTCGGCGCGATGCTCGTGCTCAATCTGATCACGCTCGTCTGGGCCGATCCGGGCTGGGACGTCTCGATGACCGAGCTCGAAGAGCTGCGCAGCGTCGCGGCCTCGGAGCGACCACACGTGCGCGTGGGCAACCAGATCTACGAGCCCGAGTTCATGCGCGTGCGCGACGAGAACCTGCGCCCGGGCGATCTCGTCGTGTTCAGCGACGACATGGCGTTCGTGTCGAACCTCTGGGACGAGCGCATGGACAACGACGTCGAGTACGTGCCGTACATGGGCTCGGCCGACTTCCTGCGGCGCATCCACGAGATGAATCCGCGCTGGGTCGCCGTGCGGCCGGGTCGCGGCGCCGACACCGCGTTGCGGGCGCCGGACAGCGGCTATCGCGAGCTGATGATCGGCCACGCCGAAGAGGCGATCGTGTTCACCCGCAACCCGTGAGCGAGCACTCGCCTGCATCGCAGCGATCGAGCGTCGCGCGGAGCTGCCGGCGAACGTCCTCGAGCGCCGCGATCCGCGCCTCGGTCCGCCCGAGCGCGGTCCGCAGCCGCGGCTGTTCGCTCGCACAGCTCGCGCGGCGCGCGTCGATCGCGCGCAGCATCGCCCTGATCTCGTCGAGCTCGATGCCCATGCTCGCCAGCGCGCGCACCAACGCGAGCCGCTCGATGGCCTGCTCGTCGAACACGCGATAGCCCGAACGCTCGCGTCGCGCGCGCGGCAGCAGGCCTCGTCGCTCGTAGAAGCGCACCGTGTCCACGCTGACGTTCGCCGTCGAGGCGAGCTCTCCGATCCGCAAGAGGCGCATCCGCCGAGCTTCCTCTTGACCCTGGAGCCGGTCCAGGCCGCAGAGCGCGCGCATGCGTTCCATCATCCTCGCCGTCGTCTTGCTGACGGCCTGCACCGGAGATCCCATGTGCGCCGACGAGCTTCCCATCGCCTGCAGTCTCGATCGGATGAGTGCCGCCGATCGCGCCCGAGAGGCCGAGCTCCTCGAAGAGCATCGCCGCTCGTTCGTGTCCGTCGTCGAAGAGCCCGACGGCTTCGCGTACACGTATCCCGACGATCCGGCGCTCTTCGCGCGCATGGCGGAGCTCGTCTCCATCGAGCACCGCTGCTGCCCGTTCCTCGCGTTCCGTCTCGAGTGGGGCACCGGCGACACGCGGCCGGTGCTGCACGTCGGTGGAGGCGAGCGCGTGAAGAGCTTCGTGCGCGAGG
>CAYSCF010000398.1:0-5845 GCA_964429305.1 uncultured Sandaracinaceae bacterium | reverse complement strand
CGTCCGCGAGCAGCACGAGGTGTGCGATCGCGCGACCGGTCGGCGGCGTCGCGACGACGTGCAGCATCGTCGCGGACGCGAGCGATGCGCCTTCGCTCGCGCCGGTGATCGTGACGGTCGGTCGCTGCGCGTACGGCGCGAGCATCGGATCGCCGAGCACCAGGTTGAGCCAGTACGCGTACGGCATCGCGCCGAGGAACGACTCGGCGAGCGTCGCACCGTCGACGTACGTGACGAGGTAGCGACGCGCAGGGAAGCTGTTGTTCAGCGGCTCGTCGACCGTCCCGTGCACGCCGCCGACGCCTGCCGCGACCCAGCGTGCGATCGACACCTGCGACTCGCCCGTCGCGGCGAAGTTTCCCGGCACGGCGCCGTAGCTCGTGAGGTTGTCGACGAGCGCGCCGCGCACGTACGTGTTGCCTTCGATGGTCATCGCGAGGCTCGCCGTTCCGACCGCGAAGCCCGCGAGCACGTGACCCGTGTGATTGGTGTCGAAGGGCACGACGGACGCGGTCGCGTGGCGTGTCATCAGATCCGTCACGACGCTCGGATAGGTGCTGTCGAGATAGCCGCGCGCCGAATCGGCACCGTTCATCAAGATGAACTCTCCGGCAGGCTGACCGGGCATCTCGGCTGCGATCGCGACGTCGATGAGACCGTCCGCCATCGCGTCGGTCCGGCCCTCGAGCATCGTCGCGAGGACGGGGCGATGGTGGATGCCGCCGCTCGTCTGCTCGAAGCCGGCCGTGAACGGCATGTTGCCGAGCGTCGAGTACGGAGCGGTGACGCGCGCCGCGTAGCACGGCGACGTGCCGCACATGACGGTGGCGCCCGGTGGGGTGCCGAGCAGGGGCGTCGTCTCGTCGGTCAGCGTCGAGCGCCATGCGCCGAGCGCCGCCGTGATCGAGAGGTGATGTCCGTCGGGCGCCGTCACGCGCAGCGGCACGCCGCGCATCACGACGATCGCCTCGATGCGCGCCTCGTTCGTCCCGAGGCACGTGCGCAGCGGCGTCAGGATCATCGACTGGTACTCGTCGAGCGTGATCGTGTCGCCCGTCGGCATCGGCAACATGCAGACCTGCGCGTCCGGCACGTCGCGCGCGCTCGCGTAGTGCATCGCCATCGCCATCGATCCCGGCACGCTCGAGTTGGCGAGCACCGCGACGGAATCGGGCCCCGGCACCGCGTACGCGGTCGAGGTGAACAGCGCGATCGAGACGAGGGCGAGCGTGATGCGCATCGCCCGAGGATACGTCAGCGGTACAGCTCGGTCTGGAAGAAGCTGGCGATCCGCGACTGCAATCGCCGCGTGATGATCGGCTCGGGCACCATGTGTGTCAGTCCTGCGAGAGGCAGCATCTCGAACGGACGATCCGCGCGGAAGAGCGCATCGGTGAGCTTGATCGAGTGCGAGAAGTAGACGTTGTCGTCCGCGGTCCCGTGCACGACGAGCATCGGGCGTCGGTCGCCTTCCTCGCGCGCTGCATACGTGAGCACCGAGCTGAGGCGATAGGGCCCTTCGGCGCCCTCCTCTTCCGGCAGACCGAGATAGCGCTCGGTGTAGTGCGTGTCGTAGTCGCGCCACTCGCTCACGGGCGCGCCGGCGACGCCTGCGCGGAACACGTCTGGGCGGCGCAGCACGGCCATCGCGGAGAAGTAGCCGCCGAACGACCAGCCGAAGATGCCGACGCGCTCCATGTCCATCTCGGGATGCGCAGCGCCGAGCGCTTGCACTGCGGCCACCTGATCTTCGAGCGGCACGGTGCCGAAGTCGCCGCGGATCGCGCGCTCCCAGTCGCGACCGCGTCCCGGCGTTCCGCGACCGTCGAAGCTCGCGACGATGAAGCCGTGATCGGCGAACCACTGCGCGAGCACCCAGCGCTCGCGCTCGGCGACGACCTGACGATGCCCCGGGCCGCCGTACACGTTCACGAGCACGGCGTAGCGACGCGCCGGATCGAAGTTGCGCGGACGAATGAGGATGGCGCGGTAGTCGCGCTCGCCAACGGTCTCCAGGGTCGCGTTCGGAGCGAACGACGCTTCCTCGGCGTGGCTCGTGATCGCGGCGACGCTCGTTCCGTCCGCACGACGCAGCGTCGCGGCACGGGCCGTCGTCATCGATCGCGCGACGTCGACCCAGAGCGCGCAGCTGCGCGAGAACGAGCCCTCGTGCGTGCCGACGCCAGCTTCGCTCACGCGTGTCGGCGTGATCGTCCCGCTCGGCGCGAGCGACACCTGGAACACGTGCGCTTCCGTCGGCTCCTCGCTCGCGCTCACGAAGACGTGCCCGTTCGTCTCGTCCACGCCGAGGAGCGACGCGTAACCGAAGTGCGATGCCGGCGTCAGCGCGATGGGCGCCGTGCCGCTCATGTCGCGCAGCTCGAGCTGCCACTCGCCGTTGCGCTCGCTCGTCCAGAGGAAGCGCTGACCGTCCGCGAGGAAGCGCGGCACGTCCTGATCGAGGTTCACCCACGCATCGTCGTGCTCGCGCAGGAGCTCACGCGTCGCGCCCGTCGGCACGTCGACCGCGAGCAGGAGCTCGGTCTGCTGCGCGCGATCCTGCACGAGCACCACCGGCACGCCGCCCGACGGCCAGCGCACGGTCGCCAGATACGGAAACGCGGTGTTGTCCCAGCTCACGTAGCGAAGGGGTGTTGGGCGCGCGCTCGACGCGCTGACGAGTCCGAGGCGCACGACGGCGTTCGGCCGGCCAGGGCGCGGGTACGGCGGCGACTCCGGCGTGTTCTCAGGATGCATCGGATCGAGGATGTGCATCGTCTCGACGCCGCTCGTGTCCGACTCCTCGACGAGCAACGTCGCCGAGTCGGGCGACCACCAATAGCCCTCGAAGCGGCCCATCTCCTCTTGCGCGACGAACTCGGCGCTGCCGTACTCGACGTGCTCGTTGGGATGTTGAGTGAGGCGTCGCTCGCTGCCGGAGGCGACGTCGATCACGTAGAGGTCGCCGTCACGCACGCACGCGATCGAGCGACCATCGGGCGAGAAGCGCGGATCGGTGGGCGCGCCCGCCGTGGAAGTGAGCTCGCGAACGGCGCCGGTCTGGCCGACGCGTGCGCGATCGACGAGGAACAAGCGGCCCGAGAGCGGCACGAGGATGGTCGCGCCATCGGGCGAGAGATCGAAGCTCGTGATGCCGCGGGCGGCCAGACGCATGCGCTCGCGACGCGCGCGCTCTTCGGCGCTGAGCTCTTCCGTGCCGCGGCCGAGGATCGCTTCGGCGGTGAGCAGCACGCGCTCCTGGCCGGTGGCGACGTCGAGCGCGTAGAGATCGTTGACGAACGTGCGCGGGCCCGAGCGCAGGAAGAGCAGCGTCTGATCGTCGGGCGTGATGCGGAACCCATTCGGCGCGCCTTGTGCGAAGCGATAAGTCACGGCGAACTGCTCCAGGAAGCTCGGGTCGGAGGCGTCTTCGGGCGGGGTCGTGGTCACGGTCGTCGGCTCCGGCGTGGGCTCGGGTGTCGGCTCCCTCGAGCCGCCGCAAGCGACGAGGCCGAGCGCGGCGGAGCAGAGGATGAGGTTTGCCTTGGACATGGCGGCGCGCAGCATCGGAGGCGCGCGCCGAAGAGTCAATGTCGCGGAATTCCGGACCCAACCTCACGTCGAGCCGTAGAGTCCAAGCCGACATGCGAAGCCTTCCTCTCCTCTGGGCGGTGATGATCGCGGCCTGCACCGAAGCGCCGCCCGCGCCCTCTCTCGCTCCCACTCCCACTCCCACTCTCGCGCCCGCGCCCTCTCTCGCGCCCGCGCCCTCTCTCGCTCCCACCCCCTCTCTCGCGCCCGTGCCCTCTCTCGCTCCCACCCCCTCTCTCGCGCCCGCGCCCTCTCTCGCCCCCGCGGCCCCGGGCACGCGCGAGATCCACCCGCTCTCTCCGGAGATGCCTGGCTGCATCGAGATGTACTCCGCCTGCTCGCCCGACCCCTCACACGCTGGCGCTCAGCGCTGCACCAGCGCGCCGTTCAATCTCGCGTGCGGACAGATCGGGCGCGTGCCCAGCGGCGGCGACATCGTTCGCTGCGTCTGCCCCTGATCGCCTACGAGCGCCCGCCGCAGGTCGCGCCGAACGTCGGTGGCTCGCCAGGGATCTCGCTCCGCCCATCGCGCGAGAAGCTCCACACGTCCGTGTTCGCCATGTCGCAGGCGACGTCGGTCACTTGGTACAGACGCGCCGATCCGCCCGCACGCTCCTCGACCACGTAGCTCTGCATCGCGTGCTCGACCGGCACGTACGCGATGCGTGCTCCGCATCGGACGCGCGCCCATCCCCATCGCACGGCGGCGTCCGAGAAGACGAACACACTTGCTCTCGGAACCATGCACATCGGCGTGAGCGACGCGATTGCCTCTGCGCGCGTGGGCGCATAGCCGCCATCGGCGATCGCATCCACCTGCGCTGCGTCGAACGCCGGCGCGTCGCTCGTCGGATCGATGGGCGTGACCTCGAGCCGCCGTCCCCATGCGTCCGCGAGCCCGTCGGCCGTTTGCGTCCAGATGCAGTTCGGATCGGCGACATCGTCCGTACCGATCGTCACGATCCGGAGGCCGCGTCGCGCAGCGTCGGCATCGCGCCACGTACGCGCGTCGCTCTCCGTCGCGAACAGGCCCGCGACGACCACGATCGCGTCGTGGCACGCGCCCACCACTTGCAGATCGTGGTTCGCGACGATCCACGGATATCCGAGCGCGACGCTCGTCCTCGCGATGCCGCGCGAAGCCCGCTCGACCGCGCGACCCGTCTGGAACGAGCCGGCGATCGCGGCGAAGCGCGGCGTACGGCCCGCGGGATCGGCGATCACGTTGTGCTCGTAGTGTCCGAAGCGGTACCAGAAGCCAGGCGGCAGACATGCGCTCGGTGCGTCCTCGTCCGCTCTCGCCGTGGCGGCGAACAGAAGCACGAATAGAATGAGGATGCGCGCAGCCATCGCGCGATCTACGCCTCGCCTGCGGAGATCTTCCCGCGGGCGAATGCGGCGTCCGGCCGATGCTTGCGTTAACATGGGTTCATGGCTGTCGATCTCCCCCGCATGCTCGAGATGGCGCGGCGCGATCAGTGGCAGATCGATCGCGACCTCGACTGGTCGGTGAAGCCACGGGCGCTGCCGCGTGAGGACGAGATCGCGATCGTCCAATACTTCACCGACATGAGCGGGATCGAGCAGCTCGCGGGCGCGCTCTTCGCCGTGCAACGCGATCTCGCGACCGACCCGACGCTGCGCGCGATCTTCCAGACGTTCGTCGTCGACGAGGAGCGGCACAGTCGCGTCGCCGATCGCCTCGCGCGTCACTACGACGTGCACCACTACGAGACGTACGAGCGCAACCCGCACCTCGTGCGCTTCGCCGAGCACTTCGTGAAGGCGGTCAAGAGCCTCTCGCCCGACATCGCGAACTCCTACATCACGACGGGCGAGCTCCTGCTCGACATCGCGCTCTTGCGATCGATCGACGACTTCGTCGACGACGAGATGAGCCATGCGGCGATGAAGCTCATCAACCGCGACGAGTCGCGGCACATCGCGGTCGACTACCACATGAGCGAGTACTACGCGTCGAGCGAGTACGACGCGTGGCTCGAGAAGCAGCCGAAGCGCGGCAAGCGTCAGCGGGCACGGGCGGCGTTGTCCCTCGCGGGATTGATGTGGCACGCGCAGCCGTTCTTCCGCGACGTCTTCTTCAAGCCGATGGATCTCGTCGACCCCGACGGCCGGCGACTGAAGGAAGCGTTCAAGCGCATCCAGCTCCTCGGCCTCAATACGGGCAACCACCGCCCGTTCGCGAAGTTCCTACGCGCGATGTTCGACGTCTTCAACAATCCTCGCTACGGCC
>CAYSCF010000397.1:0-5854 GCA_964429305.1 uncultured Sandaracinaceae bacterium | reverse complement strand
GCACGCTCCAGCTCGTGGATGAGCTGCGACTCGGGCGTCTTCTCCTCTTCGGCGAGCCGCGCACAGACGAGTGCGCCAGTGAGCTTGCCGAAGAGCGACTCGAAGCCGAGCGTCGCCTGGTCGACCTCGCCCGCGTCGTCGCGCTGGGCGCGCTCTTCGGCGAGTGCCTCGGCGGCGGCGTCTCCGGCGCGCATGACGCGGGCGAGCGTGCGGCGCGACAGACCGTCGATGCTCACGCCGTCCTGGAGCATCGCGCCGTGCACGCGGTAGTACGCGAAGCCCTCGAACGGAACGCCGCGGCTCTCGTCGAACGAAGAGCGCGCTGCCAGCAGCGCCTCGAACCCGATCGAGACCAGGTCGTCGATCGCCCGGGCGAGGTTGAGCCGACGCGCGACGCTGGCAGCCGTCCGGCGGACCATGGGCTCGTGCTGCCGGACGAAGGCGTCGTCAATGGCGATCAACGCTCACTCCGCACGAGCGCCGCCAACCGCTGGGCGAGGGATTCGGAGCCGGTCAGCGCCGCGTGCGCCGTCGCATCTCGTGCCCTTCGACTCGGATCGAGAAACAGCGACGCGGCGGGCACGTCCAGCGCGGCCGCGAGCGCTTCGATGGTCCGAAGCGACGGTACGTCGTGACCAGCCTCGATCGTCGCGACCGTTGCTCGTCCGACCTTGGCCTCGGTCGCAAGCCGTACCTGGTTCCAGCCGCGCTCGCTACGAAGCTCGCGAAGCCGGCGGCTGACGAGCGCGGCCATTCCCTTCTTCCGCGCCACGGATGGGGTTCGCCACGTCCGTCGACCTCGGGAGTTGGCGGCGCCAACATTTTGCGTCGGCCCGTGTGACGTTCACGGCATGAAGGCGATGGTCGCCGATGCGTACGTCACGCCATCCGCGGACGCGTGATCACCGGCTTCATCGCCTTGCTCTTCAGCACGTCGATCGCGTCGCTCTCGCCCGTCACCTTCTGCGTGACCAGCTCCGGCTTCCATGCGCCGCGCTCCACCAAGGACAGCACCTCCGCGATGCGCGGGCCGACGCTCGGGCGGCCGATGCGGAAGGCGACGTCGTTCGCGTACATGTCGAGCATCGGGAAAGGGACGTCCATGAAGTAGACGCCGAGGCTCACGCAGATGCCGCCGGGCGCGACGGCGCGGATCGCGCGTGGGAGCTCGGCCGGATGCGCGCTCGCATCGATCACCACGTCGTGCTCCGGCAAGCGCGAGTCGTCGCGCGGCTTGCACTCGATGCGGCCGGGCTCGGCGAGCGTGAGCGCGTGGGTCATGCGTTCTTCGCTGCGATCGACGTAGAGCACCTTCGTCGCGCCCGCCGCGAGCGCGGCTTGGATCGCGTAGAGGCCGATGCCGCCCGCACCGCCGACGACGAGCACGGGAATCGGCCCGCGCTTCACGATCTCGCTCGCGGCGATCCACGTGTCGGTGAGGTTGTCGCTCGCCGACGCGACGCGCACCGGGTCGAGCCCCTCGGGCACCGGGACGAGCATCGCGTCCGCGTACGGCACGCGCACCTTCTCCGAGAAGAGGCCGCCGAAGTCGCCGCCGAGCAAGGTGCCGTACATCGCGCGCGGCGGCACGACTTCGCAGCTCGCGGTCAGGCCTCGGCGACAACGTCCACACGCGCCGCAGTGGATGCTCCACGGCACCACGACGACGTCGCCCACCTTCGTGCGCAACACGGCGTCACCGACCTCGATCACCTCGGCCACGCACTCGTGCCCGATCTCGAACGGCGGAAAGAGAGGCGTCTTGCCCGCGATGATCGCGCGATCGAGATCGCACGGTGTCGATGCGATCGGACGCACGATGGCCTCGTTCGGTCCCGCGATGCGCGGATCGGGACGCTCCTGCCACTCGAGCGACTGCGGACCGGTGTAGATCAGAGCCTTCATTTGGGAGCCCCTATTTTCGGAGAGACGATCGCGGGCACGCCGTTCTTCGGAATGGTGAGGACGGCGACGAGCTTCGTCTCGAAGTCGGCGCTCGCATCGAGCGTGACGTCCTCGTGGCCGAGCAGCGTCGCGACGATTCCTTTGGCGACGAGCAGCGTCCAGTCGCGACCGACGCAGTAGCGCTCGCCGAGACCGAACGGGAAGTACGTGCCCGGGCGCGGCTCCACGAGGAAGCGATCGGGATCGAAGCGCGTCGGATCGGGCCAGAGTTCCGGATGACGATGCACGACCCACGAGAGGAGGAACACCTGCGTGCCCTGGGGAAGATGGTGCCCGTCGAGCTCGACGTCGCGGCCGGGCGCGACCTCGCGCACGAACCCGGCGACGGCCGGATAGAGGCGCAGCGCTTCCTTCACGACGCGATCGAAGACGGGGAGCGACACGAGCGCGTTGCGATCGATCGCGTCGATGCCGCCCGCGTCCGCGATCTCCTTGGTGACGCGTGCGCGCCACTCGGGATGCTTGCCGAGCAAGAAGGTCACCGCGCTGGCTGCGACGGCGGCGTTCTTCATGCCGGCAGCGAAGATGTTCCCGATCTCGTCGCGCACACGATGCGTGCTCAGATCGGTGCCGGCCTTCGCCATGCGCGAGATCAGATCGAGCCCTTCGCCGATCGATCCGCGCGCGAGCCGAGCTTCCAGGCGCGAGAACCAGCTCGAGCGCCGCCACCAGAAGACCGGATCGATCGAGATCGGGACCACGCCGCGGCGGCCGACCTCTTTGAGGAGCGTCTCGTGCTCGACGAAGGCCTCGTGCGGCAGCACTTCGCCGAGCGCGCCGAGCGAGAAGCTCGCCCAGCTGCACTGGAGGATCTCCTGGTAGAGATCGACCTCGCCGCGCAGGGGCGAAAATCGCTTGCGCGTCGCGTCGCGCACGACGGGCCAGATGCCCTCGAAGAACTCGCCCACCCACGGCTGCTCGAACGGATGCGCGACGCGGCGCGGCTTCCAATCGGGCGGCCCCGGGCTGCGGAACACGCTCTCGCCGCCGACGGGCTTCGTCGCCGCGCGCGGGACGTTCTTGATCCACTCGTCGGGCTTCTCGACGAGGATGCGCACGACGTGCTCGGGCTTGGCCGTCACGAGGCTCGGCTTGTCGAAGAGCCAGAAGCGGAAGAGGTCGCCGTACTTCGCGCGCCACGCTTCGAACTTCACGTGGAGGTCACCGCCTGCGAGGTCGAGCCCGTTGCCGACGAGCCAGATCGGCGTGGGCCCGGGCACGTTGTCGAGCAGGTCGCGCTCGCCCCCGTGCGTCGCGCGGAAGATCGATGCGAGCAGCGCCATCAGATGCTCACGCTGATCTCGACGTTCGCCGGATCGAAGGTGTGCATGGGCTGCTGTCGCGAGCGATTGCGCTCGTCGATCGTCCGCTTGAGCACGGTGAGCTGATCGAGCCATCGTATGACGGCAGGATGCGCTTCTTTCGGTACGAACGCGCAGAGGTTCGAGTCGATCTCGGGCATGTTGAAGTTCGTGAGGATGCCGAGCATCACGCCCTGCACCATGGTCTGCTTGCTCGGCAGCATGTCCTCGAAGACTTCCGCATCGCGCATCGCGGGCACGACGAAGTCCGGGCGAGAGAGATAGTCGGCGATCGCGCCGCCGGCCTGCTCGTGCCAGCCGGTACCGGTCCACATCGCGACGCTCAGCAGGTCGGCGAGCTGCTCGCGTGTGTCGATCGGAGGAACGCCAGCGGTCTTTGGCAGCACACGCACGAGCTCGCGATGGAACGCGGCGAGCGCGGGATCGTCGGACGGACGCTCGCGCATCTGGATCGCATCGAGATACTCCGTGACGAAGCGATGCTCGTGCCGATAGAGATCGAGCGCGTCCTCGCTGTACGGATGATGCCGTCCGAGCGCGCGCGTGCCGGTGAGCTCGACCTCTTCGAGCGGCGTGCGCCATCGCCAGTACGACTTGGCGTGCGCGTAGAAACGGACCAGCTCCGGCCACTCGAGCGCGAAGAGACGCGAGAAGATCGCGCGCGGCGGGATCAGCGTCACGAGCGCGCCCGCGTTGATCGCCGGCGTACGGAACTGGAACGCGCGCAGCAAGCGGCGGATCGGATGCGTGATGTCGAGCTGCGTTCGCGTCGCGATCACGAGCGAGTTCGCCGGCAAGAAATGACAGCCGACCGCGTGATCGCGGACCGTCGCCACGAACGCGAGCGTCACGCGATATGCGAGCTTGGCCTTCTCCCAGCTCGCATCGCCTGCCTCGCTCGTGCCGCGCGCCCAGGAGATCGAGCGCGGCACGAGCTTGCCGTGACCGTCTTCTTCGATGACGAGCTTGGCGCCGTAGCGCAAGAAACCGCGTCGCACGCGGAAGTCGAGCACGTACGAGAGGTCGCTGACCCACGTCTTCGGTGTGTCGCCGCGGGAGAGCGTGTGCGCGCCGAGGCCTTGCGTGACGAGACGAACGAGCGCGTCGTCGCTGGTCGGATCCTTCCAGTCGACCTCGCGGATCATGCGCTTGCCGAACTCGGCCTGCATCTCGTCCTGCGCGTCCGCGATCGATCGATAGCGCACGTTCGGATCGCTCATCGGCGTGAGCTGGTGGATGCGCTCGACGAGCCACTTGCCCACGGGATTGAGCCCGGCTTCCTCGAAGTCGTCGGTGCCGACGTCGATGTCGAGCGTCGGATCGTGATGGACGCGAACGCCCTTCACCGGCTTGTTCAGGATGTCCGAGAGCTGCGGTGGCACGAAGTCGTCGAATTGCTTCTCGACCAACTTCGTGAAGATGAATGTGTGCAGGTTCACTCCGTCCAGAGCCACGTTCCCCTCCCTCGTTGTTCCAGCCTCAGGTGTCCCAGCGTGCGCTGAACACGGCGCCGTCGGGCGTCCGTGTCGACGTCATCACGATCCCCGTGCGGCCCACGCTCTCGAGCCCCACGGACATACCCGCGCGCAGACCGCGCAGCACGAACTCCGGCACGTGCGGCCACCCCGAGAGGACGAACGTGCCGCCCTGCTCGGTGATGTCCTTCGTGCGCATCTCGCCGGTGTCGTACGTCTTGGAGTAGACGACCGGCGCGCGCGTCATCACGAGCCGTGCGCCGCCGACGCGCAGCAACATGCGCCACAGCGTTCCGAACGTCTTGCGACTGCCTCCGGCGACGATCTCGGCGTGCGTCTCGTCGACGGGCCGACCGAGCTCGTGCGCGAGCCGATCGTGGAACGTCGAGAACGGCTCGATGCGAAGCCAGCTCACGGCCGTCGCCGACTCGATCTCGTCGCGATCGGCGGCGGGAAGCGACGCGAGCGCGCGCTCGACCTCGCGTGGATGGCGGCTGCGGGCATAAGCGAGCTGCTGCTGCGCGAGCGCGCCCGTGAAGCGGGAGACACGACCCGGTGCCGCGACGCGATCGCGCACGCGCTCGGTGGAGCGCTGGCCGACCGACTCGTCGGCGCTCTCGCCTCCCCACGCGATCTCTTCGTCGCCGCGCGTGCGCGAGAGCGCGACCTCCGGGATCGCGCGCGACGACTCGAGCGCGTCGAGCATCGCACCTGCGTCGGCGAAGCGATCCGCGGGAGCCTTCGCGAGCGCGCGCGACACGATGCGCGCGATCTGCAGAGGCACGTGCGTCGGCAGCGGCGGGGGCGCGCCCTCGGCGATCGACTTGAAGAGCGTGACGGCCGTGTCGCCGGTGTACGGCGCGCTCGTGCTCACGAGCTCGAAGAGCATCACGCCGAGGGCATGCACGTCGGCCGCTGCGGTGGGGCGCTCGAGACGAACCTGCTCGGGCGCGAGATGCCGCCCTCCCGTCGCGCCGAGCGCGCGCAGCAGATCGGGAGGCGACACGAGCGAGGCGAGCCCCATCCCGGTGACCCATGCCTGCCGGCTCGAATCGAACGCGATCAGCTCCGGCCCGAGCGCGCCGTGGACCA
>CAYSCF010000396.1:0-5870 GCA_964429305.1 uncultured Sandaracinaceae bacterium | reverse complement strand
GCGGGCGACGCGCGCCGTCACGTTCAGTGACGGAGCTCTTCTTCGATCGACTGCGCATCGAGCGTGTCGTGGCTGATCGCTCCGATCTCTGGCCACCCGCTCGAACCGCCTCGGGCTACCAACAGCCGAGCTCCATCACGTCTTCGGCGCTGTCCTCTTCGAGGTGGCCGAGGCGTGCGAGCTCGAGGGCTTCGGTGAGCGGCAGCGCGACGTAGACCTCGCGATCGGCGTCGGAGCGCAGCGGCACCATCCGCTCGCGAACGCCGAAGCGCTCGAGCAGCGCGTTCAACGCACGCACGAGGCCTCGGAGCGTCACGGCCTGTCCCTGGCGCGCCACCTCGATGTCGCGCAGATCGATCTCGCCCGTCTCGAGGTTCTCTTCGTAGTCGTCGAGCAGCGCGGCGAAGTGCTCGCCCGCGCGCAGCACGAGCGGACCTTCTTCTCCGCCACCGATGCGCTCGAGCGCGATCTCCCCGAGCTCCGGTGCGAGCGCGCCCAGATGGTTCAGGAGCGCCGTCGTCCCGACCGCCTCGTCCGCGCGCTGGCACAGGTAGCGATCGACACTGCGTCGTGTCTGGGAGAGCGCGTGGTCTCCGTTGGCCTCGTAGTACGCCTCGATCATGTCGATCGTGCGCTCGATGACCGGCTCGGGACGCGCCTTGCGCGCGACGCGCACCAGCTCTTCACCGACGAGGTCCGGCGCGAGCCCCACACCGCGCAGCGCGTCGGCATACGCCTGATCGTCCGCCGTGACGGGGGAGCGCGCTGCCTCGGGCTTGGATGCAGACGACGACTGGGTCTCGGGGGGCGAGCTCTGCATGACGACGCGCTGAACCGATTCTGAGGGGTAGACGACGAGAGATCCAGAGGGGATCTCGGAGGAGCGTTCCTTCTACTGCTTCTTCGGCGGCGGCGGAGGCGGTGGGCGTGACACACGCGGCGGCCCCGAGGGCGGGGGCGGAGGCGCCACACTGGGCCGCGCGGGCGACATCGACGTGCGCGCGGCCGGCGGCGGCGGCGGCCGCGAGCTCTTCTTCGCGATCAACGCGTCGAGTGCGCCGAGGCCCCCTTCGTCGACCTCGTCGACCTCGTCCACTTCGTCGATCTCGTCGAGGTGCCCGTCGAGATCCGCGTCGAGGTCTTCCTCGACCGCCTCGACGTCGTCGAGCGATGCGGCCGGACGCGTGCTCGGACGCGCGGCCTCGTCGATGCGCGCCTCCGCGGGATCCTCGTTCGGCTGGAGCGCGCCGGCTTCGTGCGGAAGAGGCGCGGCATCCGCGAGCTCGCTCGCTTGCTCGATCTCGTGCTGCGTCGCGAGCTGCGTCTCGTCGTCGAACTCGGCGGGAGCCGTCGGAGCCGGCGGCGGCTCGCTGATCGGCTCGGCAGGCGAGCTGCGCTGGCCGGTGACCTCGTCGTCCTCGCGTGCCTCGAGGCGATCGACTTCGCGGTCGAGCGACACCTGATCCGTCTCCGGCTCGGCAGGACGCGGCCCGACGGGCGCCTCCTCGGCCGCAGGCGCGGGCGGAGCGATGCGCTCGCCTGCATCGGCCGGATCGCGGACGCGCATGGTGCCGGCCTTGATCTGCGCGACCGCCTCGGCGGCCTCGGCGTCTTCCGGCGCGAGCGCGAGCACCTTGTTCCAGGCCTCGATCGCTTCCCACTTGTTCTTGAGATCGCGCTCCCACGTGTCGGCGATCTCGCGCGCGACGGTGAGCTTCGCCCCCGGATCCTTGGCCTTCTGCAGGTCCTGACCGAGCGCGAGCAAGAGATCCTGGTGCTTGCC
Organism: uncultured Sandaracinaceae bacterium; assembly: GCA_964429305.1. GTDB lineage: Bacteria > Myxococcota_A > Polyangia > Polyangiales > Sandaracinaceae > JBBSAT01. The sequence goes on along the minus strand of CAYSCF010000396.1, from coordinate 4,087 downwards.
GGCGCGACGCAGCGCACGACGCAGCTCGGCACGGACGCCCTCGTCGTTGGGCATGAGGTTCTTGAGCCTCGCCCACGCGTCGGCCGCGTCGGCATGCTTGCCCTCGCGGCTCAAGAGCGCCGCGCGACGACGGATGAGCGCGCCCGCCGTCTTCGCATCGAGCGCTTCTTCGACGAGCTTCTCGAGGTGCTCGTCGAGCGCCTTGCTGCGACCGAGCTTGCCCGCCAGCACCTCGAGCGCGTCCTGGGCCGCGTCATCGAAGGGCGCGAACGTCGTTGCACGGATCAGCGCTCCGAACGCGCTCTCGGTGTCCTTCAGCTCCGTCTCGTAGAGCCGCGCCGCACGCGTCAGCAGCGCTGCACCGCCGCGCGGATCGGCCTCCATGTCGCCCGACAGCTTCGCGAGCACGTCGACGAGCGCGTGCATCATCGACGGCTCGCTCGTGCTGTTCATCTCGCGACACGCCTGCTCGATCCGCTCGGTCACCGAGGGCTCGCGCACCGAGAGCGCGACGGCCTGCGCGACGAAATGGATCGCGCGCTCGCGATCGGGGATGCGCTCTTCGCACGCGACGGCCGCGCGCAGGAGCGCTTCGACGCGTCCTGCATCGTCGGTCGCGTCCTTGCGACGGCGATCGTAGACGACGAGGAGATCTTCGGTGCGACCCGCCGCTTCGGCGACCGTCTCGGCGTACGCGAGCAGCGACTCGTCGCCCGGCGTGAGCGAGAGCGCGCGCAGGAGCCGATCGAGGGCGCCGCCGGGATCGCCGGCCTTCTCTTCCAGGATGTGCGCGTGACGCAGCAGCAGGCGCACCTTCGTGTCGCGATCTTCCGTGCGACGAACGAGCGTGTCGTAGACCTGACCGAGGCGCGCGTAGTCGCCCGCGAGCGTCGCGAGACGATCGGCCTCGTCGAGATAGCGGAGATCCGGCGCCCCGCCGCCCGCCTGGATCACGACGCCGAACGCCTTGAGGATCAGCTCGAGCGCGCCCTTGGCGTTGTTCCGGTACTGCTCTTCGACGACGGCCGCGTCGGCGTAGCGGCGCGTCTTCTCGTCCGCGCTCTCGGCATCGTCGGCGAGCGTGACGTAGAGCTCGACGAGCACCGCGCCGCGATCCGTCTCCTTCGCCAGCGAGCGCAGTGCCGTCTCCGCGGCCGCATCGCCACCCGCGACACGTGGAACGAGCCGGCCCCATGCGCGATCGACGTCGCCGAGCTTGCGGTGGCTGATGTCGGCGGCGCGGAGCGTCACGGCGCCGATCGCCGCGTCGTCTTCTTCGAGCTCGCTGAGCTGATCGAGCGCGACCACGAGCGCGTCCCAGCGCCCTTCCGCCTCGAGCAGCGGCACGAGCCGTCGCACGGGCACGGGGTCCATGAGATCGGCCTCGCTCCAGCGATCGAGCGCCTCGATCGCGCGCTTCTTGTCTCCGAGCTGCTGCTCCGCGAGATCCGCGAGCCGCTGGGCGACAGGCACGCGCAGCCCGGGATCTTCCAGCACCACGAGCGTGCGCTCGAGCGCCTCGGCGAGGCCGGCATGATCGCCGGTGCTCTCCGTGAGATCGCCGAGCTGTCCGAGGGACGGCAGATGCTGCGCATCGACGTCGCGCACGACCGTCTGCAGGATCCCGATCGCTTCGTGCGGCCTGCCGAGCCCTTCGCTCAAGAGCGTCGCGCGCTCGATCATCAGGTCGCGCTTCTGTGTCGCGTCGGGCGCGATCAGCGAGAGCCGATGCAGCAGTGCGCTGACCCCATCGAGATCACCCTTCGCGTTCGCGCGGTTCTTGAGGAACGTGAGCGCCTCGGTGTCCTCGCCCGCCGCGAGCACTTCCTGATAGGCCTCGGCCGCGCCCTCGTCGTTCTGGACGCGCTCGTGGAGCGTGCGTGCGATGCGCCGATAGATCGCGGCGCGCGAGGAGGCTACCGTCTCTTTCCGCGCGCGATCGCGCAAGAGGACGACGAGATCCTTGTAGCGCTCGGCGCGCTGGTAGGCGCTCGAGAGCGCATCGAGCAGCGACTCGTCGCTCGGCGCGAGCTCGAGCGCGCGCGCGTAGAGCTCGGCGGCCCGATCGAGATCCTTGAGCTCCGCGTCGGCGATGTCGCCCATGCGACGCAGCGTCGCGGCGCGCTCGGCACCGGTCTCGACGTCCGCGCGATACGTCAGCGTCGAGAGCAAGCGCTCGGCGTTGCCCGATCGCTGATCGATCGTCGCCATGTGCTCGAGCGCGTCGAGGTCCTTCGGCTCGTCCTCGAGCAGGCGCGTCCACGACTCGAACGCCTTCTCTTCTTCGCCGATGCTCTCGTACGCGGCCGCGAGCGTGCGCCGCATTCCGGCGCGCGCCGGGCCTTTGTTCGCCTCGGCGACGCGCCACTCGAAGAGCGGGATCGCGTCGGTGATCTCGTCCTCGCGGACGATCAAGAGGTCGGCGAGCCGATCTCGCGCTGCACGGTCTTCGGGCGCCACGGCACGCAGGCCGCGCAGCGCGTTGATGCCCTCGGTCTCGTCGTGCCGCTTGTCGAGCTGGATCAGGGCGAGCTTGCGGAGCAGCTCCGCCTGCGCCTCGACCTCGTTCGCGCCAGCGATCTCTCGCTCGAGCGCCTGCGCGAGATCGTCCCAGCGCTGCGCCGCTTCGAGCAGACGCAGGAGCGCGTTGCGCGAGTCGCGGTCCGCCGGATCGAGGGCGACCACGCCTTGATGCGCACTGATCGCTCCGCCCTGATCGTTCAGCCGCTTCTCGCAGAGCTGCGCTACCTCGCGGAGCCGCTGCTTGCGCGCATCGAGCGCGAGGCCCGGCACGCGCACGGTCGCGAGCATCAAGTCGCGCAGCTCGGCCCACGCGCCGCGCTTGCGGAGATCCCCTTCGAGGAACGTCAGCGCTTCGGGATCCGACGGGTCGACCTCGAGGATGCCGCGCGCGTGCTGCGCGGCCGCCGTCGCGTCGCCGCTCGACATCGACATCGACATCATCTCGCGCAGGCGCGGGACGCGGGCCGCGGGCGGGAGACTGCGCGCCGCCACGTCGAGCGCACGCATGGCGTCGGCCTCGCGACCGAGCTGACGGTAGATCCCGACGAGCGTGTCGGCCGCCGCCGGATCGCCCTCTTCGAGCAACCACTCGAAGCACGTCGCCGCGTAGTCGAGCTGGCCGGCCTCGAGGTAGGCGTGACCGAGACGATTGCGGCGCTCGCGCGCGCCCGCGCCATCGGGCGCACGCGCGAGGAACGCGACCCAGCGCGGCGGGAGCAGCTCGAAGTGGCCGACGCGCTCGGCGATGCGCTCGAGCAAGGCCAGCGAGCCTTCGTGATCGGGCGAGGCGTCGAGCGCCTGCGCGAGCGTCTCGACCGCTTCGTTCGGGCCCTGGTTCTGCGCGATGTGCCAGAGCGAGTCCGCCGCGCGTCGACGATCCGCGTCGGCGATCATCGGATCCTTCGCGCGCTCTGCACGCGCGAGATACGAGCGCGCCAGGTCGCCCTGAACCTCGAAGTTGTTCGGGTCTTCGACCGCTGCGCGCTTGAGCGCCGCGAGCGCGCCATCCGGATCGGCGAGGCTCTCGAGCCGCAGGTGCCCGAGCTCGCGCAGCAGCGCGATGCGTCGCTCGCTGTCCTGCTCGGCCTTGATCTCCTGCTCGAGCAGCGTGCCGACCGCCTTCATGTTCCCCGCGCGCCGATAGATCTCGCGCGCCGCGTAGATGGCGGGCACCAGCGTGGGATCGAGCTCGAACGCGCGGCGGTAATGGAGGATCGCCTTGTCGGGGCGCTGGAACGTCGTCTCCCAGAGCTCGCCCAGCCGCTGGTGCAGGCCTGCGACCAGCCGCGGGTCGGTGTTCGTGCGCGAGAGCGCGTCCGCGTGCGACTCGATGAGCTGCGCGAGGCGCGTGAAGTCGCCGTTCGATTCGTAGAGCGAGGAGAGGCGACCGAACGCATCGGCGTGCGCACCGTTGCGCTGCATCGCGCGCTCGTAGAGACCGACGCCGCGCGCTTGATCGTGCAGCGCGCCCCACGCGAGCTCGCCCGCTTCGAAGAGCGACTGCGAGGCGACCGCGGGGTCCTGCACGCGCCCCGCCCAGCCCTCTAGCAGGTTCACGAGCGAC